>JASHTS010000180.1 GCA_030040425.1 Acidobacteriaceae bacterium | reverse complement strand
GTTGGCCGCCGCGGGTGGCACACGGGTTCAAATCCCGTCGGGGACGCCAAATCAAATCAAGAGGCGATGAATCATTCCCGACAGGGGCAGCAAGTCGCCTATGCTTCCCCTTGAACTCTCTCAATCCAAGGTGGATTGTGGCCGCTGGTGCTCCTCTCTCGCCTAATAGAAGACGGCCTGCCCTCTCGCGTCAAGTTGCGTGAGCAGGTCGAACTCTGAGAGATTGCGCGTGAGCACCACGCAACCATGTTTGGCGGCCGTGAGAAAGATCAGCGCATCGTTGAGCGCTCTGCGCTGCTCATCCTTCCCGTACCCCTGCAATCGGGCGAGTAACCCGGCGAGGATACCGGCTTCGCGCCATGTATCGCGATCCGGGGTGAGAATCCGATGCGACGGGCGCCGATCGATGGAGGCGGCAACCTGCGCAATCGCACTCGCTCGCCCCCGATGCGCCGGGTCTAGCAAACCGGCAAGCGCCGCCAACTCCGCTTCCGTAACCGAGGAGTGCCAGAGACTCCCGGTTCGAAGAGCAACCTCAGTGGAGTCCGGGAGCCGGCCCTGCAGAGCATCGATATAAACAGTGGTGTCGAGGAGCAACTTCGGGAACGGAGGCTTCAGGTCCGACAAAAACTGCAGTTGGGAGCGCTCGCGATATGCGAGCGCGCTCCTCCGTTTTTCCGGCTTCAGTCGTCTCAGCGACTGTTGAAATGCCGAACTAGAACTCAAGGTCGAGATCCTTGCTTACCGTTCCGCGCTGGGCAAGTAGCCAGTCAGCGTAATCGTCCGCGGCCACGATGTTGGCAAGCGCAGCCTCAATCAGCTTGGAATCGGATTGGATACCTGTTTTCTTTTTTGCTTGCTCTACCAGCAGTGACGGCATACGCCCGCGCACAGTAAGGGTGCGGGCACCGCTAAGCAGTCCCTGCTTCTCGGCGATGGAGAGAGCATCGCCGAACCTGCGACTCCTTACAGACGGTTTCTCCCGCTTTGAGATGCTGGAAACCTGGGACGCGATTGTCCGGGGCATGAAAAACCTCCTCTTTGAGTGTAGCACACACAGTACATTCCTGTGCTACATTCAGGCGGCTATTCAAAGTTTGTGTGACCCATGTTTGCCCGCAACCAAGCCCATCTGGCCCGTGTCGCCGCGCTCTATGCGATCGAAGACGAGATCCGCGGCAAGCCTGCCAAGCTTCGGCGCGAAGTCCGCCAGTCGCGAGCCCGGCCCCTGGTCGACGAGCTGCACAAGTGGATGGAAAAGTCAGTGCGGCAACTGTCGCCCAAGAGCGAGACTGCGGGTGCGATCCGCTACTCGCTCTCGCGATGGCGCGCTCTCACGCGCTACATCGATGACGGCCGGCTGGAGATCGACAACAACGGTGCCGAACGGGCGCTCCGCGTTGTAGCCCTGGGCAGAAAGAATTACTTGTTCGCCGGCTCCGACACAGGCGGCGAACGTGCCGCCGCGATTTACTCGCTCATCGGTTCAGCCAAGCTCAACGGCCTCGACCCGGGACACTATCTCCGGACCGTGCTCGCTCGCATCCGATTCCAGACCCACGTAATGCTTTTTCCATCGATAGAATGTCTGTTCGCTGATCCCGGCCTTGCGAATCACTTCGGCTACAGGCACTCCGACCTCCGCCTGCTTCAACACCCCGACAATCTGCTCCACGGAAAATCGCTTCTTCTTCATCAGCCAATCCCTCGGGCCCCGCAGGGGCCGGTGCTTGGCCGAAGACTAACATTTAACCTGGTACAAAATTCCCGGAGCCCATCAGAAGGTGAGTTAGTTAACTCGCCGCCGCAGTCGGGGACGTGGAAAAGTGGGAAGGGTTGTTTGCTTTCCACTTTTCCATGCCCCTGCGAAGCTTGGATTTGGCATGCCGCAGTTGCTGGAGGTCGATATCCCAACGATGAGTGTGGACGCTCGGTGTTGTACAAGTGGGGTACAAGATACCCATAAAACCTACATTCGAGAAGTACAGTATCCGTGGCACCCTTGGTTTGGGAAGCAGGTATATGTCCGCGGCGATGCACGGCGGGGTGGCATGATTGTTCTTCGCTGCGCACGCGATGAGCTGAACTGGTCCGCAGCGCTGGAGATTCCAGAGTGGATGTTCGATTCCGGCCATTGTAGCCAGGTGAAGCCAGAGGAAGGTCCCCACGTGAGCGTCAACGCGCTTCGTGCCTTGCGCGTGCTCGTGACATCCGATGCGGATCGAATTGAATTGCCTGAAGTTCAGGAGCAGCATTCTCCCAGCGACTCAGGAGGTGCTGATGCCGATGACATTCCGATTCAGGACGCTGCAGGGCCAGTTGTTTACTCCGCCACCACCACAACCGAATCTTCCACCGGAGGCCCGTCAGCGGGTGCTTCGCCTATTGGCGCGGATGATGAACGAGCACATCGAAAAGAACATTGGTGCCCGGACACAAGCGGAGGTGAGCGATGAGTGAAAAGGTCCGCTCACAACATCTGGAGCGCAAGGCGATTCTCTACGTTCGCCAGTCCTCTCCGTATCAGGTGATCCATAAACTGGAGAGCCAGAAGCTGCAGTACGCGATGGAAACGCGATTTCGGCAACTGGGATGGCGCGAGATCGAGGTCATTGATGAGGATCTGGGGCGATCCGCGGCCGGATCCGTGCTGCGTGCCGGCTTTGAGCGCATGGTGGCTGAAGTCTGCCTGGGCAAGGTCGGTGCGGTTGCAGCGCGCGAGGTTTCTCGATTTGCGCGGAACAGCCGGGAGTGGCAACAACTGGTCGAAGTCTGCCGCGTGGTCGATACCGTGCTGGTGGACCAGGAGCTGGTCTACACGCCCCGGCTCAGTAACGACCGGCTCCTTCTTGGCCTCAAGGGCAGCCTGAACGAGTATGAACTGGACCTGCTGCGCCAGCGCTCCGTCGAAGCTCGACGAGAGAAGGCGCGCCGGGGTGAGCTGATCGTGTCGGCTCCGGTCGGCTATGTCAAAGGGGGAAAACCAGCGTCTGGAGAAGGACCCGGATTTGCGCGTGCAGCAGGCCGTCCTTCTAGTCTTTCGTAAATTCACCGAACTGGGAACTGTGCGTCAGACGCTGATGTGGTTTTTAGAACACGGACTTGAAGTTCCGACGCACACGCCCAGCGGCGAGACTCTGTGGAAACGCCCTGTCTACCGCTCGATGCATCGTCTGCTGACCTCCCCGGCTTATGGAGGAGCTTATGCCTATGGCAAGACCGAGCACCTCACCGGATACGAGGGCGTCCGAGCGCATCACATTTGCCGGCGGAAACCGAGAGATCAGTGGTTGTCTCTGATCCCCGGGGCCCATGAAGGTTACGTCAGTTGGGAAGAGTTTGAGCATATCCAGAGCATGATTCAACAAAACAACCTGGGTGAGGCCCACCCCGGCGCCGCCGGTAACGGTCAGGCGTTGCTGGCCGGCCTCTTGCGATGCCGCCGTTGTGGTCGTAAGCTGACGGTACGATATACCGGCAACGGACATGATGTGTTGCGGTATGCGTGTCATCGCGGGTTCCTGGATAACGGCGAGCCCCGTTGCATCGCGTTCGGTGGCATCACCGTCGATGAGGCGATTGGCAGAGAGGTTCTTCGCGTGGTTCAACCTGCGGCGATCGAAGCTTCCGTGCTGGCCTGCGAACAACGTGCCCGGCATCAGGATGATGTCCTCGATGCACTGGAACGCGATCGACAGGCCGCCGCCTATGCGGCAGATCGCGCCCGGCGGCAGTATGATTCCGCCGATCCGGAGAACCGGCTAGTAACCGCGGAACTTGAGCGGCGCTGGAATCTGGCCTTGCAACACCTGAACGAGATCGAGGAACGCATTCACCAGCACGGCGCCGATATGGACCGGGACCCAAGTATCGCTCTCGAAGACCTCACCCAACTTGCCACTCAACTCGAAGCGATCTGGGCCCATCCGACCACGAGTGCGCGATTGAAAAAGCGCATTGTGCGCACCCTCATCGAGGAAGTACTGGTGGATGTATCGCCCATTCGGCATCTGACACCTCTCCCCGAGCTCGCATCCGCTTCTTCGCAGCGTCGCCAGATCAACTCCTTTGTGCCGCTATCGGCATGAAAACTCAAGCCCAAAATTGCTTCAGGTATTTATCGGACAGGTTCTAGCCTGGCCAGGGCCTGTGCGTCCAGGCGATCGTCCTTGCGCCGGCTTTCCCCTATCTGACGCACGTTGCGCGCATGCGCCACGATCGCTTCGTGTCCTAATTCTGCGAGCAGTCGGCTCAGCCAGGGTGAATGTAGGGCCGCCCTAGGCCGCCTCGGATGCGGGATGGATGAATCAGGAGCTCGACTATCCGAACTGCGGGATGTCGCCTACTAAACGGCCATGCTTCGGTGCTCGAATTGTGGGATCGAGGTGAGTGCCCGTGAAGGTGCCAAGGTCTATTTGGACCGAATCGAAAGCGATCGGCGCAGGAAATTGCGCTCCGAGAAGCCGGCCAAGGCTGTCCCGTTCATGATCTGGCGTCACTCAGAGAGCTCGCTATATAATCGCGCCCATCTGTGGCGGGAGGTCGCCGAATGTTTGCCCGCGTCGCTTCGGCCAAAAAACCGTTGTCTGGAAAGACCGCGAAGGATCGAGGGGCAGGATCGTCCAAGGACTCCATCGCAGAGCGGGAGGCTAAGGAGGTCTTCGGTACACCCAAGTTTTCCTGGAACATCGGCGGAATCGCACCATCGGCGCCGCCCAGCGGGCGCCAGCCAAACCGGAGAGACACGGCAGGGATGGGACTGCAGCCTTGGCAGCTACCCTGGCAGGTCCAGGCGAAGTTGGCGGTAGGTGAGGCGCAGGATCCGCTGGAGCACGAAGCCGACCGTGTCGCCGACCGTGTGGTGCGCACGGTAGAATCGGAGCCAGCGGCCGATGCTACGCGGGCGGGTAGCGCTGGAAGCCTCCCGTGGCTGGGGCGGGCGATCCCAACTAAGCCCAAATGCGCCTGTGGCGGAAGGTGCAGCAAATGCAACAGTGAAGCTCGATACTGCGAACCAGGGAAGATGCGGCGCAGCTCCGCGGCTCCACGGATTTCGAGCGCTCCCTTATTTCCCCGAAGTGCTGCGATGACGGCTCCGCCCCTGGTAGATGCGGTGTTGCGCTCGCCGGGTCAGCCGCTGGATGCAGCCACCCGCGCCTACATGGAGGCAGGCTTCGGGCACGACTTTTCCCGGATTCGAATTCACACTGGACACGCTGCTGAGGGATCGGCGCAGACGTTGCATGCCCATGCTTATGCGGTGGGACAAGATCTTGTGTTCGGTGCGGGACAATTTCGCCCAGGAACCCATCAAGGCAGGAGATTGCTGGCTCACGAGCTTACTCACGTGGTGCAGCAGGGAGGCTGCAGCGGACGAGTTGGCGAGCCACCAACATATGTCCCCGCGCGTGCGGGAGGATACGTTCAGCGCCAATCTAAACAAATCGCCAAGTATTCACAGAGCACCGAAGAGGAAATTGCCACGCTCATGCAGGAGCATCCGGGGCTCACAAGGGTGAATGCCGAGCGAGCCGTGATGGGGCCGGCGGGCTCGATCCCTGTTGGGTCCGGGAACCCCGGGGCAAAGGGCACCGGAGGCGGGGATTTGCCGAAGGCTGCCGACATCGAGTTCCGCACTCCTTCAGCCCGGGGCAGTTCAGGTGCTTTTCGCCGCGAAGTCAAAGTGTGGAAAGGCGGGGCACAATCGAGTTTCAACAAATCAATCGGCAAGGCTCGCGGCCAGCTGCAAACGGTCCCCGGCGGAGGGATTGGCGGAGAAGTGGAACTCCGCGGGGGAGGGGAAATCCTCGTTCAGGTGCCTCAGGGCACCGATGCTCGCAAGCTGGTTCAGAACTTCAAAGGAGCAGGCGGCCTTTTTGCCGACGCGAAAGCGAAGAGGCTCGGACGGTATAGCACCAATCAGATCACAATCGTCGATCCCGATGGTAATGTGCTGCTTTCCGAGCCCGTGGAGTTTCCTCCGTCGGAAATAG
>JASHTS010000021.1 GCA_030040425.1 Acidobacteriaceae bacterium | reverse complement strand
GGACGATGCGCCGACGGGAGAGCCCGATGCGGCGGGAAGGCCGGACTGGCGCAGCTGGGCCGGGAACACCGTGCCGGGGACGGTCTTCGATCAGCCGGAGCCGGAGACTCTGATCGAGCTGACGGTGATTGTGCCGGCGCGCAATGAAGAGGATTGCCTGGGCGCGTGCCTCGAGTCGCTGGTGAGCCAGTCAGAGGAGATTTTTGAGCTTGAAAAGGACTGGGAGCTGGCGGTGGTGGACGATCACTCGCGCGACCGGACGCGTGAGATTGCACGCAGCTTCAGGGGCGTGACGGTGCTCGAAGCGGGCAAGCTCGAAGCCGGATGGACGGGCAAGGCCAACGCGGTATGGACCGCGGCGCGGCGCGCGCGCGGCAAATGGCTGCTGTTTACCGATGCGGACACGGTGCATGAGGCGGGCGACCTGCGCCGCGCGCTGCATGAAGCCGAGCGGCATCGCGCCGGAGTGCTCAGCTACTCGCCGCGGCAACTGGTGAGGGGAGCGGCGCAGCGCACGCTGATGCCGCTGATTTTCTCCGAGCTGGCGCTGGCTTATCCGCCAGCCAAGGTTTCCGATCCGGCGCAGCGCATCGCCGCGGCCAATGGGCAGTTTCTGCTGGTGGAGCGCGAAGCCTATCGGCGGCTGGGCGGCCATGCGAGCGTGGCGGATAAGGTGCTCGAGGACGTGGAGCTCGCATACCTCGCGAAGAAGCGCCGCGTAGGGCTGCGCTTCCGCTATGCGGAGGACGCGGTTTCCGCGCGCATGTACCGCTCGACCGGAGCATTGATCGAAGGCTGGACGAAGAACCTGGCTCTGCTGTTCAACAATGCGCTGGCGCTGGCCGCCTGGCGCGCGGTTGACTTTCTTCTTCTCTTTGGACTGCCGGTGTTGGCTTACGAGCTTTGGAATGCGCGGCTGGCGGCGCACTCGCTCGAGTGGCTGGGCGCGGGCTGGATCTTCGCGCTTCTCTGGGTGCGCACGCTTTTTCGATTCTATTTTCGCGTAGCCAAGTCCCACTTTCCCTTCGGGGACTGTCTCGTTTCGCCGCTGGGGTTGCCGCTGTTTGTGGCGCTGCTCTATCGCAGCTGGATTCAGCACAGGGTTTTGAAGCGGGTAAGCTGGAAGGGGCGGAGTTATGGGACGTGAGCGGCGGAGAGTGCAGCGACCCGCACGAAAAACGGCCGGAACAACCGCAGATCCTTCGACTCCGATGGTCCGCTCAGGCGGCCGATCTTCGCTCAGGATGACAGTGTCTGGAAGAATATGCAGCTTTCCCACCTTTCAGCGCATCCTTCGCGGCGGTCGCGTTCAGGATGGTCAGAATGGCGGCGCTCTTCGATTTTGTGTAACTGCGCGCTGCCGATGCGCATCTTTGAGGTGAGGATCCGATGATTTTGCTGACCCGGCGGGCGACGTTTTCGGCCTCGCATTACTACTGGAACGAGGCGTGGTCCGCGGAGAAAAACCAGCAGGTGTTCGGGCAGTGCGCCAATCGCAACGGCCACGGACACAATTACACGCTGGAGGTGACGGTGGCGGGCGAGCCCGATCCGGTGACGGGGTTTGTGGTGGATCTGAAGTGGCTGAAGCAGGTGATGCAGCGCGAGGTGCTGGCCGCGTACGATCACCGGCACTTGAACCTGGAGGTGGACGAGTTCAGGGCGGGCAAGCTGATTCCTACCACGGAGAACATAGCCATTGCTGCGTGGAAGCGGCTGGAGCCGAAGGTGAACGCAGCGGGCGGCGCCAAGCTGAGCCGCGTGCGCATCTATGAGACGCCGGAGATTTTCGCTGAGTTTCGAGGGGAAGCATGAACCCGGCGACGCAGAGAGCCTACTTCGGCCGGCGCTACTCATTGAGCGCGAGCCACCGGCTGCATAGCGATGCGCTGACGGCCGAGGAGAATGCAGCGGCCTATGGAAAGTGCAACAACCCGCATGGGCACGGCCATAATTATGCAGTTGAGGTTCTGGTGGGCGGCCCGGTGAACGCTGAGACGGGCATGGTGATGAATCTGGTCGAGCTGGATAACGTGGTGGGCGAACAGGTGCTGGAGCGGTTCGATCACCGCAACCTGAATCTCGATCCGGCGTTCCAGACGCAGGTGCCGACGACGGAGAATTTTAGCCGGATGATTTTCGGTCTGCTCGAGGGCGCGCTGGGCAAGGGAAGGCTGGAGCGGGTGCGCGTGGAAGAGACGGAGAACAATTTTTTCGAGTGCGGTGGAGTCTGATTGAGGGTTGTGTTTTCCCACCCATTCGCCAAAGTTCGGCGAATGGATGGGGCACCCGGGGATTCTTTGAGGAAATAACTGCAGGTCCTTCGACTCGGTCGCCAAGGCGACCTCGCTCAGGATGACAAGCGGGGTGACTGACCTGTAAGAGCAAGGAAGTTTGGAAAGGGAAATGGGATGGCGCAACCAATGGTGGTGAGCAAGAGCGTGCGCAGGGCCGCGGAGAGCGCGGAAGGCCTGAGCGCATTCAGCATGCAGGAGATGTATCGCGAAATTCTGGCGCGGCTGGGCGAAGACCCCAGCCGCAATGGGCTCGTGTCCACGCCGGCGCGGATTGAGAAGGCGCTGGCCTTTCTGACCAAGGGCTACGAAGAAAATCCGACGGAGATTCTGCGCGGAGCGCTGTTCGACGTGGATTACGACGAGATGGTGATCGTGAAGGACATCGAGATGTACTCTCTGTGCGAGCACCACATGCTGCCGTTCTTCGGCAAGGTGCACGTGGCCTATATTCCCAACGGCAAGGTGATTGGGCTGAGCAAGATTCCGCGCCTGGTGGAGGTGTTTGCGCGCCGGCTGCAGGTGCAGGAGCGCATGACGCGGCAGATCGCCGATGCCATTCAGGAGGCGATTGTGCCCCAGGGAGTGGGCGTGGTCATCGAGGCGAGGCACCTTTGCATGATGATGCGCGGCATCGAGAAGCAGCACTCGTCCACGGTGACGAGCGCCATGGTCGGCTGCTTCCGCGAAAAGGAGACGCGCGCGGAATTCCTGTCGCTGGTGCGGCCTTCGGTCGGC
>JASHTS010000179.1 GCA_030040425.1 Acidobacteriaceae bacterium | reverse complement strand
GGAGTGGCGCGCGCAGGCGCAGCTCGCGCCCCACGCGCTGCTGGCGATGGTGCGCGATGGATTGGCGGCGAGCATCGAAGCGGCGCGAGCGGCCGGTGTTGCCGAGGACGCGATAGTGATCGATCCCGGGTATGGGTTCGGGAAACGGTTCGATGAGAATTACGCGCTGCTCGCGCGGCACGGCGAGTTGCTGGTGCTGGGGCGGCCGCTGCTCGTGGGGTTAAGCCGCAAATCGTTTCTGGGGCACACGCTGGCGCCGCTCTTTGGCGGCGAATCCGCTCCGGTGATGGCGCGTGAAGCAGCCAGCCTGGCGGCGATGACGGCGGCGATTCTCAACGGCGCGTCGATTGTGCGCGTACACGCGGTGCGGCCGGCGGTAGAAGCGGCGCGGATCGCGGATGCGATTGTGGCGGCACCGTGATTACGCACTGTGCTCCCCGCCTGGGACAACCGCAAATCCTTCGACTCTCCCGCCGGCTGCGGCGGATGGACTCGCTCAGGATGACAACGCGAGAAGGTGTGACACGGTCGCTTGAGAGCCGTGCAATCCCATTTACACGCTGATGCCCACCTTGTAGCGCGGCCAGAGGGAACGCTCGGCTTCGTGGTCGACAATGGGCTCGCTATCGCACTCGACTTCAATGACCGTGGCAGGCTGGTCGGGCGCGACGAGGGGAAGACCCGTGAGGCGCAGGGTGAAATCGTCGTCCTGCGTGAATTCGACCTTCCGGCCGGTTTTCAGCAGGCGTGCGGAGAGCGCTTTAGCTTTGAGGCCGCCGATGGCCACGACGACTTCGGGCTTGTAGAAGTCGAGCCACTCGGCAGCGGGCGTGTGGCCTGGCCAGAAGTGCTGGTGCAGATAAAGCGTGTTGCCGCGTCGGGTGTAATTAACATTGGTGTTGCCGCCGGCCTGGCAGCGATCCGTGTCATAGATAGCTTTGCCGTTGGTGTCGAGCCAGGCGCCGACTTCACTGAGGGTGCGCACGGATTCGGGAGGAATGGAACCGTCGGGCATGGGGCCGATGTTGAGCAGATAATTGCCGCCGCCGTTCGAGCAGGTGGCGAGATTGCCCACGATCTGCTTGGGCGTCTTCCAGGCGTCATCGCCGCGGTTGAATCCCCAACTGTCGTTGAGGGTCATGCAGGTTTCCCACGCGCGGCCGGCCTCCGCGGCCTGGATGTGCTGCTCCGGCGTGGAGAAATCGCCGGGGAGAAGATTGCGGTTGTTGACGATGATATCGGGCTGGAGGTCGAAGACCATCGCGTTCATCTTTTCCGATTCCCACTCTTCGGCGTTGAGGGGCCAGGCGACGTCGTACCAGAGCACGTCCACCTTGCCGTAGTTGGTCATGAGCTCGCGGATGAGGCCGTGGGTGTAATCGACGAAGCGCCGGCGGGCTGCCTCGTCAGTCTTGCACCGGGCGCCGTCAGGGTGGTGCCAGTCCATGAGCGAGTAGTAGAAACCCACGCGAAGGCCTTCGGCGCGCGCCGCCTCGACAAATTCGGCCACCAGATCGCGGCCGGGTCCCTGTTGCGCGGCGTTGTAGTCGGTGAGCCTGGTGGCGAAGTTGCAGAACCCCTCGTGGTGTTTGGAAGTCATCACCATGTAGCGCTGGCCGGCGCGTTTGGCCAGGCGAGCCCAGTCGCGCGCGGCGTTGGGCTTGGGGTGAAAATGCTTGGCGAGAATCTCGTACTGGAGGAGGGGTACGCCTTCCACCTCCTTGGCCCACTCGTGCTGGCCGATGACGCTGTAAAGGCCCCAGTGGATGAACATGCCGAATTTGGCTGCGTGCCACCATTGCATGCGCTGCTCGCGCGTGGCGGCCTGCATTTGGTCCGCGGAGGTTGGTCCCACGGGTGGCACAAGCTGCTGCGGGACGGGCAAAGACGCGGCCTCGGCGCGGGCGGCTGCGAGCGCTATGGCGCCCGCGGCGCCGAACTGTTTCAAAAACGAGCGACGCGTGCTTTCATTCCAATCCATCTGTCTCTCCTGACGGCGATTGTTCGAGCGTGAATCGGCTCACCCTGGCGGCAAGGAGGAGGCGCAAACTTCCCGAGCCACTATAGCAGAGGGGATGGCGTACGATGCGTGAGGAGCGTCAAGACCGAAAGTCCAGTGAGAGACGATCTGGAATTTTCATCGGCCTCCGGGTCGCTGCTCCCTCCAACCGCGTGCCGGTCAGGGGTGGGTATCTTCAGCGGTCTGCGCCGGCTGCTGAGGCTTGGGGTTGGCGTAGTAGCCGTGGCGGGTGATGACGGTGAGCTTGCCGTGTCCGGGCGCGATGGCCTCCACGTGCACCACGCGATAGCCGCCCAGGCTCGAGGGCCGGGTGGAGCGGTAAGCGATGGTGTACTGGTTGCGGATGTCGCGCGCGATCTCCGCGGCGATGCCATTCACCTCATCGAGGGAGCGGGGAAAATAAGCGAACCCTCCAGTCTCGCGGGAGAGCCTCTCGAGGGCATCCCTGGCCTGCGCGGCCTCGTCCTTGTCGGAATCGAAGAGCAGGCCGATGGTGTAGACCACGGGACCGCCGAGGTTCTGCACGCGACGGATGGCCTGCTGCAGGGTAAGGCGGGATGCGTTGTCGGCGCCGTCGGTGATGATGAGCAGCACCTGCTTGCGCTCCTTTGCGTGCTGGGAGAGTTCGTCGGCCGAGGCCGCCACGGCGTCATACATGGCGGTGGTTCCGCGCGAGTCGGAACGCGAGAGGCTGCGATCGAGCGCGACGCGGTCGGTGGTGAATCCCTGGTCGAGATAAGCGCGGTCAGAGAAGTTCACAACAAAGGCCGCATCCTTCGGATTGGAGGCGCGCAGCAGCTCCATGGCGGCGGCGTTGACAGCCGCTCGCTTGTCGCGCATGGAGCCGGAGTTATCGACGAGGATGCCCATGGAAACGGGCAAGTCCTGGTGCAGAAAGCCGTTGACCGTCTGGGGTGTGCCGTCTTCCCACACCCGAAAGGCGCCCTGACCGAGATCGTTGACGGATTCGCCCTTTTCATTGAGAACGGTGCAGTCGAGGAGCACCTCGTCCACGTTGGCGTGGAGAACGTACATCCCATTCTGCTGCTTGAGCGGCTCACCGGGCGTGGTAGACGTACCCGGATTTCCGGGCAGGTTCGCGGGCACATTGCTGGCCACCGGCGGTGGTTCCGGATCGGGCGAGGGAATCGGATCACGGTCGACGTCGAGATTGGGCTGCATCTCCGGGCGTGTGGGGTCCTGCATGGCCGCGGCGGAGGAAGCCGGCGCGGGGGCGGTTTGGCTGTGCGCGTAGCGCCCGGGCAGGACGAAGGCCACAAAAAAGGCTGCCAACGGAACGAGAAGGAGAGTGCGCGATCTGGACGAAACCATTAAGAGCATGGCGAGAGCGGAGTGGACCGAAACGTCGAATGGTTTAGATGCGGGGAAACGGCTCGGCAGCCAGATGACGGCACAAGAAGAAGGGAAGCTGTCAGCCGGCGCCCGCCGGAAGCCGGAGCCCGTTCTTCAACGGCTCCGCCCGCGGCAGGACGGAGGTCACGCGTTTCTACCGAACTCCCCTCGAGAGCCTGACATCGGGCCGCGGGGCCCCCCGAAACAGCGGAGACAAAACTTTAGTGCAGGCGGAAGTCCACCTCCACGAGCATCTGAACGGCCACCGGGTGTCCCTGATACGTGGCCGGCCGGAAACGATACTGGCGGACGGCTTCGACGGCCTTTTCGTCGAGACCCATACCTAGATGACGGGCAACATGAACGGCCTGCGGATAGCCCTGCGCGTCGACGATGAGCTGGATGGCGACCGTGCCCTGGAAGTTTTGCAGCCGTGCTGCCTCAGTGAACTCGGGCTCGACCGAATGAATGAGGACGGGCGCGCTGACGCCGCCACCCACGCTCATCACGCCGCCGCCGTAACCGCCGCCGGTGCCGGCGCCGATCCCCGTGCCCTGGCTTGCGCCGATGCCGCCGCCCATGCCCTGGCCGAAGCCGGAACCGCTGCCGCTGCCCTGCGAAGCCAGCGCAATCTGCGGCGAATCTTGCATGCCGAGATTGGGCATTGCGGTGTTGGTGGGCATATTCACCTGCATCGTCGGTTCCGCGGCCAGTTTCGGATGAGCGACGCGGACGATCTGCGGAGGAAGCAGGTGGATATGCGGAACGAACCGGGGAAGGCGCCCGCGCGTGGGCTCAACCAGATGATGCGCGCCGCCGCCACCCCCACCACCCGAGACCTTGGCCACGGGCATCACTTTCGGCGGAGGAGGCGGGGTGTAGAGAGTGAAATTCAAGGGAGTCACCGTGGTCTCCGACTGCACGATGTGGGTGTGTGCGGCCAGACTCCACCAGAGAATGGCGGTGATGGCTACCGCGTGCAGGCAGAAGGAGAAGACTTTCGATTTGCGATCGCGCTTGTAGGCGAGCAGATCGATTCCCTTCCAGACGAGCGGATCGGACCCCGCGCCGGTAAAGGCAGGACGTCTGGCGATGAGCCGCGGCTGCGGGTTGGGCCAGGCCGCAACTCCATCGAGAGAGTCGTACGGATCGAGCGCGAGCGAAGAGCGATTGTAAGTCTCCGCGTCCTGTTTACGGCCGTTGCCATTTTGTCCGGATTGTCTGGTGTTTGTACCCATTTTCGAATTCCACGGTCCCAGATTCGCCATATTGTTCGCCGGGAACATCCCCTTCCCGGAATCCCCCCTCTCCTCTATATCGCTAAAGCCATCTCTTCAACTTCCTTTGCTTTGAAACTCCGTTCTCGCGTTACCAGATTCCCTTGTCGCTGCCGGTTAGTTTTTGTCCCACTGCGGCGGCCGTGGCCAGCCAGGGCAAGAGGCTGAGCCGCGCGCCGCTCGAGAACTCGCCCTTGCCCAGCACGCCGGCGAGTTGAGACGTATACAGGCCGGCCGATTGCGGCAGGATGGGCACGCGGAGAAAGTCGCGTGCAAAGTAGATGCGCTCGCCGCCGAACCGCGCTGCTTCGCGGACGAAGCGCGGCAGATCGAGGCCCGCGCCGCGATAGCTCTTGACGTAGTCGGAAACAATGACCAGATAGGTGGCTGTGCCTTCCCATATATCGGCTTTTTGCGTGAGCGCCCGCAGATTTTCATAATCGATGCCGCCGGAATCGGCCAGCCATGCGGAGTCGACGATGTCGCAGAGCCGGAAATAGAAGTGGCGATACATCCGCTGCAGCGTGGAGATGGCGAGGCGATCGGACGCCGAGGTAATGCGAAACGGATGGCCGCAAAGCATGATGACGCGGGTGCGCTCGAGGAGCGAGGAAGCGATTTCCACCTGCTCGCCGGTCTGACCCAGCCGGCCCATGTGAATTTCCACCGCCTCGGGAAGGCCGGGCAGGATGAAGTTCCATTTGCAGGCCAGGCGATCGCCCCAGCTGCGCGGCGCGAGCGTGGCTTTGAATCGCGCGCGCATGAGTTGAATCGCCTGTGCGGGATGGGCGGTGGTGTAGAGATCGAGATCGCTGCCCAGATCGGGCCAATGATCGAGCGACTTGATGACGGCGACAGGGAAATCGTGCTCGGCGAAGGCATCGCAGATTTCGCCGAGAAAGACAATCGCGTTGGCGATGCGGGCGCGTTCGGCAGCCAGCGCGTCCGCAGCCCACTCCGCGCGGGTGGCGTTTTGCTCCGCGCGCACGTGATGCAGGAACACCTCCAGCCCGCGGATGATGACGTGATTGGAGCCGGAGAGAGAGACCAGCTCATCGAATTCCTCGCGCGCCATCTGGGCAAGCTGATGGCCCAGCTCCTCGCCCGACGGCGAAACGGGCCCCGCGCCGATGCGCGGAGGCATGAGAAGGCGCGAAAGGAGAACCATGGACCGATGCGACGGAGATTGTTCGGCGGCTCTGTTCATTTCTATGGAACCCTCTGCTTGCTATGGCTGTTGTTGCGGCTGCGAACCGAGGGAAGGCTGCGGCGGCGGAGAGTTGTCTTCAGACGCACCGCCGCGCGGCGTAAGCTCAATGGGGCCCGTCTGGCGGCGGCGCTCGATGCTGTAAATGCTGAGTGCGCCATCCACCTTGCGGTCGCTGCCTGAAGCCACGGCGAAGAGCGATTTTCCCTGCGCCGTATTGTCGGTTGCCATACCCACGGGGACAGATGCGTCCTGGGCGCGGCGGGCTTTCTCATAGAAAAACTTGGCGGTCTCCAGATCACCCTCGCGCTCCGCCACGTAGCCGCGATTGTTGAGCGAAAAGGCGTCAGAAGGGTCGGCGGAGTAGGCGCGCAGAAAGTAGTCTCGAGCCGCCGGCCAGTCATTCTCGTTTTCCGCGAAGACCCCGCGGCGGCTGAGCATCAGCGCGCGCGCGTAATCGGGGTTGAGGGTCTGCAGCCGCTCTTCGAGCCGTTTGGCGCTGGCCGCGGCCATGTCGCTGATCGGCTTTCCCCGCCAGGCGCGATCGAGCGCAATCACAACCGGCTCGGAAGAATGCCGATCGGCGGCGGCGTGGTAATACTTGAGGGCGTTCCAGTAGTCGCCGACGGTCTCGTTGGCGACGCCGAGGTTGTTCAGCGTGAACGGGTCCCGGGGGTCGAGAGAAAGGGCCTGCTGCAGAAGCGCCGTGGCCTCGAAACCGCGGTTTTCGGCAAGCAGGCGCATGGCGTCCAGGTTCATGCGATTGAGCTGCATAGGCCGATTGCGAAGATCGTTGACGGCGGCCATCATTGGCTTGCCCTGAAGACTCTTTTCACTGCTTGCCTCGATCTGCGCGCTGCAGCTTTGCTCCAGCGCGAGCTGGTAAAAACGCTGCGCGCGATCGAGTTCTCCTTCGAGCTCGGAGATGTAGCCGAGATTGTTGAGCGTGAAAGGATCCGAGGGATCGTAGAGGTAGGCTTTCAGGAACAGCGCCTCGGCATGGTCGTAGTCATGCTTTTCGACGGCCTCAACGCCCTCGCGGTTGAGGCGCTGCACAGGGCTGAGCTTGCTGTGCATGGGGATGTCGATGGTCACGGTGTCGCTCGCCCAGGCCGGAAGATAGGCCGGAGCGGCGAAGACCGCGAGAACTGCCATCCATTTTGCTGGTCTAAGAACCATTATGCTTTTCATTCCATTCCGCGCACAGCCGGATGCAGGGTTACCAGAGGGTTAGATGCGGCTCTCCCGGGGGTGTTGCTCTTCAGGAAAAAGGCTCAGGCCACCGCGCGCGGATTTGCATCATCAAAAAGATTGTCGGAGAAATCTTGAGAAGCAAGGGTCAAACCGGTATGAAGGGATTTCTCGCCCATGCGGAGCGAATTCTCGCATCGATGGTAATGGCAGGGGTTGTGGCAGGGATTGTGGCAGGCGCCGCGCTGGCGGCGGGCGCGCAGCAGCAACAGCCTGCGGCACAGCCTTCTTCAAGTCAAGGTACGGGGCAGACCGCCGACCCGCCTGCAGATCAGCCCACAGACCCGGCCACAGAGCAAGGAATCGATCGCGCGGCGAACTTGCCCAGCGGATTGAACCCCATTCCGGCCGCACCCAAGGGAACGAGCACCATCTTTGGCGGCGAGATCAAGAACATCGATCCGGTTCGGGATGTGCTGACGCTGGGAGTGTACGGACAGCGGCCCATGAAGATTCTGTTCGACGAGCGCACCCAGGTTTATCTGGACGGCAAGCGGATTCCGCTGCGCGCGCTGGCGCGGGAGGACCATGCTTCCGTGGAGACGACGCTCGACGGCACCGCGATCTTCGCGGTGAGCATCCACGAGCTTTCGCATGCGCCGGAGGGCCAGTACAGCGGAAAAGTGATCGGCTTCGATGCCGGGTCGCGCGAGCTGACGCTCGCCGCCAACGGATCGCGCGATCCGCTGAAGGTGCGCGTGGCGCAGGACGCCTCCATTGTGCGCGAGGGCCAGTCTGCTTTCACGGCGACGCGCTCGGGGCTGTGGGACCTGCGCAACGGATCTCTGATCGCGCTTGAGTTCAGTTCGGACAACGAGGGCCACGGCTTGACCAACAAGATAACGGTATACGCGGTGCCGGGAGCGGCTTTTGCCTTCAGCGGAAACATCACCTTCCTCAACGAGGGGCTGGGCAGGCTGGTGCTGGTAGACCCGCGCGACCAGAAGAGCTATGAGATTTCGTTCGACTCCGCGCGCACGCCGGCGGGACGCGATCTGCACCTGGGCGAAAGCGTGAGCGTGCGGGCGGAGTACGATGGGAACCGCTACATGGCCAGCACAATCACGCCGGATTAACGGAGCCGCATCGATGCAGGCATCCTGAGCACCGGGGTCGGGGGCGCGCACGCGGCCGAGGGGGAATGGGTTCGACAAGCAGACGCGAATTTCTCAAGTTGAGTGCCGGTTCCGTATCAGCTTTGGTTCTTGGCGCAGGAGCAAAAGACAGCGCGGCGGAGCCTGTCTACCGCACGCCGGGGACGATCGATCGCTTTATCGATCCGCTTCCCATTCCCGAAAAACTGAAGCCCTACGAAGCGCGCAAGGACGCGGAGTTCTACCGCGTGCGCATGGTCGAGTTCCGGAAACAACTGCACTCGCAACTGCCGCCGACGAAGCTCTGGGGCTATGACGGCCAGTATCCCGGACCGACCTTCGAGGCCATGCGCGGCCGGCGCGTGGAGGTTCGCTGGGAGAACCATCTGCCGCTCCAGCACCTGCTTCCGGTGGATACCCGCATTCACGGCGCCATGCCTCCGGCGCCGGCGGTGCGCGCGGTGCCGCACCTGCATGGCTCGCGCACCGATTCGTTCAGCGACGGCCTTCCCGAAAAATGGTTTGCTCCGGGCGGCTCGGTACGCTACGAATATCCGAATGAGCAGCAGCCCGCGACCCTGTGGTATCACGACCACGCCATGGGCATCACGCGGCTGAACGTCTATGCGGGCCTGTCGGGATTCTATCTGCTGCGCGACCAGCGGGAATTGAGCATGAGCCTGCCCTCGGGCAGGTATGAGATTCCGCTTTCTTTGCAGGACCGGATGCTGGACGACGACGGACAGCTTGTGTATGCGCCGACGCGCGATGATGGCGTGCCGGTTCCCAAAGGAACGTGGGGACCGCAGTTTTTTGGCAGCCTGCCGGTCGTGAACGGTGCGGTTTGTCCTTACCTGGACGTGGAGCCGCGCCCATACCGGCTGCGCGTGCTGAACGCCTGCAACGGGCGCTTCTTCAACCTGTATCTGAACCTAGCGAAGAACCCGGCGGACATTCCCGCGCTGGTGCGCTTCCGCCAGATCGGCAGCGACGGCGGATTGCTGGAGAAGCCGGCGCCGCTTGAACAGGTTCTGCTGGCACCGGCCGAGCGTGCCGACTTGATCGTGGATTTTTCCGGCCTCGAGGAAAAGACCGTGACGCTTTCAAACAGCGCGCGCGCGCCTTACCCCGGATGGACGCTGCTGCGCGCGCTCTATGCGCCGCTGCTGGAGCTGATGCAATTCCGCGTGACCCTGCCCAAAACCGGCACCGGCAAGACATTCAGCCTGCCGGCCGCCATCGAACTGCCGCGAATGAAGGCGAGCGATGCCGTCAAGACGCGGGATTTTGTGCTCAGCGAAAGCATGGATGACAAAGGCAACTCGCTGGGAATGCATATCAACGGCAAAGAATATGCGGACGCGACGACGGAATTTCCCAAGCTCGGGTCAACGGAGATGTGGCGTTTCATCAACACCACCGACGATACACACCCGATGCACCTGCATCTGGTGCAGTTTCAGATCCTGGAGCGCCGCGGATTTGATTTCGGCACATTTGTCCGCCAGCAGGGGAAGGTGCAGCTCGTTGGGTCGTCAAGGCCGCCCGCGCCGAACGAAGCCGGATGGAAGGACACGGCCATCGTGAATCCGCATGAAGTGCTCACCATCCTGGTTCGCTTTGAGGGCTATAAAGGGCGCTATGTGTACCACTGCCACATGGCGGAGCATGAAGACAACGACATGATGCGCCCCTTCGAAGTGGTGGCGTGAGCGCACCCCGGGGGATGCGCTCGCCATTTTCTTTTCCCGAACGCCGGCTTCCGCAGCGGCGTCCTCTTCAGCGGCAAACGAGCTCTTCCTCAGAAGAAAGGCTTCTTCGCCTGGCTCGACGCCGGCGCGAAACTGGTCGGCGTACACGAACCCGAGTCCGATAGCGGCGTGGGCGGCGTGGGCGGCGTGGCCCAGGGAATATTGGTGAAATCGAAGAACTCCAGCAGGTTGGGCTGTGCGGCGTCGCGCGCCGTGAGGTGAGCCGACGGGCCGATGAAGCGGTTCTCCACGAACTTGATCACCGCCGTGTGATCCATGGGCGTGTGCGAGACGTAATGCCTCCGCGAGAACGGCGAGATGATGATGTTGGGCAGGCGGAAGCCGAGTTGCGCGGCGAACCCGTTCACGGCCGCAGCATCGTCGGGATGGGCGCCGGGGTCGGTGGAAGCGAGATCGCAGTGGATGGTCGGTGTTCCTCCCGGCGGCACGCAGGGATTGTAGCTGTCGGGGTTGACGGCGATGGAGGAGATGTCTGGAATGGCGCCCAGGGACGCGTCGGTGTTTCTGTTGGAATCGCCGGGCACAGGCGGCACGTGGTCGTACGGGCCTCCGCCTTCGTCGTAGCTGAAGAAGAAGATCGAATCGGACCAGGAGGAGCTGGACATGAGCGCGTTCACCACCTTGGCCACTTCAGCCTGGCCATTCAGAATCGACTGGCCCGAACCGGGATGCTCGTCGTTGTTGCCGTAGCCGGCTTCAATGAAGACAAAACTGGGCAGCGCATTGTTGGCGAGGTCGATGTAATACTGCGAGATCGGCGCGACTTTGTCGGTGTCGATACAGAATGTGTTGTCGCTGTCTCCTACCACGCTCGACGGTTGCGTAGGCGGCGTGCAGGTGCCGGTTGTATTCGCATGGATGTACTGGTAAGAGTAAGTAAAGTTCTGGAAGTCCGTGGCCGGATAGCGTGAGTTGCCGGTACTGGGACAGTCGTCGTCCTCTGTGCAAAGACCTTCAGTGACGGTGTAATAAATCTTCCAGGAGACTTTGGCTTCATCGAGCTCCTGGAAGATGCTGGGCAGATCGAGCTGCGGCAGATGGTCGTTGCCGCCGGGATCCTTCACCAGGCCCTGGGTGGTGCCACCGGAGAACGTAGCGATGCGGTTGTCGATGCTCTTGCTCGCAACGGGAGAGAACCAGCGATCGGAGATGGCGAACTGGCTGGCCATGTAGTAGTAGTAGTTGAGAAAATCCTGGTCATAGTAACCCATGGCGCGCTGCCCGGTAGTATCAGAAAAACTGCCGGCGCAGGAGCTAGGGTCGGCGGCGCAGCTGCTGGCGTAACCCTCCGCGTCGTGGACGAATCCATCGAGAGCGACAGGCCGCGTGGTGGTGAAGTCGTAACGGTCGACGTCGCCGTAACTGGAGAGCCAATCGGAGCTCATGTCGTCGACGCAGGTGCTGCTGAATTTGAACAGCGGATAGGAAGTGCCCTGATCGTCCTCGTTGCTGATGGTGCTCAGTTTGTCGTCGATGCCGTCGACTTCGTAGTCGTCCCCATCGTCGCCGATGTACATGTTGTTGGCGTGGCGATAGGGATTGAGCATGCCGAAATAATTGTCGAAGGTGTGATTTTCCTGGAGCATGAAGATCACGTGGTCGACGTTCTGGATGCCGCCCGGCGCCACAACCGTAACCGTAGCCGCGGCGCTCACGCTGCCGGCAGCGCCGGTGGCTGTGGCCGTGTAAGTTACGGTTGCTGTGGGCGAGACGGATTGCGTGCCTCCGGCGGCGGGCAGCGAGTAAGAGCTTCCGTCGGTACCCGAGATCGTGACCGTGGTCGCGTTGCTCGCCGTGACGGTAAGCGTGGAGGAGTTGCCGGTGGCGATCACCGTGGGATTGGCCGCGATGGTGACTGAGGACGTGGGTGTGGAGCTGATGAGGACCGAGACGCTGGCAGAAGCGGATCCTCCGGGACCGGTGGCCACCGCGGTGTAATTGGTCGTGGTTGTGGGGCTCACCGATAGCGTGCCGCCGTTCGCCTGCAAGGTGTAACTGCTTCCGTCACTGCCGCTGACGGTCACCGTTGCGGCGTAGTTGGCCACTACCGTCAGCGTGCTTGAGCTGCCTGCAGCGATGGAAGTCGGTCGAGCCTCAATGGTGACGCTGGGCGCCGGATTGGCGGTTACGGTTACGGTCGCGGTCGCTTTCGCGGTACCACCGGAACCGGTGGCCACGGCTGTGTACGTGGTGGTTGCCGTCGGACTTACAGCCTGCGTGCCGCCGGTTACGGTCAAGTTATAGGAACTGCCGTCTGTACCTGTAACTGTGACCTGGGTTGCGTTGGTAGCAGTTACCGTCAAGATAGACGACGCCGATTGGTCGATCGACGTGGGATTGGCGGTAATGGTCACGGTAGGCGCAGTGGAGGCCGCGACGGTTACGGTTGCCGTGGCGGTTGTCTTGCCTTTGGGGCCGATGGCTGTGGCGGTGTAGGTTGTGGTTGCGCCGGGAGAAACCGTTTGTGTTCCGCCGGAAGACTGCAGCGTGTAACTGCTGCCGTCGCTGCCCGTGAGGGTGACCTGGGTGGCATTCGAGACGGTAATGGTCAAAGTGGACGTGCCGCCTGGGGTCACCGTGGCCGGACTCGCGGTGATGGTGAGCTGCGGAGCCCCTTCCTGATTGCCGGCTATGGGCGCGGTGCATCCCGTAATCAGCAGTGGCAGAGCTATCCCGGCCAGGCTCACAGCTAGGGTGCGCGACAGCATTTGACGAAGATACACGCGAAGCAAGCGGTCCTCCTTTGTGCCGCCCCAAAATCGGCACATGTCCGCGCGAATGGACGGACAATCGAATTGCGAAAGCGAAAAGGCGATTCAGCAAAACTTCGATAATTTTTCGATGCGTTCCGGGGGCCGATTCAAGAGCTATACTTTCTTACTTTGGCCCGTCGCTCCTCCGCTTGCGGCCGAAGCCCGGAGGAGCAGAGTGCGTCGATAGTTAGATGAAGGCGCGGCGCAGCATGGATGCTCAGCGGGCCGGCCGGAAAGGAAACAGACATTGACCGCCCGCATAAACGGCGCGGCATCCGGCAGGAGTTGCAGCCACTTAGAGTTGGCGGCGAAGGCTGCAATGAGATGGGATGGCGATTTGCGCCCTGCGGCAGTGTTCAGCGCGGCTCGCGCGGCTCCGTTTTGCTGCCGGCAAACCGAGGCGCAAGGTGATCCAGCCCGGCATAGTGACCGGCTGACGGGATTGTATGCGCCGCGGTAGCCATGGGCGCGGGACGCGGGGCCGAGGCAGCGCAGCCACGCATGCCGGCGAGAGAACGCTTGTGCCGGTTCAATTCAAACCAGCGGAGATAGTTGCCGACAACGTGGCTCATGGTCATTTCCACGCCGGCGTTGAAGTTCTGGTCGGCCATCTGGCGCTCGAGCTCCGGTGACTGCAGGATGGCGACGAGCTGCTCGGCGAGATGTGCGGGATCACCCACGCGGTGGAAGCGGATGGCCATGTTTTCGTGATCGGCCATGCCGCGAAAATCGGGAAGGTCTGCGCAGACAACGGGAATGCCGAATTCGCAGGCCTGGTGCGCGGGGCCGCTTGATCCGGTGGCGGAGTCATAGGGCATGACGACGATGGAAGTGGATTGATAGAGATCGGGAATGTCCTCTTCGGGGACATACCCGAGAAATTCGATGGGGAGATGGCTGGGCTGCGCCGCGCGCACCGACTCCCAGTATCCGGCGCGGGTGTGATGATTGGCGCCCGCAACCATCAGCTTTGCCTCAGGAACCTTCTCGACCACCAAGGGGAAGGCCGCCATCAGGGTTTCGAGGCGCTTGTAGGTTCCCCAGTGGCCGATGGCCAGAATGCGCTTGTGGGGATTGCCGCGCCGCGAAAAATCCGGAGGCGTGGGCGCGGAGGCGAAGGTTCCATGCGTGCCCAGCAGTACATTGCGCGCGGCGTACTTGTCGGTGAGCGTGCGATGATAGCCGGGCAAGAGCACGGAAACGGAGTTTGCCCGAAGCAGGGCGCGCGTCGCCAGGTCGGTCCCAATGCGGAAGAGCCGTTCGCGGCGCACGCCCGCGGCGGCGAAATCGACGTGCTCGATAATGTGGTGCAGCGTGATGTGGGTGAAGTAGCCGGCGGCACGCACCAGAGCCGGCGCGGAGAGGCCGGCAAATGCGGCGACCGGATTGGCGGGCGTGGCAAAGGTTGAGAAGACCAGATTGAACCAGACCACATCCGGATTGATTTTGCGGATGTGCTTCAACAGGCGCATGGTCGTGCGGACGCTTCCGAATTGCCAGCACCGGGTCACGTTGAAGCCCGGCAGCTCCGATTGCGAATCGATGCTCAGCGGACGTCCGTGCTTGTCGGTGGCGAACTCGTAGCCGGTCAGTTCGTCGGAGAGGATGGTTAATTCCACGTCAGGATGGCGCTGCAGTTCGCGCGCGATGTAGTACGCGTATTCGTTTAACTGACGTCCGCTGGGGGGAAATGTGGCTACCAAACAGATTTTCATCACCGGCTGCCTTTAGAAAATACTTACTTCGATATAGGGCCGGAGCTGCTCACTCTGCGCTCCGGGGAAATTAAAGAATGTCTCCTCCTGCATGCCGGCGGAGAACCGGATGGGATACTCGAGATCGAGCGGCCCGGAAGAATCGTTGTAGCGATGGTGGAACGGCCGGGCGTAAGAGAGAGAAAAGCCGTTCTGCACCGCGTCATAAATATGGAATCCGCGTGTGCTCGAGTACGAGCTGTTCACCTGGAGATCCCAGTTCCGCCGAGGCTGAAAGTCAATGCTCCCGGCAGGGCGCAGATCCTGGGCGATGGCGATGTTGGGCGGGATAGCGCGCCAGGCGCGGAGATCTTCGACAATGGCCCTCACGTTAAGACGCTGCGAGAAGCGGCGCTCGAGACCGATATAGGTAGAGGTGTAGTAATCCTGGTAGTTCACAGGCTTGAAGAGCTGGTCGGTCGCGCCCCATCCGGTGACGAGAGCGGTACGCCCCCACGGCGAGCCGACGCGAAAGTCGATGGCGCCGGTGGTGGCGATGGAGCGCATGTTGCTTATGGTGCTGTCAGTGAACGGGCCGGTCTCGCGAATAAGATAGCCGCTGAAAGAGACCGCATTGAAGAACGAGCTCGAGGAGCCATAAAGGAATTCGCGGAAGAGATTCTGGTTCATCTGCACGGGCGAGACGGAGTCGCGCCGCACGGTTCCCTGAATGCCGCCATCGAAGGTGAGCGAGCTGTCTCCGAAATGGACGGTGGGATTCAACCCGAAGTTCATGGTGTAGTCCGTGGTGTCGCGATTCACGATGGAGTTCAGCGCGGGCACGGAGATGGGGCCGCGCGCGTTGCGGAGCTGGAAGAATCCGCTGGCCGTGGGTGCATAGGGCAGATGCAAATGGAATGCGTCCGTCCACTGGGTCTGGATGGAAGAGCGCGGCGGCGGAAGCAGGGCCGTGTCGGAAGGCGGAACGGAAAACGCGGCGTCGAGTTTCGAGTCGAGGACGTAGACCGTGGTGTCTTCGTAGATGGGCTCGATCGAAGCATCGGACAGCACGCTCAACGTGGGGTTGACGCGGAGACCTTCGTCCGCAGCCGCGGAGAGCATGCTCGCCTCGGCGGTGGCGTCGTCGCCTTCGGCGGTGGAAGCCTGCGCGAAAGAGGTGAGCGCCTGCGCGCTGCGATGCTCCTGGCGGAAGACGTTAGCTTTGGCAAGAAGGTACTGGTAATTGGGAGTGCTGTCGGCCGACGCGCCGACGGCCGCAAGCTCCGCCTGGGCGCGCACGGTGTCGCCTTGCGCCAGATAATTGTCGGCCATGCCAATGCGCACTTCGGCATCCGGCGCGCCGGCCAGCTTGGCGCGCTCGAGATAGGTCTGCGAAAGGTCGTAATCGTGAGTGGAACGGAATACGTCGGCTGCGGCAATGAATTGCGTGCCGCTGGGCGGAGCCGCGTCGCCGGCGGCGGCTTCCATCCAGGCGAGAGCGATCTGCCGCTCCGCGTCGGCGGAGTGGCCCTGCTGGGCCATGAGCTGCGCGATGGCCAGGCGAACGCCGACGCGTTCATCGCCGGCAAGATCGAGGGCACGGCGAAAACGATCCATGGCGGCGTTCTGGTCGCCGAGCGTGCTGAGAGCTTCGCCGGTGGAGACGTAAACCTCACTTTGTTCAAGGTGCGGATCGGCCTGCGCATCCTGCTCGGCCAGAGTGACATTGTGGAGGGTCTGGCTGCGGTCATCGAGATTGGCATAGGCGCGGGCCAGCAGCGCGTAGACCTGGGCGTCCTGCGGGGAGAGTTTGGCCGCCTCGGTGAGCGCATCGGCCGCATCGCGAAACTTGCGTTCGCCCAGCAGCGCATTGCCCAGGCCGAGGTAGAGGGAGCCGTCGTTGGGAGAGAATTTCAAAGCCTCGCGATATTCCTCGGCAGCCCTGCCCAGCATGTCTTCGCTGCCGTAAGCGGTTGCGCGGATCAAGTGAATATCTTTGGAGTCGCCCAGTGCGCGCTCCGCCAGCTCCGATTCGTGCACGGCCTCGTGCGGCCGGTGCAGATCGAGGTCGGCGTAGGCGAGGCCTAGAAGGGCCTCTCCGTTTTTGGGTTCGCGGCGGAGCGCGGTTTCAAAATCGGCAGCAGCCGGGCGAGGCTGGTGAAGATCGTTTTCGACGTAGCCGCGATTGACGTAGGCGGTGACCACGGTGGGATCGCGCTTGATGGCCTCGGAAAAATCGGCCAGCGCCTGCTGGTCCTGGCCGTCCTTCTTGTGCACGTAACCGGCCAGCAGAGGAATGTCGGGCTCGCGCGGCAGAACGTCCATGTATTGCGAAGTGAGAGCCAGAAGGGCGGCGTCGTCCTGCAGATGCAGAAGGTCGTAACCGAGATAGACAACCACGTCGCGATCGTGAGGCATGGCTTTAATGGCTTCGCGCCCCGCCTGGGCGGATTCCTCGTAGCGCCCCTGAAAGCTGAGGTAGCGCTCCTTCTCGCGCAGCACATCCGGCTGATGATCCATGCCCGCGTCTGCGCGCGCCTGCCACTCGCCCGCGAGTTTGAAGTTGTGGGCCTCGATGCCTGCGTTCATGCCGCCGGCGACAATGAGCGCGTTCTTTGGCGCAATTTGCCATCCCTTGCTGTAGGAGGCCTGCGCTTTTGCGTACTCATGCCGCGAGGTGTAGAGATCGCCGAGCGCGAGATAAGGAATGTAGAGCGAAGGATCGGCTTTGGCCAGGCGCTCGAAGTATTTTTCGGCATCCTGGTCGCGGCCGGCTGCGCGCGACGCGTAGCCGATCGAGGTGAGCGCGAAACGATCCGTGGGATCGATGGCAAGAACGCGCTTGTAGGCGGCGATGGCATCCTCGGTGCGGCCGAGCTTCATGAGCACGTCCCCGTCGAGCTGCAAATCGTCGCGATCTCCGGCGGAAGCCGCGAGCGCCTCTTTCACGTCGGCGAGCGCGCCGTCGAGATCGCCGGCGTTCATGCGAATCAGAGCGCGGAGGCGCAGAAACTGGTCGCGATTGGCCGGCGAGGCTTCGACGGAATTGATGCCGGATTGCGCCGATGCAAGCTCGCGCTGCGCGCTCGAGTCGTCGCCCAGATTCTTATAGAGCGCAACCAGATCCATGTGCAATTGGATGCCGTAAAGCGGCCCTTCGGCGGGCATGGAGGGGAGATTTGCCAGCGCCGCGCGGTATTGATCCACGGCATCCTGATCGCGTTCCTCCATCTGGGAAATTTCCCCGCGGATGGCATGAAGGCGGTAGTCGTTGGCATCGACGTTTTGTGCGCGCGCCAGAAAGGGATCGGCCTGGGCGATGGAGCCGGCGACGATCTGCGCCTGGGCCGCGGAGACCTGCAGGGCCAGATCGCGGGGCATGGCGTCAGCGGCCTTTTCGTAGAGGCCGGCGGCATCTTTCAAATTGCCGCTGAGCTGGTAGGTGTAAGCCAGCTCGGCCACCACGTCGGGCTTGGGATTGCGGATGGACTTGAGCGCCGCAATGGCCTCAGGATATTTCCCCACTTCGCGGTAATAGCCGGCGAGCGAGCGCTGCACATCGGGATTGTTGGGAGCGCGGCGCCGCGCCATATCGAGATAGCGGCTGGCCAGGTCCATCTGCTTGAGCTGCTGGTAAGACAGCGCCAGAAGCAACTCGGAGCGCGCGTCGGGCTGCATGGATTCAGCCCTGTCGAGATATTGGATGGCGTCATCGTAGTCCTTGGCGCGCATGTAAATGTCGCCCAGCAAGAGCTCGTCGTTGCGGCGGCGCGGATCAGCAGCAATGATCTGCTTCAGCATGCGCTCCGCATCCTCGGTCCGGCCGGTCAGGCTCATGTCCTGAGCCAGGCCCGATTTGCCGTCGAGCGAGGAGGGAATGAGGCGAAGGCCCTGGTTGTAGGCATCGATGGATTGTTGGAATTTTCCGTCGAGACGAGCGGCATAGCCAAGCAGAAACCACAACTGAGGGTCGTTGGGCGCGGACCTGGCCGCGCGCTGAGCGTACTCGAGTGCGAGGGCGTGATCGCCGCGCTCAAGGGCCTGCTGGGCGGCACGCGCCAGGCGGGCATTCTGAATGTTTGATCCCCAGCCGAGCGATTGGTCCTGCGATTGCTGCGGGGTGGCTTGCGGCTTGGTCGAACCGCCGGGACCGACCTGATACGTTTGCGCACCTGCGGCGCACGCAAGCGCGAAGAACACTAAGCCAACCTTGTGAAATACAAGTCGAGCGATCAAGGGGGATCACCGAGCCCAATTCTCAATGACCGATTTGATTCCCAAAATGCGCCGAATGTTGGCTACATGAAACCCGTTTCGCGTGCAGCGCACGCCCGCGTGAAGGAAAAAGCCGAGCCCGAGCCCATGAAAAGCAACCACTAACCGCCAGTTGCCAATCGAACGAGTAGCGCGAAATGCAAACTTTCGCATTCTCTCTCTTTTTCAGGGCCGGCGATTCGTGCGAACCGTCACGCTCCGGTCAGGCCATCTCTTCTTTCGACGAGTTCTTGAGAACCGAGCAGTGATGAGAGGCACTTGTGCAAAAAACTGAATTGCTGGAACGCTCGCAACGTCCGCTGCCGATGAGTCTGCTCCTGATGGCGGCGGTTGCAGTCCATCTTCCTTTGCTGTTGATGAAGTTGCCTTTGAAGTCGTACGACACCAACCTGCACATCTTTTTTGCCTCCCATTACCTTCATCACTGGTGGGACCCGTGGAACCCGAAGTGGTATGCGGGTTTTTCGCAAACCACGTATCCCCCGCTGCCGCAGCAGTGGATTGCGGTGGTCTCGCACCTGATGGGGCTGGAGATGGCCTACATGGCCGTACAGATGGCGGCCATTCTGCTGCTGGTGGTGGGCGTCTACCGGTTCGCGAAGCTGTGGGTGAGCCCGCGCGCGGCTTCGTTTGCGGCGCTAGCCTGCGTGTTTCTGGGTGCGGAGAGCTTTCTGGTCTACTCGGCGGGGCAACTCGGAACCACGGCTGCCGCGCCCCTTTACCTCAACGCGCTTCCCTTCCTCTACGAATGGGTGCGGCGCGGAAGCGGACGCTCCTTCATCAAGGCGGTTGCGCTGTTCACGGCGGCCGCAGCGGCGCACCATGCCACGCTGCTGTTCGGATCCTTCTTCTTCGCGCTGCCGGTTCTGGCGCTGGCCTATTTTGACCGCGAAGACGACAGCGAGCGCGTTGCGGCGGGCGCGTTCATCGCCCGCACGGTCACCATCGTCGTGGTGGTGAGTGCCGCCATCGCCGTAGTGCTGCTGCCTTTCTGGATCGCGCTCATCCACTATCCGGTGACGCAGACGCCCATTCCGCACCCCAGCCGCGCCAACTACATTCTGAGCCCGCAGTGGGGCATGAATTATTTCGTGGTGCCGTACGGAGCGCTGATCCTGGCGCTGCCCTTCATCTTCTGGCGCGGTTCATCCGTGGCGCGGCTGCGGCCGCTGCTGCTGGGCTTCTGGGTCGCGTTTCTGCTGGGCCTCGGCGGCACAACGCCGGTGGGTCCCATTCTTCTGGGCCGCGCATTCAACGTGCTCACCATGGAGCGCTTCAGCTACTGGGCCAGCCTGCTGGCGCTGCCTATCGTGGGCGCGCTGGCGATGGAACTGTGCGCGCGCTTCAGGATGCGCGCGGCGGTTGCCCTCTCGATACTTGCGGCGTTCACATGCGCGCTGGCCGCGGGATGGACCACCTATCATCCGCCGGACGCGGAGAACGTGGACGTGGGCCCGGTGGCTGCATGGCTCAACCGCGACGGGCACGATCAGTATCGTTACGTGACCTTGGGCTTCGGCAACAAGATTGCGCGCCTGGCGCGGTTGACTGACGCCAGCAGTGTCGACGGTGAATGGAATTCCGGGCGCATGCTGCCGGAGCTGATGCGCTACGGCGGCGGCGCGCTGACCAGCTCAAAGGGCTTCCACGAAGCGGGACTGGACGCATTGCGCGCCATGCTGATGCACGCCGACCATTACGGCTTGAAGTGGGTCTTTGTGCGCGATCAATACTACGATCCGCTGCTCGCCTTCGCAGGCTGGCGGCCGGTGGACCATCTCAACGACGGAACCATCACCGTCTGGAGCAAGGACGGCGTGCCTCCGGCGCAGCCGCTGAATGCGCCGCAAATGCCTCCCCACTGGCAAGGTGTGATGTGGGGAATCTGCCCGTTTGGAAGCAGCATCGTGGCCATTCTGGTGCTGCTGATTCCTGAGAAGCGCCGGCGAGCAGCGGAGGAACGGTATCCGGTGATGCGCGACGGCGAATTGGGGTTGGGGAGGATGGTGTCATGAGCGACGGCAGCGGAAACAGGGGCGGATTGCTGGCGGTCGTCCTGATGGCGGCGACCATCGTGTTCGTGGTCATCGGCACAATGTGGCCGACCAAAGCTGCGCTCGCCTACACCGGCGGGCAGGGTTTTGCCAGCTTCTCTTCGACGCCGCAGGCTGCGGTGCGCAATCTAGGAGATGAAATTCGCGTCGAGGCGTGGCAGAAGGCGTACGACGGCCTGGCCAACAAGGCGCAGTTTACCGAGCAGGAGTTCGAACACGACCTGAAGGGGTATTATCCCAGCCTGCGGACCTATGCGACTCTCGACCACTTCGAGGTGTTTCCGCTGCACGCCACAGACAACGACGCGGAGGTGCGGCTCAAGCTCTACTGGTCGAGCGTGGTGGGCATCATGGAAAGCACGCGCGACCTGCACGTGGTGCGCAGCGGCGACCAATGGAAGGCGGAGTGGCCCCTCGAGAAGAAGCCGGTGGTGCCGCCGCAGGTAATACCGGTGAACTATCTGCGCTGGGACGTGATCTATCGCGGGGCCGGCGACGACTGGGGCGCCCAGGACGTGGACGCGCCGCATGTGCGCATCGTAGACATGCGGCCGGTGCAGCGCGCCGAGGGCGTGGTTGTCCTGGGAGAGCTCTTGAATGAGGATGTGGTCCCCGCCTTCGTTTCGGTAAACGCGACGCTGATCGGCAAGAATCAGAAGGCCATTGCCAGCGAAGGTAGCTTCGACAAGATCTCGCATCTGTTGCTGCCCAAGCAGGTGACGCCGTTTCTCATCAACTTTCCCAATGCCTCGCTGGCCGACGTGAGCAGCGTGCGCATGACGCCCTTCTCAACGCTGGTGCCGGCCTCGGCCGATCCGGTGATCGAGATCGACAACGAAAAGTTGAATCCGGCGCCCGATGCTTCGCTCACCGGGCAGGTGATCGACCAGAGCGGCCAGGTGGTGAACGTGGCGCATGTTCTGGGAACGTTTTACGACAGCACCGGGCATCTGGTGTGGGTCGCCGACGAATACCTCGACCACGCCCTGCTGCCGCAAACGCCGGAGCCCTTCAACATTCATATTCCGGAGGACCTGGCGCGGCAGATCTCGAGCGAACGAACCATCGTTTCCACTTACAGCTCCGGAGGCGCGGCGTGAGAGGGGGATGGGCAATCCTGCTGGGCAGCGTGGCCGGCATTGCGGCGCAGCCGGTGATGGCGCAGAGCGGCGAAATGAGCGTCCCGGCGACGGTTGCGGCCGGCAGCGCGTTTTCCATCGAGACCACGGGCAGCGGACAGGGAACGCTTTACATTGCGGGACTGGGTCAAGTCATCCGGAAGGACGTCGAGCTGGGAAAGACGGCGTGGTTTGCCGCGGGTTCGTTGTATAACGCAGGCCGGTATGTGGTGATCCTGGCCGCCAACGGCAACAGTGAAACCGGAACCCTGGACACCGGAGCTCTGGACGTTGTGCCGCAGAACAATCCGGCCGATCTGAGCTTTCTGGCCAAGCCTTCGCGGCTCCCCATCGGATTGCACGACGGCATTACCGGAGCGGTGTACGTGTTTGACGCCTACAAGAACCTGATCACCGCGCCGACGCCGGTTGCGTTCGCGCTTTCGGGCCCCTCGGGCGCCAGTCAAACCCGCACCGTGACGACCAAAGACGGCGCTGCGTGGACGGCGATGGATTCGACCGCGAAACAGGGCACGGACAAATTTCAAGCGCGGGACGGAGAGATTGCCAGCACGCGCGTGATCGGCCAGGTGCCAGGCGATCCATGCGGTCTGACGATGATCGCCAAAGCGGACGGCGACAAGGTGTCGCTGGCCACCGATCCGGTACGCGACTGCAGCGGCAATGCAGTGCCCGACGGAACCATCGTCACGTTTACGGAAACCTACGGCAACGCGCAATCCACCGTAGACGTTCCGTTGAAGCGCGATATCGCCTCAGTGGAGATGCCGGCCCATAACGGAGCCACGATCTCCGTAGCGAGCGGGGTCATTCTGGGAAATCAGATCCGGTGGGGAAAATGACAAGGTTCAAAGCCATTCTGATGGTTTGCGCGCTGGCCGGCTCGACGGCGTGCGTGACGCCGGGCCTGGCGGCGCAAGCAACGGTGAAGGTTGAGCCGGCGAGCGTGAACGGACCGCGTCCTCTGGCCGAACAAACCGCGCAGGCTGCGATCCGCGACTATCTCGAATCCTGGCAGAGCCTGAGCGCGGCGCTCAATGAGAATCGCGCCGACCTGCTGAACGCGGATTTTGTGGGCGATGCCCGGGACAAGCTGGCCCAGGCCATCCGCGACCAGTCGCAGATGGCCGTTACCACGCATTATCAGGATCGTTCGCACGATGTGCAGATTATTTTCTACTCGCCCGAGGGGCTGTCGATCGAGCTGACCGACACGGTGGACTACGACGTGGAAGTGCTGGATCACGATAAGCATATAGGCACCAGACACATGCATGCGCGTTATCTTGTGGTCCTTACGCCCTCTGAGCTGCGGTGGAGAGTACGGGTGTTGCAGGCGGAAGCGAGCTGAAATGCATCTCATGAAAGAAGGCCGGCTTGTCTGCGGACAGGAGATCGACGGCGGCAGCTCAGGGAAAAGAGAAGCACGACAGATAGACTCAAGCCGAATTTATGAGGAGTTGACTATGGTTTCAGTAGTGGTTCCCATTTTTAACGAGGAGGAGCTGATTGTACGCTTTCATGAAGCTGTTGCCAGCGCGCTCAAAGATGTGGTGAACGAGTGGGAAGTCGTCTACGTCAACGACGGCTCTACCGATTCCTCCCTGGAGCTGCTCAAAGGGCTCCAGGAAGTCGATCCGCACGTGGTGGTGGTGGAGCTCTCGCGCAACTGGGGCCACATGGGAGCAATCTCCGCGGGCTTGACTACAGCGCGCGGCCGGGCCGTGATCCTGATGGACGGCGACTTCCAGGATCCGCCGGAGGTGTTGCCGGAACTGGTCGACGCGTGGCGCGACGGCGCCGAAGTGGTGGTGGCCGTGCGCAGAAGCCGCCAGGAGAGCCGCAAGATTCTCGCGGTGCTGTTCCCCCTCTTCTATCGCGTGCTGGGGACGCTGTCCGATTATCCGATTCCCTTGAACGCGGGCATCTTCAGCCTGATGGATCGCAAGGCGGTCGACTCCGTGCTCGCGCTGGGTGAGAAAAACCGTTACCTGCCCGGACTGCGCGCCTGGGTGGGTTACAAGAACTCCATCGTCTACTACGACCGGCAGGATCGTCTCGCGGGCGACGGCAAGCTTTCGTTTTTAAGCCGGATCAAATATGCGATGGATGCCATCACAAGCTTCAGCTACAAGCCGCTGCGCCTGAGCTTCGCGCTGTTCGGATTGTCCAGCGCCGCAGCCGCGCTGATGATGCTGATCATGCTGGGGGTCACGAGCCCCGTAACCGCGGCCGCGCTGGGCGTGACGAGCGCCATCTTCTTTGTGGGCAGCCTTCTGCTTCTCTCGCTCGGCGTGCTGGGCGAGTACGTTGGCCGGGTGTACGACGAGGTGCGCAACCGGCCGCTCTCGCTGATCGCCGAAGTCCACCGCGCGCAGGTTCAGATTCCCACGCAGGTGGGTATGCTGGCGGTGCAGAACGGCAGCTTCGCCATTCCGACCGATGGCTTCCCAAACAGGGAAGTGACGAGGGCTGCGTAACGGAGGGGATTTCTCCGCGCAGGTAGCGGGGAAATCCTTTCACGCGGGCGTTCCGGGCACATCGACAATCGAACCCAAGACGAACAGTGGCGAAATCCGCAGAGGCGCCTTGCGCCCGGCTCGCCGTGCGCCGCGCGAGCTTATGCTCTATTGCTTGTTCTGCGTTGGGCCGGGCGCGGGGTTCGCCGCGGTGTTGAGCGGAGCCGCCTGGTGGCCGGAGCCGCAATCGGGCACACCGCGCTCGATGGCCGTGCCCTCCTCGTAATCGTTCCAGGTCTCGATCATGAGGAAGGGGATCGGCTGATCGGCGGGAATTTCCCTGTGCCAGAAATTGAATGTATCGGTGAACGTCTGGCCGCAGCGGGCGGAGATGCGCCGGTTGAGGCTCCAGGAGGCCTTGCTGTCATTGAAACTGGCCCATGCGCCGCCGACGATGATCTTGTCAGGATATTTCGACCTCATGGTCGAGTAGAAGTGGCTCAGGTACTCCTCGCCCCAGTTGCTGCCGTCTGCCGACCAGCCTTTAACGCCGGGATTGATCCATGCGTAGAAGCCGTCGAAGGCGGAGGCATCGGCGCCGGGCAGGTTTTCCTGGATGAGCAGCGGCGCCGGGTTCCACTTGTTCACCAGCGCCCGGACCTTGGTCCAGTCGGTGTGCCCGCCCTTGGGAAAGATGAAGATTACGGGCCTGCCTTCGTAGGTGAGATAGGCCTGATGGCCCGGTGCTTTGGAGGTGAGATAGGTGTCGTGAAACATGGTGAAATCGGCAAGGGCTTCGTCGGTGGCATCGTCTTCATTGCTGGTCTCGTCATACATCATGGCCACGTGGAAATGATTCTTCTCCGCGGCCTGCTGCATGAGTGCATAGCTCTGGTCGATGAAGGGCTCGCGATCGCCGTACCAGTCGACGACAAAGGCGGAGATGCCCATGGCCTGGGCGTGATGGATCTGGTTGTCGAGGGTGGCGGGATCGTGCGACGAGTAACCGACGGAGATGTGCCGGGGGTGGCCGAACCAGGCTTCGTAAAGCGCCAAAACCTCGGGCGACGGCCCGGCGGCCAAATATTTGAGGCGCGCCGGCTGCGAAGCCGCGGGACCGGAGCACGCATAGGGCAGAAAGACAAAGCAAAGATAGTAAATAATGCAGTCGCGAAAAAACATTCTTACCGGGTTAGAAGCAGTCTCGGATTGCCCGGGTTGGATTGCCTGGAACGGGAGATGCCGGCGGCGCCGCTGGAGCAGCCAGAACGTTCAATTGCGCATCGGAACTAATTGCCGCCGTTCTAG
>JASHTS010000178.1 GCA_030040425.1 Acidobacteriaceae bacterium | reverse complement strand
AAGCCGTACTCGAACTGGCGCGGGCCGGTGTGGATCAACGCCAATTACCTCGACTGGATCGCGCTGCGGCGCTATGGTTTCGACAAAGAGGCGCACTGGCTTGCGGTAACGCTGGCGGGCGCGCTTCACCGCGACATTGCGCATTGGGGCTCCATGCACGAGTGCTACAGCGCGGAGACCGGCTTGGGCCTGGCGCCCACGCCGGCGCAATCGCCGAACGGAGTCTTCGCCGGATTCGTGGGCTGGAACTTGCTGGCTGAGGACATGCTGCAGTGCGAGGTGACCGGTACGCATTGCATGATGCTGGTTGTGAGCGGCGAGCAGCCTAACTGATCGAGCGGAGGAGCCGTGCGAGTTCGACCTCATGCTCCTCGAGCGAGGCCACAAGCGCGAACTGCGTGCGGCAGCGGTCGAGATTGTGGCCGGGCCGGTGGACTTTGAAGTAAGTGTCGCCGTTGAGGTAATCGGTGAGAAAGCGGAGGGCGAGTTCGTAAGTGATGAGCTTGCCGCCGACCAAGAGCGAATCTTTTTCCGCGGGCGTGAGGAAAGAGCCGGCGGCGCTCAGGTAACCGCGGGCAACGGCTTCGAAGAGCGATCGGTCAACGCGGACTTTGGCCAGATCGGTCTCGTCTTCCGCCGCAGAGCAGGTCATGGTGCGGACCATGTCGCCGAAATCGTAGGCAGCGAAGCCGGGCATCACGGTATCGAGATCGATGACGCAGATGGCTTCTCCGGATTTGTCGTCGAAGAGCACGTTGTTGCACTTGGTGTCATTGTGGGTCACGCGCTCGGGCAGGCGAGCGTCCACAAGCAGGCCGGCAATCGATTGGCGCGCACGGGCGAAGGCAATCTCCGGCTCCGTGGTACGGACGCGGCCGGCGGCGTCGCGGGCGACCGCCTCTTCAAAGGCCGCATAGCGTTTGGGCGTGTAATGGAAATCGGGGATGGTGTCGTGGAGGCGCGGAGTGGGCAGCGTGGCGAGCTGCTGCTGGAAGAGGCCGAAGGCGCGCGCCGCTTCAAACGCCTGCCCGGGCGCGACGATCTGGTCGAGCGAGCAGGTGCGATCGACATAGCGCCAGGCGCGCCACAGATGGCCGCCTTCATCCCTGTGCAGGGCGTGGCCCGCACGCGTGCGGATGAGTGTAAGGGCGCGCCGGTCGCGATCACCCTCGTCGGCCAGTTGCCTGTCCAATTGCATGCGAAGGTGTTCGGTGACGCGGGCGATGTTCTCCATCAGCACCACGGGATTGCGAAAAACCCGGGTGTTGATGCGCTGCAGGATTACGCGTGCGGGTGCAGGGGAGCCATCAAGGAAGACGCAATACGTGTCGTGAATGTGGCCGTTGCCATAGGGCTCTGCACGAAGAAACGCGCCACCGAGCGTGAAAGAGGCGACGACAGCTCCGATCCCGGCAACCGGCCCGGGTGGCGCACTCATCGCCATAGGCGCTCGGGATAGGCGCCCGCGCGGATGAGGCGGCGAATGCTTTCGACCACGCGGGGATGATCCTCGCGATACGTGACACCGAACCACGGGTCAGAGGTACGCAGAACTTCGACGCGCGCCGCGCCGGCGGACACCAGTTCGTTGATGGTCGATGGGATATAGCACTCGCGTTTGAGGTCGGTCGAATTTGCGCGCAGAAAAGCCTCAAAGCGTTCGCGAAGTTGCGGGAAGATGCGCGGCGTAAATCCCCACATGTTCATGGAAACGGGCTCGTTGCCAGTGAGCAGAGTAATGTGGCCTTCGGCATCGGTGTTGCGAATCTGCTCCCCGTCGCGCGCGATGGCGGTCATCTCGATCACACCTTGGAGATAATTCTGCGCATCGATACGGCAGACGCCGCGGGCTACGGAGCCGAACTCGGAAAGCGTGTTGCGCAGAATGAAACCGACCATCGCGTAGTCTTCGACCCCCGGTTGGAGATGCTCGGCGAGCAGGCGGTAGCTTTGGGCGCCGTAGAAGTCATCGGCATTGATGGCGGCGAAGGGCTCGTGGATGGTATCGGCGGCCATGAGAATGGCGTGCGTGGTGCCCCAGGGCTTGGTGCGACCGGTAGGAACGGTGAATGGTGCGGGAATCTTGTCGAGCTCCTGGAAGGCGTAGTCGACCGCGACGCGATTTTCAAAATGCGCGCCGACGGATGCGCGGAAGCGCTCTTCGATGTCTTTTCGGATGAGGAAGACGAGGCGGCCGAAGCCCGCGCGGAGAGCGTCGTAGATGGAGTAGTCGATGATGGCTTCGCCCGCAGGACCGACGGACTCAATCTGCTTGAGACCGCCGTAACGGCTCCCCATGCCCGCGGCGAGGATGAGCAACGTTGGAGGCGAAGTGGAGGCTTGGTTCGCGTTCATTGCGGGACGGATTCTTCCGAAAGGCGGGTCACGCCAGCACCGGCAGCGTAGGCAAGTTGCCCTGCTGTTTGGCTTCGGCGACCACGGCGTCGAGGTGGTCGAGGACTTCAGGGACGCTCATGGTATACACCTGGCGCTGCGCGTCGTAGCCCTCTTCGATGAGCTGCTTGAGGTAGCGGCCGGCGATTTGCGCGGCGAGTTGGTCGGTGATGACCTTGCTGTTGCGCTTTTTCTGCTCCACCCAGGCAGTGCACGGCAGAGCGATCCACATGGGGTGGCCGTTCACGTCAAAGCGGATATCGACAGCATCGGCATGACGCGTGGCGATGGCGATGATAGTGCCTTTCCAGCGGATGTGCAGGTCCTCGCCAGTCCATCGGTCGGTGACGTGGAAGTCCTCGTACATGCATTCAGGGTAACAGGCAACAAGGGACCGAGGGAATAAGGGAGCAGGGGAGCGGTTTGCGGCCGCCAGGAGGGGCGCGGCCGGTGGACGCTCCTCTCGACGCGCTGATAAACTGGTACGGTTGCTTTTCGAGCGCTCCCAGCGTGGGGACGGTCCTTGTGCGCTTCGAATGATTTGAATCGCCTCGAAGTCCGTCAGCGAAGGAATAAGAGAAACCCGTGGATACGCAAACCCGACACGCCCTGAAACAAGATAAGTTTGCCCGGGCCGCCAAGACCGGCGCCACCTGGGTAGAAGAACACCGGTCCGGCGTACTGCGCTGGGCGATCACGCTCTCTGTGGTCGTGATTCTGGGCGTGGCAGCGCTGGTGTGGTGGAACGTGCGCACGGCCGCCGCGGACCTGGCGCTCGGCCAGGCGATCGATCTCTACAGCGCACCGCTGGCCGAGCCCGGCGAGCCGCCAGAAAAGAACGTCTATACCACGGCCGAGGCGCGCGCCAAAGAAGCGAACCGCGAGTTTGTGGCCGTGGCCCAAAACTTCCGCTGGCTGCCCGAAGGCACGAAGGCGCGGTACTTTGCCGGCGTGACCTACGCGGAGCTGGGCCAGAATGCACAGGCGGAGACGGAGCTGAAGGCTGCGGCCGGCTCTTCAAACCGCAAGCTGGCCAACCTGGCCCGGTATGCGCTGGCCGGGGTGTATCACCAGACGAATCGCGACAGCCAGGCAATCGATCTGTATAACGACCTAATCGCCAAGCCTTCGGAGACGGTCCCCGCGAGCGAATCTCAACTGGCGCTGGCAGACCTGTATGTGGCGGAAGGCAAACAGGATCAGGCGCGGGCGATTTGGGCGAAGATCAAGGACTTGGATAAAGACAGCGCAGCGTCCACGATTGCCCAGCAGAAGCTGGCAGCCCGGCAGTAAAACAGTCCGAGAGGGCGGCGCATTCCCGAAATCCCTGCCGCCGGGCGGGGACCGCTGGACACGGACAGCTTTCTGGCGCACGGATGAGCATTTTCCAATGCGCCTGCGTCTGGTTCTGCATGAGCACCAGCCAGGCTGTTTACGCAGGTTGGATGGAGATACCGAACAGCGCCGCGGCCGAGGAAGCCCGAACTCGGGCGGAGCAAGCGGCCTTCGCCGCCCTTGTGGATCAATACGCCGGCGCGCTCTACCGCGTGGCGTTTTCCGTTCTGCGCAATCCTGCCGATGCCGAAGATGCCGTGCAGGAGACCTACCTGCGCGTGCTGCGGCATCGCGATTCGCTGGGCGAGGTGCGCGACCACCGCGTGTGGCTGATCCGGATCGTGTGGAACATTGTGCTCGATCGCAAGCGGCGGGCGAAAACGAGGCCGGAGACTGACGATGTGGCGGAGCTGGCGCGCGTGCTGCCCTCGAACGGACTCTCAGCCGAAGAGATGGCCGCGGCAGCGCAGCATCACGCGCACGTGCTGGCCTGCGTGGAGCAACTGCCGGCAAAGGAGCGCGAGGTGCTCCAGCTCTCGGCCTTCGAGGAGCTTTCCAGCGTGGAGATTGCCGCGGTCCTGGGCGTCACGGAGTCCAGCGTGCGCTCCCGGTTGTTTCGGGCGCGCAACCTGATGGCCGATCTGCTCAACCATGAGAGGAGCTCGCACGCCAGGAGTTTGCGATGAATACCAACCCTCAAAATCCAACCAACGGCCACGCTATGCGTACCCCTGCGAGCGGCGATGCGGAAGAGACGCTGCGGCTGATTGCCAGCCTGCCTGCGCCGGAGGGCCTGGAGGAACGCGTGCATCGCTCACTGGGCGCTGCGCCAGCGGTGCGCAGGACGCTGCGGAGAGGACAACTGCTGGCTTGGCCTGCGCCGCCGGGCGCGGGCAGAGACTGGGTGCGCACGGCGGCTGCGGCCGCGATTGCGTTTGTGATCGCCGGCGGAGGTTGGGGCGTGTACCGGCAGGTGCAGCCCAGGCGGACGGCAAATGAAATCCCCTTCGTCTCCCATGGGACCAAGACTGGCGGTTTGGCCCCTGCCAGCGCCATGCGCACGCCGCAAACGCTCCACGGCCCGGTAGTATCGGGCGCAGTGCTGGTCCATCCCACGGCAGCGCATTCAGCGGCAAAAAACGAGAAGAAGAATGCGCCGGTCGAACATGTGAACGGGAAAAACGGGACGGCTCGAGCACGGACCAGGGCAAACTCGGGGGCGCAGACTGCGCAGCCCTGAGCTTTCCACAAATGATTTGCGAGGGCGCAGCCGAGGCTGTGCCCTTTTTCATGCACAGCGACTTCTGCGCCGGGGGCGACGAAATTTCCACTCGATGCTCGCATTCAGCGCGCGTTCGACCCGGACACCGGATCTGTGCATTGCCTGAATGGCGATTCAGGCGTTCTTCCTGATGGCCCGGAAAAGGACCCCGAGCAGCGCGAGCACTACGGCGCCCCAGAACGCGGGAACGAAGCCGTACACGTGAAAACCGGGGACGACGCTCGCTGCGATCAGGATCATGGCGCCGTTGATGACCAACAGAAAGAGGCCGAGGGTGAGGATGGTGAGCGGGAAGGTGATGATCTTGAGGAACAGGCCGACGGTGGCGTTGAGCAGGCCGATGACGAGGGCTGCGATGAGCGCCGGCGCGACGCCGTGCACGTGAAAACCGGGCACGAGACGGGAAACGATCAGCAAAGCGAGTGCACTCAGCAGCCAATGAGCCAGCAGTCCAAACATAGGCTTTCCTTCCCCGCGGGGTTTTGATCTTATCATGTGGATGCCGCGCGAAGCGAAGCGGTTGCTGGCGCAAGTTCCAAGCCTGAACGCTGGCCCTAGCGGGGCGGCGAGGCCAGGACCGGCCGGAAGTATCGGAACAGCAAGGAGGTCCGATGAAGACGAACGTGCTCACAATGGTAGTGCTGGTGGTCGCGGTGGTGGTGTTCTTGTGGTATGCGCTCGCGTTTCCGCCCACGCCGATGCGGATTGCGGGGCTGGCTATCCTTATTCCGGCGTTCACCCTGCTGCTGGTGGCGCGGATTCAACTGGGCGCCGCGTTCAGCGTGCAGGCCAGGGCGAGCGAACTGGTGACCAGGGGGATTTATTCGCGCATCCGCAATCCCATTTATGTCTTCGGCGGACTGATGATTGCGGGTGTGATCCTCTGGACTGAGAGACCGGTCTTCCTGCTGATTTTTGTGGTTTTGGTTCCCATGCAGATTCTCCGTGTCCGCCGCGAAGAGCAGGTGCTCGAGGCGAAATTCGGCACGGCCTATCTCGAATACAAGCAGAAGACGTGGTTTTGAAGGGATCTGGGGGTCAGGGATCAGGGAACCGAGAGCCGGGAACGGACATCAGTTAGCATCGCAAACAATGACGAAACCAATCGAAGTCTTTGTCCTGCTTGGTCTGTTCGCCGTGCGAATGGCGCCGGCCCAGGCGAAGCCGCGGCCCATTGCCGTGAGGGTGGTCGTGGTGACGATGTTTGAGATGGGCGCGGACACGGGCGACGCGCCCGGTGAGCTGCAGTATTGGGTGGAGCGCGATCATCTCGACCATGTGTACCCGCTCGCGGCGGGCTATCACGCGGTGCGCATGAACGACGAGGGCGAGATGGCGGTACTGACGGGCGAAGGAACGGCGAGCGCCGCCGCAACCATCATGGCCCTGGGGCTCGATCCTCGCTTCGACCTGAGCCACGCGTACTGGCTTGTGGCGGGAATTGCGGGTGGATGTCCGGACCGCGTCTCGCTGGGGTCGGCGGCGTGGGCGCGATGGGTGGTGGACGGCGACATGGCTTACGAGATCGACGCGCGCGAGATCCCACCGGGATGGAGCACCGGCTACCTTCCCCGCCACAAGACAGCGCCCTTCGAGGAGCCGGCTGCGCCCGAGCCCGGCCAGGTGTTTGCACTGAACGCGGGCCTCGTGCAATGGGCTTTCGAGCAGACGCGCGGAGTCGCGCTCGAGGATTCGGAGAGGCTCAAGGAGATTCGCAGCCATTTTATCGGCGCCGCGGCCCGGCGCCCGCCGTTTGTGACCACGGGCGACGAGATTTCGTCCTCCACCTACTGGCACGGCAAGCTGCTGGACGCGTGGGCGCAACGGTGGGTACCTTATTTCACGGGCGGTGAAGGGGTGTTTGCCACCACGGCGATGGAGGATACCGGAACGCTCGAGTCGCTGACCAATCTGGCCCGCGCGGGCCGCGTGGACACGCAGCGCGTGCTGGTGCTCCGCGCCGTGAGCAACTACGACCGGCAGCCCGAGGGCCTTAACGCCGCCGAAAGCCTGGCGCAACAGAGGGTCGGCGCGTACGCGGCTTATCTACCATCACTCGAAGCGGCATATCGGGTCGGGCATACGGTAGTGAGCAAGTTGCTCGCGCATTGGTCGCTGTTTGAAGCGACAACCCCCACCGCCGGGCCGCCAGCGCAGTAACCCGGAAAATTCCGCTGGTTCTTCGTCCCGCGAGGGTTCCCGCAGACGGCTCGATTGAGGGCCTCCTCGCCCGGCACGCGCCGGCGATCACGATCATGCGGCTACGTGCCGGAAGGGCCGGGGAAATATCAAGGGTGATTCTTGCCGCGTGCGTCAGAAACCGGTTCTTCTTCGCGGACCGGCGTGTGCGACTCGGCAGCACCGCGGCTGAGGTGGCCGGGATGCGCGCGGTCCTCCAGTCCCTTCGGCTTGCTGGAGGAAAAGGCCGGATTGGATGGGTTGGTCATCACGGATTCGTTTTCGCGCACGCGATTGGGACCGTGCATATCGGATTGTTTCTTCATTGCGAATTTTCTCCTTGGGCCCGGCCGGCAACCGAAAACGCAGTTCTTCCGCTCCAGGCCTTTCTGCTTCCCACCCTCCGATGCGGAAGGGCAGGGATGGGTTAGCCGGATGCGGGCCTGTGGCTCGATGCGATGAACAAGCCATTGCCGGCATGAACTTACGCTGTGGGATGAACTCCAGCCGGCGGGAGACTTGGCGACACGGCCTTCGACAGTGGAGAATGCTAGGGTTCCGCAAAACCAGTTTGAAAGAAGGCCCTATGCGGCCGAGCGGTGCGCGGATGAGGGAGTAAATGCATTCCATTTGGTTTGGCGAATTCATGGGAACGCTGGTTCTGGTGCTGCTGGGCACCGGCGTGAACGCCGGCGTAACGCTGCGTAAATCGTATGCGGCAGACTCGGGATGGATTGTGATCACCACGGGATGGGCGCTGGCTGTGCTGTGCGGTGTGGTGGTGGCGCAGGCTTTCGGCAGCCCGGCTGCGTACCTCAACCCTGCCATTACGCTGGCTGCGGCGGTGGTCAATGGGCACTATGCCCAGCTCCTTTATTACTGGTCGGCGCAGATGGCCGGAGGCCTGGCAGGCGCAACGCTGATGGCGCTGCACTATGCGCCGCACTGGCGGCATACGCCCGATCCAGCGGCCAAGCTGGGAGTCTTCTGCACCAACGCAGCGGTGCGCAGCCCGCTCGCCAACGTCTTCAGCGAAGTTGTGGGCACCATGGTGCTGGTGGTGGTGGCCAGCGCCATCGGCTCGCACGGGGTTGCCAGCAACGGGCTGGCCGGCGGCTTGGGCCCGTGGCTGGTGGGCAGCTTGGTCTGGGGCATCGGGCTTTCGCTCGGCGGCACGACGGGCTACGCCATCAATCCTGCGCGCGATTTGGGCCCACGCATTGCGCACACCTTGTTGCCTATTCCGGGCAAGGGCGGCTCCAATTGGGGCTATGCGCCTATCCCGCTCATCGGCGATCTGGCCGGCGGAGCGCTGGCTGGGTTGCTGCTGCATTATGCGAAATTTTGATGCAGGCGGGACCAAGCAGCAGAGGCTGAATATTTCCAGCCGAGGGCGCTGATTGAATCGAAGGCGCCGGCCTGCGCCGCCAAGAGACGGTTGGGGCCGGCCTCAATCAACGGCGCGATGGTTGCGCCAGCGGTTCGGCACAGACTAAGGTTGACGAAGATGGCGGCAACGGCTCTTCAGATCGATGCACGGGACAACGTGGCTGTGGCGCTCGAGACGCTCGCCGCCGGCACGGAAGTGCGCGTGCGAGGGAATGCGTGCCGCGCAGCGGAGAACATTCCGGCCAAGCAGAAGATGGCTCTTGCGGAGCTGAAGCCCGGCGACCGGATCGTGATGTATGGCATGGTGGTGGGGGAGGCTGTGGAAGCTATCGCGCGTGGTCAACTGCTGACGACCCTCAACATCCGGCATCGTACCGGCGCGTATTCGACGCAACGGCATGCGATGGCAATTCGAGCGCCGGATGCGACAAAGTGGACAGCGCGCACCTTTCAGGGCTTTCACCGTGCGGATGGGCAAGTAGGCACGCGCAACTACTGGATCGTGCTGCCGCTGGTGTTCTGCGAGAACCGCAACGTGGAGCAGATGCGCGAGGCTCTCGAGGAAGAGCTTGGCTATGGGCGCGCGAACAATCGCTATCGGCAGTATGTGCGGCGTGTTCTCGCGGACCGGAGCGGAGGTGAAGCGTGGGCTCTCACCCTCGCCGAAGAAGAGGCCGCAAGGATGGGGCAACCCGAGCCGGTGTTTCCGCACGTGGATGGCGTGTGCTTTCTGACGCACCAGCTGGGCTGCGGCGGCACGCGGCAGGATGCGCGGGCACTGTGCGGATTGCTGGCCGGCTACATTCATCACCCCAACGTGGCCGGGGCGACGGTTCTGAGCCTGGGCTGCCAGAACGCGCAGGTGAGCCTGCTGATGGAGGAGCTGCGCGCGCGGGATGCGGAGACCGCCCCGGCAAGGAAGCCGGTGCTCGTCTTCGAGCAGCAGAAAGCCGGCCACGAGACAGCGCTGCTCGAGCGTGCCCTGGACGAGACCCTTGCCGGCCTGTCGGAAGCGAATCGCGCGCGCCGAGCGCCCGCGCCCCTTGCGGCGTTGACAATCGGATTGCAGTGCGGAGGGTCGGATGGATTCAGCGGCATCTCCGCGAATCCCGCGGTTGGATACGTATCGGATTGGGTGGTCGGCGCCGGCGGGAAAACCATGCTCAGCGAGTTTCCCGAGCTGCACGGTGTGGAACAGGAGCTCATCAATCGCTGCGCCAGCGACCCGCTTGCCGAGCGTTTCGCGGGCCTGATGCAGGCGTACGCGGCGCGGGCGCGAGCGGTCGATTCGGATTTTGCCTTCAATCCCTCGCCGGGCAATATTCGCGACGGGCTGCTGACCGATGCCATGAAGTCGGCGGGCGCAGCGCGCAAAGGCGGCGTGTCGCCGGTGAGCGACGTGATCGATTATCCCGAGTACGTGGGCAAGCCGGGACTCACGCTCCAGTGCACGCCGGGCAACGACGTGGAGAGCGTGACGGCGCAGGTGGGCGCGGGTTGCTCGCTGGTGCTATTTACCACGGGATTGGGCACGCCCACGGGCAACCCCATTGCGCCGGTAGTGAAGATCTCGACCAATTCGGCTCTGGCCGGGCGCATGGGCGACATCCTTGACTTCGACGCGGGCGCCATTGTCCGCGGCGAGACGTCGGTGGAGGATTGCGCGGAGAAGCTGCTCGAACTCTCCATCGAGGTGGCGAGTGGCACTCGCAGGACCAAAGCCGAAGAGCGCGGGCAGGTGGACTTCATTCCCTGGAAGAGAGGCGTGTCGCTCTAGACCCGTTATTCCAGATACGAGGCAACGACCGCAAGGGCGGCAATCGCTGCGGTCTCCGCGCGCAGGATGCGGGGGCCAAGTGAGACGGCACGCCATCCATTGGCATCGAAGAGAGCTTCCTCCGAAGGCGCCCACCCGCCCTCAGGACCGATAGCGAGCTCAAGCGCCGGCATGCGGTCTCCGGCTGATGCCAGCACCTCTTCGAGCGCGTGGTGCAGCGTCGTGGTGCGCTCCTGCTCGGCGAGGACGATGCGCGTAGCTTCAGAGCCGGCGTGCACGTGCTCCGCGAGTGGAACGGGATCGTGCACGACGGGCACGTCGGTGCGGCGGGCCTGCTTTGCGGCCTCCATGGCAATACGGCGCCAGCGTTCGGCCCGCTTGGGAGCAGCCTGCGCGAGATGCTTTTCCGTACGGCGCGCAATCATGGGCGCAATGGCGGCAGCCCCAAGCTCGGTGGCTTTTTCGATCGCCCACTCCATCCGGTCGAACTTATAGACGGCGAGCGCGAGCGTGATCGGTAATGCGGGATCAGCCTCGAGCTCGGCGAGGAGCGTGAAGCGCACCTCACTCGTTTCACCGGCGCTCGTCTCACCGGGGCTCGCTTCGCCGGCAAGCGAAACAGACGCAACCTCGGCGCGAAAGACGCGACCGCCGGCGACGACATCCGCCGTCATGCCGGGTTGCGCGCGTAGAACGCGAGCCAGGTGCTCGGCCTGCGCTCCCACTAAAGTGGCAGAGGCTTCATCCCAGTTTTCGGCGATCCAGCGGCGGCGCGTCATTCAGGACTTCTCCCCAGGCGGATGTTGCAAGCTTCTTTTTAAGGCCGATGAGAACGCTTCAGCGTGATTCGCGAAAGCGTGACGGGAGTAAAGCTCAGGTCCAATTCTTTCACTTTCAAGAAGAGCGGGGAAGAAAGCGGGCGGCGAGGAAAAAGGAGGCGGGCACTCGAGTGAAGGAGAGAGACTCGCAAACACCCGCATAAACACTGAGGGGAACGCTTGAAGCGTTCCCCTTTAGTGTTGCCTTTTTTCTGTTGGTCAAATCCGCTACTTTTTCTTCGCGGCCTTCTTGGCTGACTTCTTGGCCGCCTTCTTCGCGGGTTTCTTGGCTGCTTTCTTTGTTGCCATTTGCCTATTCTCCCTTTTCGATGGGTTGCATCGATTCTGCAATCGTTACATTGCAGTTGAAGAATGTATAGAATCACGCGGCATCGATGTCAAGGAAAAAAAGCGGTAAGGGTGGAAAAAAGAGCAACAATTTTTCTCGCGGTGGAATTGCCGGGAGGGGAGAATCGGACCCGAAGAAAGAAGTCGAGTGGACTTCGAATGAGAACGCAGAGGAAAGATCTGCGATGCACATGGTAGCCGCGACAGCGGGATTCAACATTCGATGACGTTGAGCGCAAGGCCGGCGAGGCTGGTCTCCTTGTACCGCGATTGCATGTCGAGACCGGTGAGATACATGGTGCGAATAACCTGATCGAGCGAGACTTTATGCGCCTCCGACTCATTGAGCGCGATACGCGTGGCATGCACCGCTTTTACCGCGCCCATGGCATTGCGCTCGATGCACGGAATCTGGACAAGTCCGCCGATGGGATCGCAGGTCATGCCGAGATTATGTTCCATGGCGATTTCGGCGGCGTGCTCCACCTGGCCGTTGGTGCCGTTGAGCGCGGCGGCGAGGCCTCCTGCGGCCATAGAGCAGGCTACGCCCACCTCTCCCTGGCAGCCGACTTCGGCGCCACTGATCGAGGCATTTTCCTTGTAGAGGCTGCCGATGGCGGCGGAGGTGAGAAAGAAGCGCACGATGCCCTCGTGATCGGCGCCGGGGATGAACCGCTCGTAGTAGCGCGCCACAGCGGGAATGACGCCGGCCGCGCCATTCGTCGGCGCGGTGACTACGCGGCCGCCGGCGGCGTTCTCTTCATTCACGGCCATGGCGTAGACCGTGACCCAATCGAGCGGCGCGAGCGGATCGCCTATCTTGCCGTCGGCTTCCTTTGCGTGCAGGCGCTCAGCCAGCCGGCGCGCACGGCGCTGCACATTCAGGCCGCCGGGAAGAATACCTTCCGTGGCAATGCCGCGATCGATGCACGCGCTCATGGTCTGCCAGATGCGGTCGATGCCTTCGCGGACAGCTTCGACAGGAGCAGAGCCAGAGGTGGAAGAGATGAGAGCGCACTCATTTTCGAGCACGAGCTGGCTGATGGAGAGCTCGTGGGCATGCGCGAGGGTGAGCAGCTCCGCGGCGCTGTGAAACGGGAACGGAATCTTTTCTTGGTTTTGGGCCAGAGATGGGGCGCTGGCAACATCGGCATCTTCCACAATGAACCCACCGCCTACGGAAAAAAAGGTCCGCTGGTCGAGAACTGCACCGGCGGACTCGAACCCAGTGCAGCGCAGGCCGTTGGGGTGCTGTATCTTTGCGCCGGGAGGATACATCTGTTCGCGGCGAAAGACGAGATCGCGGGGTTCGTCGAAGGGGATGGAGCGCATGCTGGCGAGATCGATGCGCTTGGATGCGCGGATGCGAGCGATAGTGGATTCGATGAGCGCGGGGTCGATGGAGGCCGGCTCATTACCGGAAAGGCCGAGAAGGACGGCGCGATCAGTGCCGTGACCGAGGCCGGTGTGCGCGAGCGAACCGTAGAGCTCCACCTGGACTCGCGCCACGCGCTCAAGCAGATTGCCGGACGCGAGCTCGCGCGCGAAGCGGCAGGTGGCGCGCATCGGGCCCATGGTGTGCGAGCTTGAGGGACCGACGCCGATTTTATAGAGCTCAAAGAGGCTCGCGGTCACGCATTCGATTGTAGTCTTTGCAGGGATCAGGGATCAGGGATCAGCGAATAGGGAATGGGGAACCGAGAACAGGGCTAAGGAATAGAGCCTGAACACCAAAGACCCAGGGCAGTGGGCGAGGCTGCCGAAGACGGACGAACGGGAAGTAGAGGCAGCGATGCAGCAACCCGGCGCGAGGACAGTAAGTGCTATGGCCGCTCGGGCCAGTCCGCATCGGGTCTCGCGGGCAGCGGCTGATGGGGTCCGAGATTCTCGGGAGTGATGGCGGCGAAGATGAAGTTCTCGGGTGGGACGGGGCTTCCTGCAAGGCGGCGCAGCATGGCTAACTGGCCGGCGTGAGTCATGGCATCAGAGAACGGGCCCTGCAGTAAGACTTCGGGAGTTATATCCCTGAGCGGCGTGCCCTCTTCGAGATGCCGTGCCAGATCTTGCACCCTTTCATGGAAATGTGCAACCGCATCCTGGAAGGCCGCAAACTCCGGGGGCTGATAGTCTCCACCAACAAAGTGCGTGCGCGCATAGCCCATCAGGCTATCCATGTGCCGGATGATTTCCTGCGGAGTGCGGACCTTTGGAGCTGCGCGGAACAAAGCGAACCCCGGCGGCGCATCGCGCAGCGCCTTCTGCGTGCGATAGGCCAGCGCGGCTAAAAAGTGCCGAAGCATCTGTCTGCGGTCGTCCATTGCTCTCTCTTCTCTGCCCAAGTGTGCAGATCTTGTCTCCATAGTAAAGAATCGAGCGCCGAAGTTCACGCATTCGCCGGTTCGCTATACCCTGTTCACTGTTCCTTCCGTCTGCTACACTCGGTTCAATTCTCCCCAAAGACAAACCACCATGCTGTTCAAGGCACTCAGCGCCGCGGTCTACGGCATCGACGCCAATCTCATTGACGTGGAGGTGGACTATAGCGGCGTGGTCAGCGAGCAGGATGTTTTCCACACCGTGGGACTCCCGGATGCGGCCGTGCGTGAGAGCCGCGACCGCGTGCGTGCAGCCATCAAGAACTCTGGCTACCTGATTCCGCCCACGCACATCACCATCAACCTGGCGCCGGCGGATCTCAAGAAAGAGGGCTCGGGATTCGACTTGCCCATCGCGGTGGGCATTCTCGGCGCATACGGAGCGCTGCGCATCAGCGATTTGAGCCATTTTTTGCTTGTGGGCGAGATGGGACTGGACGGAAGCGTCCGCCCGATTTCGGGCATGCTGCCGATTGCGATTCTGGCGCGCGAGAAACAGATACCCAACCTCATTCTGCCCGCCGGCAATGCGGCCGAGGCAGCCGTCGTCGAAGGCGTGAACGTCTATCCGGTCTCCTCGCTGCTCGATGTGCTGGAGTTGCTTAATTCAGCAGTCGTGGGGGTGATCCAGCGGGAGCCGTTTCGCGTGGCCGCGGAAAAGCTACTGGGCGAATTGCAGCATTTCTCGCTCGACTTTCGCGATGTGCGCGGGCAGCAGACTGCCAAGCGCGCGCTCGAAGTGGCCGCGGCTGGCAGCCACAACATTCTCATGATCGGTCCGCCGGGCTCAGGCAAAACCATGCTGGCCAAGAGGCTGCCGTCGATCCTGGCGCCGCTTACCTTTGACGAGGCGTTGGAGACCACGAAGATTCATTCCGTGGCCGGAGTGCTCGACGGGGGAGCGGGTCTGGTCACGCAACGGCCTTTCCGCTCGCCGCACCACACCATCTCCGACGCGGGGTTGATTGGCGGCGGGATTGTGCCGCGTCCCGGCGAGGTTTCGCTGGCGCACAACGGCTTGCTGTTCCTCGACGAGCTGCCGGAGTTTCCCCGCAATGTGCTGGAGGTAATGCGGCAGCCGCTCGAAGACCACACGGTGACCATTGCGCGGGCTTCCATGTCGCTGAGTTTTCCCGCGCGGTTCATGCTGGCGGCGGCCATGAATCCCTGCCCTTGTGGCTACTTCAATGACAAGTCGCGCGAGTGCCTGTGCACGCCGCCGATGATCCAGCGCTACGTGGCCAAGATTTCGGGTCCACTTCTCGACCGCATCGACATTCATATTGAGGTGCCGGCGGTTCAGTACAAGGAGCTGCGCGGCGGGGCGGCGGCCGAGGGCTCGGCAGAGATTCGCGCGAGGGTGCTGAGGGCGAGGCAAGTCCAACGAGAACGATTTACCAAGGCCAACGAAAAGATCTACTCGAATGCGCAGATGACGACCCGCCAGATCCGTGCCTACTGCGAGCTGGGCGCCGACGCCGAGCGGCTGCTGGAGCGGGCCATGCAGCAACAGGGGCTGACGGCACGAGCGCACGACCGCATTCTCAAAGTTGCGCGGACCATCGCCGATCTCGAAGAGGCCGAGAGCCTGGCCGTAGCCCACCTCGCCGAGGCGATCCAGTACAGGACCCTGGACCGGAGTTATTGGGCGTGAAACCGGCCGGCTGAGGCTTATGCCCCGATGGATCCGCCCAATTCCGGCTTGAGGGCCCTGTGGAAGAATGGGGCAAATCTCCAGGCTCATGATGTCGAAGCTTCTTTAGATAAATCCAATAAATCTAAATACTTAGAAAGCCAATTGCGCGCGTGAGAGAACCGTTACGAACGACGCAGCCAGGGAAGAAAAAGGGGTTGACCTTGAGGCACGCCCGGTATACATTCAGAATAGCCATCCACGAGGGCAGGCTGCGCTGTGCGATTGTGCGCGCCCGTCAGCCAACTCCTGCATCCAAATAAAGGGGAACAAGCAAAGTTCCGGCTGCTGAATGGAATTTCGTCGCGCAGTGCGCCGGGAATCTGCCGGATTTGGGAGCGATGGGCTTCGAGATTCCCGCCCAGGAAATTCATTCATCCGGATGGGGATGGCCAGTATCACAACGTGCGACATTGCGTCAACAATTTGAACTGCAGGTGCGGGTCGTGCGTCTAACAATTGAAATTGCGTCTTGAGGAAGTCTCCCGATCGATGAGCGGCTTCCCTGCTGCACCGACGGCGCCAAGTAGTTCCGGGCGGGCAGGTTATCAAGAAGAAGGAGAATTTGCAAAATGCGCTCTGATTTGGTTTTTGGGGCACTCTCTCATGTGTCCAATCGGTACCAGCTGTGTCAGCTGGCGAGCAAGGCAACCCGCAAACTGCATAAGCCAAACACGCGGCTTCAGGATACAACGAACGAAGTTTTGTGCCGCTTTCATACAGCGAATCCGGGATCGGGTGCGCCGGAGTCGGCGCACGGATCCCAACTTATCGAACGGCGCCGCGCAGCCTGACGGCGCCGCCGAAACCTAGAGTGTTTTTGAGTCAGGCAGCGGTTTTACCCGGTTTTCCCGTCCCCGTTGGTTTTTCTTCCCCGGCTTAATCCTCCAGTCGAATTCGGGTGCGCTTTGAAGACCGGCCAATGCCGGAAGATTTGCCGAATATCTGCCGGTCAATTCCTGGAGAGAAGTTCCCGCCCGCATCCCCATCCCGCCTTATCGCAGGTGATCTCATGACAATTGCAGAACTCAAAGAAAAAAACATCACGGAACTCAGCCGCATTGCGCGCACGCTGGAGATTCCGGGAACCAGCGGCCTGCGTAAACAGGATCTGATCTTCAAGATTCTGCAGGCACAGAGCGAAAAGGAAGGCCACATCTTTGCCGAAGGCGTGCTGGAGATTCTGCCCGACGGTTATGGGTTTCTGCGCTCGCCCGACTACAACTACCTGCCCGGGCCGGATGACATTTATGTTTCCCCGTCGCAGATCCGCAAGTTCGACCTGAAAACAGGCGACTCCATTAGCGGCAATGTGCGGCCGCCGCACGAAGGGGAAAAATATTTCGCCCTGGTGAAGATCGAAGCCATCAATTTCGAGTCGCCAGAGGAGACGCGCAACAAGATTCTCTTCGACAATCTGACGCCGCTCTATCCGCAGGAACGCATCAAGATGGAAACGGTTCGGGAGGGGACCAGCGGCCGCGTAATGGACCTGCTGACCCCGGTGGGCAAGGGGCAGCGCGGTCTGATTGTGGCGCCGCCGCGCACCGGCAAGACCATGCTGTTGCAATCGATCGCGAACTCGATCACCACCAACCACCCCGAGGTGGTGCTGATTGTGCTGCTCATCGACGAGCGGCCGGAAGAAGTCACCGACATGCAGCGCTCGGTGAAGGGCGAGGTGATTTCCTCCACCTTCGATGAGCCGGCCGCGCGCCACGTGCAGGTCGCCGAGATGGTGATCGAAAAAGCCAAGCGGCTGGTGGAGCACAAGCGCGACGTGGTGATTCTGCTCGACTCCATCACGCGCCTCGCGCGCGCCTACAATACCATCGTTCCGCCTTCAGGCAAAGTGCTCTCCGGAGGCGTGGACTCGAACGCGCTGCAGCGGCCCAAGCGCTTTTTCGGCGCGGCGCGCAACATCGAAGAGGGCGGGTCATTGACCATCATTGCAACGGCGCTCGTCGATACCGGCTCGCGCATGGATGAGGTCATCTTCGAGGAGTTCAAGGGCACCGGCAACATGGAAATCATCCTCGACCGCAAGCTCGTGGACAAGCGCGTTTTCCCGGCCATCGACATTCAGCGCTCGGGCACGCGCAAGGAAGAGCTGCTCATCCCCAAGGACGACCTGCAGCGCATCTTCGTGCTGCGCCGGGTCTTGAATCCACTCTCGCCCGTCGAAGCCATGGAGTTGCTCATCGGGCGGCTAGAAAAGGTGCGCAACAACGCCGAGTTCCTGACCAACATGAACCAGCTCTGACAGGTTGCCGTACTTGCGGCCGCTGAATTCGCCCTCTTCGCTCGAAAGACTGGTAAAATAAGGACGTCCTTCCGTGTGGGGCTGTAGCTCAGCTGGGAGAGCGCCTCGTTCGCAACGAGGAGGCCAGCGGTTCGATCCCGCTCAGCTCCACCAACTCCCGCCAATCCCCCGCTTTGGAGCTCGAATCCTGCGCTCAGGATTGCGCCTGCCCCGCGTGATGGCTCAAGTTCGATTCCGCTTGAGCCTCGCCAATCCCATATCGCACAGGATGGCAAGGACCGCAGAGAAAGGCCGGATGGCTCCGGCCATTTCTGACTGGCGCGTGGTCGATTACTCCACGGAATACGACACGCTGGTCCGATGAAGCACGTTGTACTGGTCATCGAGATCGGTAACGGTGACGGTATGGGATCCCTTCGAGAGGCTGAAGTATGCGTTTACGCTGGTTCCGGCATACGCGCCCAGCTTGGCGCCGTTGTCCCAAACCTGCATCTGGCTGACGGGAACAGATTCCGTTGCTTGGGCGACAACGTGGACCGTGGTTCCGTTATATGTCTCGCCAGCGGCGGGAGACACCACCTGCAGACCATCCACGAGCGCCGGCACATCGTAAGTGACTGAAGATTTGTGGAGGAGCTGGTAAGAGGAATCGAGGTCGGTCACCGTGGTGGTGTGTTTCCCGGGCGCGAGATTGTATATCGCATCGACGGAATCTCCGGGATACGCCCCGAGCTTAGCGCCATTGTCCCAAACCTGCACCTGGCTCACGGATTTGCTCTCCGAGGCGCTGGCGATTAAATGCACCGCGCCTTCGATCGTGGCTCCGTTCCCGGGCGAGGTGATGACAACACTATCGGAAGGACTACTCGAAGACTCGGAGGTCTTGAAGAAATCGGCCATGGGCGCGGCTTTCTGTGCGGCGCCAGGGCAAGGCGACAGACCCATGGATGCGCAGACCGTAGAGAGAACATTCTCATTGTGATAGGTAATTGTCGACTGATAGCCGGGCTTAACCTGCGGACCGATGACGAGAGTTGCGGTGCGGCCGCCGCATCCATTGGCAACTGTGGCCGAGCAGCGATTGTCATCGGAGAGATCGCTCTCGTCCCATACGATGAAGAGGATGCCATCGCCGCCGGAGCCGAATTCGGGCCGGGCAAGGATTGCGGGAACGTGGTCCTGAAGCCACTGGTCCGCGGCCTCGAGCGTGCCGTTGTGCGCGTCGTCCATGATATCCGGCGTGATCCAGGCGTAATTGGGGCCCTTGCCATCGGCCAAATCTTTCGCCATTTGCGTAAAGGGGACCACGTTCAGGTCCTGCCCTGTTGCGGGGCAGACATCTGTAAAATCGATCAGCGGATTGTGCCGGCGATAGTAGTAGTCATCCGTTCCTCCGTAAAGTCCCTGAAAGCCGGCAGAGGGTAAGTCTTCCTGATAGGAGCGCCACGAGTAACCGCGCTTCAGGAGTTCGCGGACCACGTTGTCCTCGCTGTGCTCGCAGGAAGTTGTGTCATTGTTGGTCGTGACCGCGGCCCCGGCGACAAACCACATCAGGGCGGGCAGCGAACTGTGCTGATCGGAATAGAACTGCGCAGCTAATCCGTATTGCTTGATGAGCTGGTTGTAGTAAGGCATTTGCGAGTTGCCGACAATCTCTTCATAGCTGTGGTTCTCTTCGTTGATCACCCAGACGTGCAAAGAGCGGGGGACATTCTGCGCATGCACCGTTGCGATGAATAGAACACAGGACACGAGGACACAAAGAGCCTTCGAGGACATAGGGGAGGACCCTTCCAGAGTGCAAATTGACGAACGGGAATTCGAAGGAATTCTAAAGCAAGGAATGCTGGCCGGAGTTGAAAACGCTGTGAAATCGGGAACGTTTCGCGGCGTCAACATGTGGCTTCATCCGGTCCCCGTAGGCCGTTCCGCTCACGGCCGCGCCGCCTCATCGCGGCGCATTTGCCCCGGACTTATACTGTTGCCATAAGAGGTCGCCGCTTGCTCGAGACAATCTCATCCCCGGATGCCGCTGCAACGGGTTCGAGGCCTTTGTGTGTCGACCTGGACGGAACGCTGGTGAAGTCGGACACGCTGGTCGACTCGCTGCTGGTGATGGCGCGCAAGCGGCCCCTCCGGGTCTTCGGGCTCGCCCGGCGCCTGCTTCATGGCAAGGCCGCGTTCAAGGCGTATGTGGCCGAGCAGGCTCCACTGGACGCCCCTCACCTTCCCTACAACCGCAAGTTGCT
>JASHTS010000177.1 GCA_030040425.1 Acidobacteriaceae bacterium | reverse complement strand
CCCCCGGGGTTCACGGCTCGCGCAATGCCCGCGGTAATCGTGCCGGTGCCGCAGCCAACGTCGAGCACAAAAAATCCCGGTCGCAACAGTTCGGCCAGACAGCGGTGATCTTGTTCGAGAGTTCGCCAGCCAAGAATGCGAGGATCGGATTGGTGTAACTGGGCAGGCATGTCCCTTTCACAATAAAACACCTCCCTCTGAAGCGCGGCCGCAATGGAACGGCTTCAGAGAACCGATTGACAGCCGCGGCTGCGTCGGCAGTCGCTTCTCCGCAAAGCCCCTTGATCCTGGCAATCTCCGGCTTCCGGGGGGCAATCTTGCCCCCCGGCTCCTGATGCACAAGAGCTGTGTTCCGGCGGGTCCTTCAGGCCATCTTCACCGTAATGCGCGCGGTAGAGCCCATCCAGCGTGCGCCGGGCACTCGCCTCCCACACCGCCCTCCTTGACACAAACGGCCCTGCCCTTGATGCTATTCAGTTCCGGTTCCTTTGAATTTCTCCCCCGCGGAGGACCCCAGGTTTTGCGCGTTTGCGTCTTTTACCACGATAAGTGCTTTGACGGGGCCTGCTCAGCGGCCTTGTTCACCCGGTTTCATCGCGAGCGGATCGTTCCCGCGGCAACCTACCAGTACCACGGCCTGGTGCATCGCGCCGGCGCGCTTTTTGATGAGACTGAATTCTCCGGCGACGAAAACGCCATCGTCGACTTCAAATATTCATCATCGCCGCGTATCACCTGGTGGTTCGATCATCACCTTTCGGCCTTCCTCACCCCGCAGGATCAGGCGCACTTCCTCGCCTGCCGGCAGGATCCCGTCTGCGCCGCGCACAAGTTCTTCGATCCCACCTACACTTCCTGCACCAGCTTTCTCGCCCACATCGCCTCCACCCATTACGGCTTTTCCACCGAGCCGGTCGCCGATCTCATTCGCTGGGCTGACATCGTGGACGGGGCGCGCTACGAGAGCCCGCAGGCAGCCGTGGAAATGGCCGCGCCGGCCATGAAGCTGACGCTCATCATCGAGTCCACCCAGGACCCCGCCTTCATTCCCCGTCTCATTCCCCTGCTCACCGAAATGCCGCTCGCCGAAATCCTCGAGCAGCCCTTTGTTGCCCCGCTTTTGCCTCCGCTGCTCGAGCGGCACCGCGCGGCCATCGCGTTGATCCGCAGCCGGGCCGAGGAAAAAGACGGCACCATCTTTTTCGACATCACCGACCACCCCTTGGAAGGCTTTAACAAATTCATCCCCTACTACCTCTATCCGAATGCCACCTATTCCATCGGCTTGTCGAAATCGAGCTTCCGCACCAAGGTCGCCGTCGGCTCCAATCCCTGGACCAAGGCCGACCCGGCGCGCATGCTGAATCTGGCGCAGATTTGCGAGCGCTACGGCGGCGGCGGCCATGCGCGCGTGGGCGCCATCAGCTTTCCGCCCGATAAGGAAGAGCAGGCCCGCGCAGCAGCCAGGGAGATCGTCTCCGAGCTGCGCGCCCATGATCCGCTCGCGTAAGAGCGGCTTCCTCGTCGCTAGAAATTTGTGTAGTGCTGGGTGAGAAGGAAGAGAATGAATGCGCCCACAAGGTGGATCACAATCAGCATGCCGATTGCCATGCCCACTCTGCGGCGGCGCCGCAGGTTGAACGTGGTCAGAATTCCCTCCAGCGGGAACTGCGCCAGCAGAATAAATTGCGGCAGCTGGCTCGAGTACTCGCCGTACATCCGGAACTGCGGCTGTCCGGCGATCAAAACGAAGGGAAACACCGCGCGCGCGATCCACTCCAGGTGAAGGTCGGGCGAGGTGAGAAAGTCCAGAAGCCGGGGAGCAATGAAGGCCAGCGCGCCGCCGATCAGCATGGGCCAGACGATGGTTAAGAACGACGGCGGCGCCCCGCGCTTTTCCAGCACTTCTTTTTCTTGCTCGAACGGATGCAGGACGTTCTCGCGCCCCACGATGTGGGGGCGGTTTTTGGCAGGGGGAATCGTGCCCGGTATCTCAGACATAACCATTCCGGCAGAAATGCCATTGGAAAAATTACATCCATGATCGGATACCCCGTGCACGGATGCAAGCAATTTCTTGCCCGCCCGTCACACGAAAGTCGTACTTCGCGGCGGTCCGGCGCCGGTTCTCAGTGCACCAGAAGCGGGTTGAGAATGCCGCTCACCATCGCCAATTGCACAGCGGCCAGAAAATGGAAGTAAAAGATTTGGCCGGTCACGCCGGGTATGGTCACATGGCGGCGCAGAACCATGCGGGCCACCAGGCCCTCGAGCGGAAATTGCGCGTAGAGAATCACCTGCGGCAGGAGATGGGCAATCTTGTCGTTTACATCCAGCTCCGGCCTATGCGCCAGCAGCGCAAAGGGAAAAACCAGCCACAAGCCCCACGGATGCGACCGCGTGAGGAACGCGCATAAGGCCGGCGCGCACAGGGCCAGAAGCAGTCCTACCGCGATGGGCCATGAGCGCAGCATCCAGCCCACCCGCCTCCGGCGCCGCTGCTCGCGGTGCCAGCGGCAGAACATCACCTGCTCGGCCTCGATCTGCTGCTCGTGCGTGGGAAAAGTATCCATCAGCGCGCGAAAGCGCTGAGTACGGTACTCGGGATCAAGAGAAAGTTCGTGCACAGTCGCGTCCCGCCCCGGTTCAACGCACGAACCGATGAGAAATTACTCATCATCTTAACGGCAGTTTTGACCCCGGCGACTGTGAATAACTCGTCCGAAACCCTCGCACTCCACGCAGTGAGATTCCGCTTGATCGGTGGAAGAATGGAGCCACCATGCTGATCGAAATTTGGGAGCGCCTCCGCGGCTACGACAGGTGGACCGAGACCACGGCAATTGTCGAAACTTCCGATCTGGTAAACAAAGGGAGCCAATTTCGGATCTCCGGCACCACACCCGTGCTGAGCTCTCGGGCGCGAATCGCATGGACGGACGCGCGAGGTCGGAAAAGAACCGCAGAATTTGAAGTTGACGATGAATCGCGGCTTTATCAGCTCGTTGGCGCAGAAACAGTAACCATCCGCTACAACCCGGCAAAACCTCAGCAATATTACTTTCGCGATCTCCTGCGTTCGAGGCTCAGCAGACTCTCAAGAATCGCCCTGTTCTCGCTTCTTCGCATCGATGCCCGGTAGCGCCCCTCTTACAGCCCCAGCTCTCCTGCCCGCTTCTTCATCGCCTCAAGACAAAACCCGATGTGCGCATCGAGCTCCACACCCAGCTCCGCCGCACCCTGGATTACGTCCTGCCGGTTCACGCCCCGGGCGAATGCCTTGTCCTTCATCTTCTTCCGCACGCTTGCCACTTCCACGTCGGCAATGGCCCGCGACGGCTTCACCAGCGCGCATGCGGTCAAAAACCCGGCGAGCTCGTCGCAGGCATACAGCGCCTTGGCCAGGTGCGTTTCGCGGGCCACGCCTGAATACTGCGCGTGGCCCAGGATGGCTGTGCGCAACGCCTCCGGCCATCCCAGCCGCTCCAGCTCCTTCACGCCCACAAACGGGTGCTCGGCGGCCGTCGGGTGCCGCTCGTAGTCAAAGTCGTGCAGCAGCGCCGTGCAGGCGTAGAGCTCAACCAGCGCCGCCCGCTCCTCGCCTTCGAGGCCCAGCCGGTCCGCCTCCGCTTCGCCGTAAGCCGCCGCGCACGCCTCTACCGCCAGTGCGTGTTTGCGCAGGCTCTCGCTCGCGGTCCACTCGGTCAGCAGCTGCCACGCCTGCTCGCGGCCATGCGCCGCCTGGTTGCCCCGATCCATTTTTCTTTCCTCTCTCCTCTGTTGCTCAGCTTGGTTCGCGAATCTCAGGTATTTCTGGGGTTTTATGCACTTATTTTCGGTTTGACCCCAAGTTTCTACTTGACAATTATGGTTCCTTTCCCCGAGAGTAGCACCTATCGGTGCAAAACAAGCACCGCGGATACGCTAGCTCTGGCGCGTCCGCAACTGGCCGATGGCAACCACTTTAGCAAGCGTGGAAACACGCGAAGTTGTGCGGTGTGAGTACTGCCGCCTGATGCAGTACCGGACCACCAACTCCCTTTGCAGACGATGCCGCAGGCCCCTCGACATAGAGGAGCCCGTACACTTGGCCCCGCAGTTGGTGGCCAGCCAGCCCACGCAAAACGCAACCGAGGCTGGACTGCGCGTGGCCGCGCAGGTGCGCGAAATTCGCCGTGCGCGGCACTTGAGCCAGCGCCAGCTGGCCGGACGCATGCAGGTGCCCCGCACCTATATCTCGAAAATCGAGAACGGCAAGGCGATCCCTACACTGGGATCGCTGGAGCGGCTCGCCCTGGCCCTCGAAGTGGATGTCTGCCAGCTCGTCCGCGACGCCCGCAGCCTGCGCGAGGAAGAGGTCGCCGCCATTTTCAGCGACCCGTTTCTGGCCGAAATCGCAGCCCTGCTCCCGGCGCTCGATTCCCTGCATCGCACGCTGCTCTACGGCGCCGTGCGCGACGCCGCCATCGGACGCCGCCGGACCGCCTAGTTGCGTTTTCTGATCCTGGGGCGCGCCGCGCGCCCTGCCGCCGTTGCCCGCGCCGCTCGGGCGCCTTGGGAGTGTCTCCCTTCACGCGCCCGTGTCATTGCGGCGCCTGAGCGCTTGTGCTAGGTTCGATGGTGTTGCCCCCGGCTCCGGCATCGGGGGCGTCCACGCCAGGCGAGATCGGTCCGCGAGCGGATTTCGTTCGATGCGGACAGCTTTCCCATCCGATTGCATTGCGGCCGGCTTTCCGGAGCCGCTGTGGAAACCGTAACCGCGTGGCCATCGTAACCGCATTGTTGAGGCGAGCCCTTTGTCTTCTTCCCATACGCTGCGCATCCATGAACTCACTCCCGAGGAGCGCGCCGTCTATGCCACGCTGAAGCCCGAGCGCCTCCCCGATCACGTCGCCATCATCATGGACGGCAACGGCCGCTGGGCCGGCCGCCGCTCGCTCAAGCGTTTCCTCGGCCATCAGCAGGGCGCACGCAGCGTGCAGCAGGTCACCGAGACCGCTTCCCGCATCGGCCTTCCCTGGCTCACGCTCTACGCCTTCTCGCTCGAGAACAGCCTGCGCCGGCCGCCTGCCGAGGTCAGCTTCCTCATGCGCCTGCTCAAGACCTACCTCGAGAGCAACGTGCAGCGCATGATGGACAACAATGTGCGCATGCGCTACATCGGCCGCACGCACGACCTGCCGCCCGACGTGCAGGAAAAGATGCGCTGGGTGGAGGACACCACCGCGCGCAACACCGGCACCACGCTCACGCTCGCGCTCAATTATGGCGGCCGTTCCGAGCTGGTCGATGCCTTCCGAGGCCTGGCCGCGGAGATGAAGCTCAAGCACATCGGCCCCGAGCGCATCACCGAAGAAGACATTCACCGCCATCTCTACACCGCGCACATGCCCGACCCCGACCTGCTCATCCGCACCTCGGGCGAGATGCGCATCTCCAACTACCTTCTCTGGCAGATCGCTTACACCGAGATCTACGTCACCGAGCGCCTCTGGCCCGATTTCCGCGGTATTCACCTGCTCGAGGCAATCGCCGACTTCCAGCGCCGAGAGCGCCGCTACGGCGGCATCGGCGAAGCCAGCGGCGAAGTGGGAGAAGACCCCGAGCGCATCCACATCGCCGCCAGCTGAAAAGTGTCGCCACACAGTCCCCGCCGAGCTACAGAATCGGCACATTGAAGTCTGCGATAAATTGGATGCCTGGAACATCGAGTTTGACGAGATCCTGATCACCTGTGAGGAACAGGTCGACTCCCGCGGAGGCCGCGCAGGCCAGATGGATACAGTCGGGTACTCGCAGCTTCTTTTTTGCCCGCAATCGGCTAAATGTCCTTACAGCGCCTTCATCAAATGACAAATACGAGAATCCCATTTCTTCGAGTGTGCTCTCGATCGCGGCGGTCTTCTGCGGATAAGGAGATTTCTCCGCTCCTGCCAGCACCTCGCCTAACGCCAAATAGCTTGTAAAGAGGGAGTCGCCGCGAGCTCGAGTCCGCGCCAGGAGCTCTTCTGCTCTGGGCCAGAACTTCGGATGCCCCTCCACGAGATAGATAAGCAGCATGGTGTCCCAGAAGATTCGGCTCATAAAGAATCCTCTTCGTCGTAACCGCGCACCCAACGGAGGAATGCTTCCCCGCCGCCGTAGTCCGCTAATTCCTCCTTGAGAATTCCGCTAATCTTTCCTGTTAATCGGTGCGCCCACTCTTCCGGGGTCTCTTGTGGCGCCTCCGCGGCGCTCTTGCCGGAGTCGGAGCGTTCTTTGAGAGGTTGTGCTTGGGGAGAAGCGAACTTGTAATGGACAACCACGGTCGTGCTGTTCTTCGATGGGGGCCCGTCGATCGCTTCGATTTGCAGTTCGTTCTCGCGCAGGAACTTTCCACTTGTCAATGCCGTGCAAACCTGTCGAGCATGGTTGCTCGGAAATCCGCTGCCTTCCAGATCGCGCAGCAGCGCCTTGACTGAAATCGAAAATGGCCGTTTTCCCTTTGAAGCCGCCGGACGCACGTAGCTCGCGCTCGCTCGTGCTCGGACCTGATCACTGAGTCCGTAATTCATCTGATCCGCTCTCCTCGAGCCGAGACTTGCTCGACGTCATCAGTATGTGGTCGGATTTGACAGTCTGTCAAGAATGACATATTGTCTTTACTGGGCAGCCGAGGGTCCAAGCCCCGGCAGTGTATCCTCAACCCTGAATGAAACGCATCCTCACCGCTCTGGTCCTTGTCCCCATCGTTCTCGTTCTCGTCTTCCTCGGGCCTAAGTGGCATTGGATCTTTTCGTTGGGCGTGGCCGCCGTAGCCATGCTGGCCGGGTGGGAGTATCTCGGCCTGGCGCGCAGGGTCGGCGCTCATCCCCCCGGCCTGGCCGTGGTGGTTGCGCTTTTCGCGCTCTTTGCCGGCAACTTCGAGTGGCCCGACCTGCGACCTGAGATCTTCGGAGCACTCTGCCTGGCCCTGCTCACCATCTGCGCCTTTCGCGGCCAAATCGAGCAGGTCATGGCCGACGTCTCCGCGTCCATCTTCTGCATGTTCTATGTCGGCCTTACGCTGCTCACACTCAATAACCTCCACGAACAGGCCAACGGCCCCTCGCTGGTGGCGTTTCTCTTCTGCGTGGTCTGGGCCGGCGATATCACGGCCTATTACATCGGCCGCGCCTGGGGACGGCGCAAGCTCGCGCCGGGCTTGAGCCCGGGTAAAACCTGGGAGGGCGCTGTGGGCTCAGTGGCCGGCAGCCTTCTAGCCGCCTGGGGATTGCTCGCCCTCGCCGCGCAGCTCCAGGCCCGCGACCTCGCCGTGCTTGCTTATCCCGATGACACCTGGTACTGGCTCATGCTGGCCGTCCTCATTAACCTGGCCGCGCAGGTGGGCGACCTGGCGGAATCGGCCCTCAAACGCTCGGCCGGCGTCAAGGATTCCGGCTCGCTGCTTCCCGGCCACGGCGGCGTCCTCGACCGCATCGACGCGCTGCTGCTGGCCTCGCCCGTGCTCTGGTATGCGCACGTGATTCACCAGAGGTTCTAAAATAGCTTCTAGCTGCTAGCTCCTAGCTTCTAGCCTCTAGTCCTTCCCACACGCCTGCGATGATTTCCGGGAGTCGACGGTCAAAAGGCGAAATCCGCAGCTATTTGCGCCGACGGAACGAGCTAGGAGCTAGAAGCTGGAGCCAGAAGCTGCTTTGAAGCGTCTCGCCATCCTCGGTTCCACCGGCTCCATCGGCAAGAGCACGCTCTCCATCGTGGAGCAGTTTCCCGATCGTTTCTCCGTTGCCGCCCTTGCCGCCGGCCGCAATCTCGACGAAGCCTTTGCCCAGGCTCTCCGCTGGCGCCCCAAAATCGTCTCCATGGCCACGGAAGAGCTCGCCGGCCAACTCATCTCCCGCCTGCGCCAGGCCGGCGCCGGCGGCCCTGATTCAACGGGTATCGAAGTCGTCCACGGCCCTGCAGGCACCGTCGCCTGCTCCACGCTTCCCGAAGCCGACTTCGTGGTCTCCGCCATCGTCGGTGTCGCCGGTCTCGAGGCCACCCACGCCGCCATCCTCGCCGGCAAACCGGTGGGTCTCGCGAACAAGGAATGCATGGTCGCCGCGGGCGAAATCCTCACCCGCACCGCGCGCGAGCGCAACGTGCCCATCCTGCCCATCGACAGCGAGCACAACGCCGTCCACCAGTGCCTGCGCGTGGGCGCGCATCGGGAAGTGAAATCCATCTGGCTCACCGCCTCCGGCGGCCCGTTCCGCACCCTCCCGCTCGAAGCTTTTGCCAGGATCACGCCCGCCCAGGCCCTCAAACACCCCACCTGGGTGATGGGCCGCCGCATCACCATCGATTCCGCCACCATGCTCAACAAAGGGCTCGAAGTCATCGAGGCCTGCCGGCTCTTCAATGTTGTCCCCGCGCAGGTGCGCGTCACCGTCCATCCCCAATCGACGGTGCATTCCCTGGTCGAGTATGTCGATGGCTCCATCCTGGCACAGATCTCCGTCACCGACATGCGCCTGCCCATCCTCTACGCGCTCGCTTACCCTGAGCGCCCGGCCTCTTCACTTACCTTCGACCTCGCCGCGTTGCGCCATCTCGATTTCGAAGAGCCCGACTTCGCGCGCTTTCCCTGCCTGCGCCTCGCCTATGAAGCGGCGGAAAAAGGCGGAGCCCACGCCATCGCCCTCAACGCCGCCGACGAGATCGCCGTCGAAGCCTTCCTCGAAGGTCGTATCCCGTTTCCCGGCATCCCGCGTACAATTGAGAAAGTGCTCGCTTCCACCGCGGAGGCGCACCC
>JASHTS010000176.1 GCA_030040425.1 Acidobacteriaceae bacterium | reverse complement strand
GGCGATGTCTTCGGGCTTGGGCCACGTGGAAAAGTCGGCGCCGGGCATGGCGCTGCGATTGGCCGCGGTGTCAATGATCGAAGGCAGGATGGAGTTGGCGCGGACGCCGGTGCCGAGGAGGTCGGCGGCGAGCGAGTCAATGAGGGCGAGCGATGCGGCCTTCGAGGCTGCGTAAGCCGATGCGCCGGCGGCGTGGTCCCACGCGGCTTTGGCGACGACGTTGACGAGGACGCCGGACTTGCGCGCAATCATTGAAGGTGTGACGGCCTTGGCGAGCGCGTAGGTGGTGCGGAGATTGAGGCCGATCATGCGTTCGAGGAGGTCGGGCTCGAGCTGCCAGAGGGGGATTCCTCCGGCGTAGCCGCCGACGGTGTTGACGAGCACGTCGAGACGGCCGAAGCGGGCGAGGATTTGCTCGACGAGCGATGCGCTTGCGCGCGCATCGGTGACGTCGGCGTTGAATCCGGCGAGACGGCTGGAGCGATCGCCGGCGGCGCTCGAGAGGGATGCGAACTCCGCTTCGTGGCGCCAGGTGACGGCAACCTGCGCACCGTGCTCGAGAAAGGCAAGGCTGACGGAGCGGCCGAGGCCGCCGGTGCCTCCGGCGACGAGAACGATTTTGCCTGAGAAGTCCATATTCATGGAGCGCGCTTCGCGAGAGGGATCAAGAACCAGTATCCCATGCAGGCTCCGGGGCGGTAGCGAGTCGGTTTGAAAGGGCGATCCCTCCGGGGCTAAAGCCCCTCGATTCCGGGCGCCATATTCGGCCCGGCTGAAGCCGTGCCCTTGTTACAAGGCGCCTACTACGGAGTTCTTGATCAGCCTTTGAATCCGCGCTTTTTCAAAGCGAGTTCAAAGTGATCCACTAACTCCGAACGGGGAAGCCCTTGCGGTAGAATCCGGCCAAGCGGGCAGACGATGACGAGTACGCGACGAACCTTTTTGAAGCAGACGGCGGCGCTGTCGGCGGTGGGTCTGGCAGCATTGGATGATTTGGATGTTCAGGGTGCGGCGAGGCGCGCCGGAAGCGACGAGGAAAGTTCCGGAAGCGGCGGCTGGTACGGCCGGCCGATGCGCTGGGCGCAGTTAAGCTTTGTCGAAAGCGATCCGGGGAACTACGACCTGAAGTTCTGGCTCGACTACTTCCAGCGCGTGCATGCGGAGGCGGCGATCCTGAATGCGGGCGGATGCGTGGCGTTTTATCCGACGCAAATTCCGCTGCACTATCGCAGCAAGTGGCTGGGCAATCGGGATGCGTTCGGCGAGATCTACGCGGGCTGCCGCGCGCTGGGCATGAATGTTGTCGCACGCACGGACGCGCACGCCTGCCACCAGGATGTGATGGACGCGCATCCGGACTGGATCGCCGTGGACGCGGAAGGGAACAAGCGCCGTCATGCTTCGGACCCCGACTTCTGGATCACCTGTGCGCTGGGGCCGTACAACTTCGAGTTCATGACCGCGGTGCATGAGGAGATCATGCGGCTCTACAAGCCCGACGGCATCTTCACCAACCGCTGGTCGGGCTCGGGCATGTGCTACTGCGAGCATTGCCGGGAGAATTTCCGCGCGTTTGCAGCGCTCGATTTGCCGCGCACGCTCGATCCACGAGATCCGGCGCGGCGCGCATACATGGCGTGGCATCCGCAGCGGCTTTTCGAGTTGTGGCGTTTGTGGAACGGGCGGATTCAGGCGATCAATCCGGATGCCAGTTTTATTCCCAACGCCGGCGGGGGCGCGCTGAGCGAGCTGGACATGAAGACGGCGGGCGAAATGGCGCCGATGCTGGTGGCCGACCGGCAGGGACGCTCGGGCGCAATGGCGCCGTGGATGGCGGGCAAGAGCGCGAAGGAGTTTCGCGCGACGATGGGATCGAAGGCGGTGCCGGCGATTACCAGCGTAGGCCTCGAAGACAAGTATCGATGGAAGGATTCGGTGCAGAACGGCGAAGAGATTCGGCTGTGGATGGCCGACGGGATGGCGCAGGGATTCCGTCCGGCGTTTACGAAGTTCAATGCGCGGCCGTTCGATAAGCGCTGGTTTCCGGTGGTCGAGAAGATCTTCGACTGGCACCACGCGAATGCGGAGTATTTTCGCAACGTGCGGTCGCTGGCGCGCGTGGGGATGGTCTACTCGCAGCAGACGGCGGCGTATTACGGCGGGCCGGATGCGGCGGCAAAGGTGGAGGATCACGCGCTGGGATTTTATGAGGCGCTGGTCGAGGCGCGGATTCCGTTCGACATGGTGCACGACCGGCTGCTCGATAGAGAACACCTGGCGCAATTCCGCACGCTCATCCTGCCCAACATTGCGGCGCTTTCGGAGGAGCAGTGCGCGCAGATTCGCGCCTTTGCCGCGCGCGGCGGCAGCGTGATTGCGACGTATGAGACCTCGCTTTACGACGAGGGTGGAGCGCAGCGCGCAGAGTTCGGGCTGGGGTCACTTTTCGGCGCTTCGTACGCGGGCGGCCGCGAGGGGCCGATGCTGAACTCGTATCTCGATTTAGAAGAAGACGCGAGCGGCGCGTGGCATCCGCTGCTCATGGGGTTTGAAGACGCGGGGCGCATCATCAACGGCGTGCATCGCGTGCGCGTGACGGCGAATGGAGCGACGCAGTTTTCGCCGCTCACCGTGGTGCCGCCGTATCCCGATCTGCCCATGGAAGAGGTTTTCCCGCGGCCGACTTCCGAGCACGATGCGGGCGTCTATCTGCGCGAGAACGACGCGAGCCGCGTGGTGTATTTTCCCTGGGACATCGACCGCACTTTCTGGGAGGTGATGGACGTGGACCACGGCAAGCTGCTGCGCAACGCCGTGCTGTGGGCCACGAACGAGCCGGCGCCGGTGGAGATGGAAGGGAAGGGAATCGTCGACGTGGCGGTGTGGGAGCAGAAGGACTCGATGACCGTGCATCTCGTGAACCTAACCAATCCCATGATGATGAAGGGTCCGGTGCGCGAGACAATTCCGCTCACGGCGCAGAAGCTGCGCGTGCGGGTTCCCGCGGGTCGGCGCGTGCGCCGCGTGCATTTGCTTCGTGCGGGCAACGAGGTTGGGCATCGCGAGGAGAGCGGCGCGCTTGCGCTCGAAGTGCCGGAAATTGGCGTTCATGAGGTGGTGGCGATCGATTATGCGGGGTGAGCGGTTGCTTCCCTCAGGGGCTAAAGCGGCTGCGGACAAAGGCCAGATTCGCGGCTGATTTCAAGAGATCAACCCGCAGGGGCTAAAGCCCCACAGTCAATTTGGGCTATCAATGGCCCGGCTCAAGCCGGGCCCTTGTTATAAAGCCTGTTTCGATAGACTTTTTCATCAGCCTGTGAAGCCGTATCTCTTCACGCAAATGCAAGAGGAGCCAGCGTTGAGTTTGGAAAAGATCTCCCGATTCGCGCTTCACGCGTAGAGCGCGGCTACTTCGTATTCGGTTACAGCGGGGATGGTGAACTCGATGCGGCCGTCCGCGCGATGGAAGGGAACGTCTCTGCCGGATTTGAGCAACTGCACGCGCGTGACGGTGCGCTGGGCGGGAATGGCAAAGCTTACTTCCTGTGCGCCGATGGGATAGAACTCGCGGATGAGGCCGCGGTGCGTGTTGGGGTTGGTGTAATTGAGGACGTGCAGCGCGAAGCCGGGCCCGGTTTCATAGGCGAAGCACTCGATGAGTCCGCTGCCGCGCACGGTCACGGGCTGCTCGCCGCGGGCGATCCAGCGGATGGTGTTCTGCAGCAGCCGGCTGAGATCGACATCGCCGGAGAGCCACAAGGTGCGCTCGATGTCGCCGGCGATGTAGGCGGTGCGGCGCGCGCCCTGCTCGCGCAGAACCACGGCGGGCATGCTGGTTTGCGGCGTGGGCGGGTAGGCGAGCTCCGGCGGATAGGCGACGAAGCCGGGGACGACGGTGAGCACAGGATTTTCAACGGGCGCGAGCGGCACGTACCAGTCCGAGCCGGGCAGCCAGCCGGTGTTGGTGAATCCGGAGAGAATCTCGTGCGGGCGCTCGATGCGCGCGTAGTACGCATTGCCGGTGTTGCCGGCCACGTCGCCGGCCTTGGCGATGCCGAGCACGTCGGCGAGGCCGAAGTTGGCGCGCGGCTGGTTGTATTCGTCGTAGAGGCTGGTCTCGAAGGTGGCGAGCAGCGAGCCGCCGCGGCGCGCGAAGGCGCGCAGTTGCTCGCACTGCGCGTCGCTGAGCAGGGCCACGTTGGGCAGGATGAGCGCCGAGTATTTGCTCAGAGATCCGGAATCCATGCGGTCTTCGTGCACGTAGTCCCAGAAGAAGCGGCCTTCGAGAAGCGCGGTGTACAAGCCGTGGACGAACTGCTGCGTGGCGGCATTCGGCCGCGTTTTGTAGAAGAGTTGCGTGCGCTGGCCCATGACTACGCCCAGCGTGGCGAGCGTGCGCCTGTTGCGCAAGTGCGCCTCGTTCTGCGCCGTCCAGGCAAAGAAGGCGCGCGGCGGGGAGAGCTCACGGCGGTCTTCTCCCATACCTTTTTCGGCGCCCACGATGTGATAGTAGGGGACCATGCCGGCGGCAGTGGTCTCGCTGAACCACATGGTGGCTTCAGCGGCGGATTTGGCTGCATTGCGCCAGCGGATGGGCCCGGTGGACCAGGCGCCGGTGATGTTGGCGGCCATCTTGCCCTCGAGAACGGACTGGCAGACGCGGCCCTGCAGCGTGACCAACCACACAGGTGCGTCTTCGCCGCCGCGGCCCTGGTTATCGCCCTGGAACCATTCGCAGAACGTGCCCAGGCGGGCGAGATTGGCGCTGCCGCGCACGCCGCCGCCGGAGTTGGCGAAGAAGATCTTGTCTGCGCCTTTTTCTTTTGCGATGGAGTCGTAGAGTTTCCAGAGGTATTCAAAGCGGTCGTTGAATTTGTCCCAGTACGCGGGCGTGCTCGAGGGCGGCAGGTTTTTGCAGATGGCGCAATGGCAGACGGGCAGGGAGCCGATGGGCGGCCAGCCGTTGGTGTAGAAGGCGTCCACTTCGTAAAGCGAATTGATCTCGCGCATGATGGCCGGAACGTAGTCGGTCATGTAATGGGAAAACATGCAGGTGCGGAAGAGGCGCGGCTCGTCTTTGTCGGGAATGAGCGCGCCCGCCTCGTCGCGCTCGAACCACTCGGGATGGGCCTGGGCCGCGTCGCCCCAGTTGAGGTCGGGGCTCATGCGCGCCACGGTGCGCAGGCCACGCTTGCGCGCCGCCTGGTTGCACTCGCCGAAAAAATCTCTGCTGCCGAGATACTTGCCTTTGCGATGAAAGGGAACTTTGGTCTGGTAGTAGGCCAGGATGCCGGTGACGCTGATGAACGTGGCGCCCACCTTGAGGCCGGCCCAGTAGTCGGCCCACTCCTCGATGTTGAGCGTGACGGGGTCGTGCTCGGTCATGTTGAGCTGACCGATGCGGCCGAGGCGGCGCTGCCAGGGGAGGCTTTCTGCGGGCGCTGCGCCGGGCGCAGGCGGCACTTGCTGGGGCTCGGCGGCGAAGCCGGGCGCGCGGGCGAGCAGCGGTACTGCGGTGACACCGGCCTTCAACAGTTCGCGGCGATTCATCATGAGTGGAGCGATCCCCGATCGAAGTTCTGCAGCCGAGATTGGGAGCGGGGATGCTGACGCACCCCATCTGAATTGATCGGCTGCGGCGCTGTCAATTTGCTCCAGTTGGAACGGTGGAAGCTTCTACCGACTACGTAAACCGCTTTTCATGGCAACTGGAATCCGTGCAGGTGAGGCGCGTGGATCGGAGCATTGGACATGCCGGCCCAATTAACCGCGCCGAGAGCCGGCGATAAGGATGTCCACGAGTCTCCGGGCACTTTGCCGCCAGTCTGGACCAACCGGCACATGAGAGACGCCGATGAGCGCGCGCAATAGATCGAAGCCGTCGAGATCGCGGCGCAGGTCACCGCTTTTGATGGCGCGCTTCACTAGAATGTCGATCGCTTCCTGAATCTGTCCACGCGAGCCCTCATAAAGCTTGGAGGCCCCGCCAACGATCGAATTGAGCGCGGGCGCAATGATCTGCTTGGCTGCAATATGATCGACGAACAGCAGCATCCACGCACGGAGCGCATCGAGCGGAGGTAGCTCGCCCGCAAGCTTGTTCGCCGCGGCAGCCATCTTCTCCACCTCGCTGCGATAGACGGCTTCGATCAGCGCGTCCCGGGTTGGAAAGTGTCGATAGAGGGTTCCCGGCCCGACGCCGGCTTGCCGGGCAATATCGTCCAGGCTGGCTTCCGCGCCGAATCGCGTAAATGCTTGCTTTGCAATCTCCAAAATGCGCTCCCGGTTGCGCAGGGCATCGGTGCGCGGCTTGCGTTGGACGGGTTTTGGCTGTTTCCTGGGCATTTCAAAAAAAAGTTCTGCAACCGGAGATAGCCTCCGATTATCTACTCATGCGGAGACGCTCTCCGTTTTAGTTCATGGGACGGCGGCGCGTCAAATCTCCACGCGTTATGGAGCAACGCGGGAGCACAACTGGAGAGGAGAAGTCTATGCGTATTTTCGTAACCGGCGCGACTGGATTTGTTGGTTCGGCGGTGGTCCGTGAGCTGATGGATGCGGGCCATCGGGTGCTCGGCCTTGCTCGCAGCGATGGCGGGGCGAAATCTCTGATCGATGCCGGCGCCGAGGTGCACCGCGGAGATGTAGAAGATCCGGAAAGCCTGCGCAGCGGGGCTGCGGCGGCGGATGCGGTGATTCACACCGCCTTCATTCACGATTTTTCGCGGTTCCAGGAGGTTTGCGAGATCGATCGCCGGGCCATCGAGGCTTTGGGCGCCGAGCTTGCCGGATCCGATCGTCCCCTTCTTGTCACGGGCGGTTTGGGAGGCATATCCTCGGGCCACATTATTGGCGAGCTGGACGCGGCGCCGCCGGTTTCCAAGTCGTATCCGCGCGCATCGGAACAGACGGCGATGGCGTTGGCTGAGCGGGGTGTGCGCGCCTCGGTGGTCCGCCTTCCCCAGGTTCACAATACGGTGAAGGCGGGCCTCGTCAGCTACGCCATTGCGTTGGCTCGCGACAGGGGCGCATCGGCGTATGTGGGCGAGGGACGCAATCGCTGGGCCGCGGTGCACCTTCTCGACGCGGCCCGCCTTTACCGGCTGGTGTTGGAGAAGGGAGAGCCCGGGGCAAGATATCACGCTGTCGGCGAAGAAGGCGTGCCGGTCCGCGACATCGCCGAGGCGATTGGCCGAGGATTGAAGGTGCCGGTTATCTCGCTTGCGCCGCAGCTGGCGGCGGGCCATTTTGGATGGCTCGCCGGCTTTGCCGCCTGGGATATCAGCGGCTCGAGCGAACAGACGCAGCGAAGTTTGGGATGGCGGCCGACCGGTCGCGGGCTGATTGCCGATCTCGAAAACATGCGCTATTCCCAAGCTTGAATGACAGAAGGGGAAGGGGATCACCTGGTCTGCAAAGGAACGATTGGCCGAAACGGACTAAGGAAACAAATCTGCGAGAGCAGAAAGGGAGTCAAGAGAATGACAAACAAAATTGCTATCATCACCGGAGGAAGCCGCGGTCTCGGCCGCAACACGGCCGTTAACCTGCTGCGCCGCGGCGTCGATATCCTCTTCACTTATCGTGCGAATGAGCAGGAAGCCCAGGGCCTGATGCGCGAAGCGGAGAGCATGAAGCGAAAGGCGGCCGGATTTCGCCTCGACACCGGCGATGCCGGCGCTTTCGACGGGTTCGTCGCCGAAGTGCGCAAGACGCTTGCAAACTGGGGGCGCGACCGCTTCGACTATCTCGTAAACAACGCCGGCAATGCGCTGCATGCCGGTTTCGACCAGACCACACCGGCCCAGTTCGACGAGATATTCAATGTCCACGTCAAGGGGGTCTATTTCCTGACGCAGAAGCTGCTTCCGGTGATGAATGACGGCGGCCGCATTGTGAATCTTTCGTCGGGACTGGCGCGCTTTGCTCTTCCGGGCAGCTCTGCCTATGGAGCCGCAAAGGGAGCGGTTGAGGTACTGACCCGCTATCTGGCCAAGGAGCTTGGCCCGCGCGGCATCACGGCCAATGTAGTTGCTCCAGGCGCCATTGAGACCGACTTCAGCGGCGGGCTGGTGCGCGACAACCCCGAAATCAATAAGCGCGTGGCGGAGATGACTGCCTTGGGGCGCGCGGGCGTGCCCGACGACATCGGACCGATGATTGCGGCGCTTCTCTCAGATGAGAATCGCTGGGTGAATGGCCAGAGAATCGAAGTGTCGGGGGGCATGGGGCTCTGATCTGCGTGCGCTTTTCAGAAGAGCGCGCAGCAACGTTCCCGGTTAGCCCTCAGCGAGTGCGCGATGCACGAGGTGAATCGAAATGGAACCTTCACCCACGGCAGAGGCAACCCGCTTCACGTTGCCGGAACGAATGTCTCCGACCGCAAACACAGCGGGCAGACTGGTCTCCAGCATCTGCGGAGGCCGGCTGAGGGGCCATTTGACGGGCGCAGTGGCGAGTGCGGAATCCAGATCCCGCCCTGTCAGAATGAATCCTTGCTCATCGAGGGCGAGGCATTCACGCAGCCACTCCGTGCGCGGCGAGGCGCCCGCCATCACGAAAACGTGCCGAATATCGTGGACGGATTCCTCGCCGGCAGCGCGGTTCACCCAGGTCACCCGCTGCAGATGCGACTCGCCTTCCAAGGCCGCAATCTCGGTTTGGAAATGAAGTTCAATGGCCGGATTCTCCACAATTCTCTGAATAAGATAACGCGACATGGTGTCGGACAATTGCTTGCCGCGAACCAGCATATAAACCCTGCGCACCGTCTCCGCCAGGAAGACCGCTGCCTGACCCGCTGAGTTTCCGCCGCCAACCACAATCACTTCCTCGCCAGTACAAAGTTGCGCTTCCATGAAGGTTGCAGCGTAGTAGACGCCTTGTCCTTCATAGTGGCCCAGGTTCTCGACTTTCGGCTTGTTGTACTGCGCTCCGGTGGCGATTACGATGCTCTTCGTGTCGAGGAGGGCGCCGTTTTCGAGCGTGAGCCGGTAAGGCCGCTGGTCGCATTGAATGCGGACTACCTTCTCGCCGACCATCATCTGCGCGCCGAATTTCTCCGCCTGGACAACCGCGCGGCTGGAAAGCTCCTGCCCGGAGATGCCCATCGGAAAACCGACGTAGTTTTCGATCTTTGAGCTCGCGCCGGCCTGGCCGCCAGGGAACACAGTTTCGATCATGACCGCATCGAGCCCTTCGGAAGCTGCATACACGGCCGCCGCCAGACCGGCCGGACCGGCGCCCACAATCGCGACATCGTAAACACGGGATGTGTCGACGCGGCTGGTGAGCCCCAGGCATTCGGCGAGTTTTTGATTGGTGGGATTGCGCAGCACCGCCTGGGTGGCGCTGCAGATGACAACCGGGATCTCCTCCAGCTTGATGCCGAAGCGATCCAGGAGCTCCTGCGATTGCTTGTCGCGATCGAGATCGACGTAGCCGAATGGATGGCCGTTGCGGGTGAGAAACTCGCGCAGGCGCAGCGTATCCGCCGAGTGTTGCGACCCCAGCACGGTGACATTGCCCCAGCCTTGCGATATGAGCATGACGCGGCGCAGGATAAAAGCCCGCATGAAGATGTCGCTGAGTTCGGCGTCCTTCGCAATCAGCGCGCGTAACGCGTCGGGGGCCAATTCGAGAAACTCTCCCGACTCGGCAACCCGCCCGCGTGAGAGAGCACGCGCGCCGGAGATGAGAACGACCTCACCGGAGAATTGTCCCGGTCCGTAAGTGACAAGAGAGCGCTCGCCGGAGAGGCTCGGTACAGCAATGTCGAGCTTTCCTGAAAGCACGACGAAACAAGCCATGCCCAGCATGCCGGGCTCGAAAAGAACCTCTTCCGCGTGGACGGTCCGGACCTTTCCATAGGGCTGAACGCGTTTGATCTGCGCCGGATTGAGAACAGGGAATGCCTCCGCCTGTCGGTCGGAGGCCTGGATGGGTGGCGACATTTGCAGATTCCTTTCGAATTCCATACTCCGACTCGTATTCGACTATAACCCGGCCTAGAAATAGTTTATTTATGTTCGTCGCTCGCGGGCCAGGCCTGGCCCGACGGCGCGAAGGGCGCTCCGGCATAGCTTCGCTAGCCGCGCGGTGATGGGTGGGGTAGACTTAGAACCAGTGCAGGCACTCATGGGAGAGGAGACGGGGTCTACGACCGCCCGGCTCGCCCATCTCGCGTCGGCGCATAAATTGCGGGCGCCGGAGGTCTTTGACCGCCCGGGGCCGGTTCATTACAAAGTGACCGCAGATTGGCGGCTGGAGCAAGAACGGCCGTTCGCGGCAGAAAACTGAAGAACACTCAACTTATTTCAAATGGAGATCAGTTGAAGTTGGTGAGAGCTCGTAGCTCAGTTGGTAGAGCAACGCCCTTTTAAGGCGTGGGTCCTGGGTTCGATTCCCAGCGAGCTCACCAGTCTAATGACTTGCGGAGGCGGCCGCGGGGCGGATAGGTCTTCCGGGATCCGAGGCGCGCAGTCATTGCCCGACGAACACTCGAGTTGCCACAAGTCAAAAAAAGGGGAGATAATCGGGGCGCTGGCCACCGAACCATTTCCCGAGGTAGATCAAGCAGGTGGGTCATGAGCACCTCGATCATCCACGTGGGCGTCGATGATTGTCAGCGCATTCCCGTGCTCAAATCTGCCGGATTTCAGGTAAACCCGTGCGACTCCTTTGACCAACTGCACTCGGCGCTGGCCGGCATTCCGCCCGCCGATGCAGTGGCCATCGCGGAGTGTCGCAGTGCACTGATCGAAAAAGCCGTTGCGCTGACACGGGCGACCTCGTCCATTCCGCTGATCCTTTTTCAGGGTACAAGCCCTCATACCCTCAACGATTCCGATTTCGATCTGGTAGTTCCGGTTCTGACCAGCCCTCAGATTTGGATTGCCCGTATGCAAGCCATGATCGAGGAGAGCCGAACGCTGCGCGCCCGCTCGGAGGCCATCCGGGAGGCGTCATCCCTGCTCACACAAGCGTCGGCTGCACTGAGGGGCGAGGCCAAGACTGCGAGAGAAAAGTCGCACTTCGAGCAGGTTCGAGCGAAAAGCGAAGTGGAAAGAAATCGTCCGGGGTGACGGCAGGCACTCCCCGGACGGTTCGCCGCTCAGGGCTGCAGGTCGAAGGCCGGCCGCAGGCTGCCATCCATGTAAAACGGCACCGAGGTGTGCTCATGGACGATGCGCCAGGCGCCATCGATGCGCGCGAAGACCATGGTCGCGCGCATCCAGAAACTGACGGGATGGCCCACATCGTCCTTGTGGCCCTTTTTGGCGCCGCTCAAGCGCAGGTAGCCGTGGCCGAAGGCGTGGGCGCCGCTGATGGCGATCTTGAAATCTTGCGCGAGCAGCCCGAGGGGGCCGTCCCAGGTTTCGAGCCACCTCCGCTTGCGATCCACGGAGATGCCGTCATGGGCGAGGGGCGGTTCGAGGTCGTAGATGACGGCGTGCGGCGCATAGGGGGCGGCCATGCCTTCGGGGCTTCTGTCGTGATGAGCCTGGCGGACGGCGTCAACCAGGGCAAGGATTTGGGCTTCGTCCGTTGAGGCGGGAGTGTGCAGAGTTGCGGCAGCCATGATGGATTCTCCTTGAGGCGAAGTGTGCGTGAGCTTGCTTGCTCGGGCGGCGCGGTCGTCGAGCGGAACGGCGTCGCCGAGGAGTGCGCGGGAGAGAGTTCACGCCGTGGGAAACAGGATCTCGGTGATGAGCTCGGCTTCCGGCGTCTTGCCGGGGTCATTGGCGTAGTTTTCGATGTTGAAGTCGTCGCGGAGGGGCACGCGCTGCTCGGCGACGAGCTCAAAGGCGCGGCCGGTGGCCGGGCCGAGTTGCGGGTAGGGGCCTTGGAGCACGAAGCGGGTGTATTTGCCGCCGCCAAATTTCTCGTAGCGCAGGCCGGCGGGGAGATCGGCGGGCGGCGCAGCGAGCATGTAGCCGGCGCGGTAGATCTGCGGGCCGGTCTTGTAGAGGCTCATGGCGCCGGTGACCTGGTTGCGCGCCTGCAGGTCGGGCATGAACTTGTGGAACTCAGCCCAAGCGAGGGGCGCGTTTTGCGGGATGGGGCCAATCTTCTCGAGGAAGACGTAGTGGGTCTCGGGCCATTGGACGGTGTCGGGCGTTTCATTGAGGGCCATGGGAATCTCCTAAGCGGGTTATGAGGCCTATGCGGACGGCGATGGGCCGGTTTGGGATTGGCTGGGGCGGAAGAGCTGTTCGAGATAGCGGCGCAGATGGTCGAGGCAATCGGCGGAGACGGCGGCGTTGCGCTGCGCCTTGGCGAGAACGAAGGAGCCCTGGATGACGGCCTGGGTGTAAAAGGCGAGGCTCTCGGCGGTCCAGTCGATGTTCAGGTTGGGGTGCAGGCCGCGCGCGGCCATGGCGGCGGCGATGTCGGCTGCGACGGCGTGCGCGTGGGAGGCGATGTAGCGGTCGCAGGCCTCGCGGATGCGGGGATGGGTCTCGTAGGCCTCCTGCACCATGGTGCCGAGCAGGCAGGTGAACTCGGGCAGGTCGCCGAGGAGGATGGCCTTGCGGAAGTCCACGTAGCCGAGGACGCGCTCGACGGGATCGGGAAGGCTGCGATAGGGCGCCTGGGCGAAGAGGCCGTCGGCCATGGCGGAGAAGTGTTCGGCGGCGGCCACGGCCAGGTCCTCCTTACCCTTGAAGTGGTGAAAGAAGCTGCCCTTGGTCAGGCCGGCGGATTCGCAGATGTCTTCGACGCGCGTGGCCGAGTAGCCCCTGGCGCGAATGACGTAGAGAGCGGCATTGAGAAGTTTCGCTTTCGACTCGTGCGGGGCGACTTCGGGGTGTGTCCTTGTTGCGGTCATGAGATACCAACCAGTTGGTACGTAAGATACCTACCAGTCGGTATGATGTCAAGGGAAAAAGTTTTCCGGCAATAAAACGCTTGACACACATGTGCGTTTAGTGTACTATTTAAATCATGGAAGCGCCCGAGACACTTCAAAAAGCGATTGCCACGTTCTCTGATCCGCAGAAGGCCTTCGAGGCGGCTGTCGAATTTCGCTGGCCCGGCGGCAAGGTTACTTGTCCCCGTTGCGGGCAGGCAAAGCACTCGTTCATCAAGACCCGTAGGCTTTGGTTCTGCTACGTCTGCAAAAAACAATTCACGGTCAAGGTGGGAACGGTAATGGAGGATTCGCCCATCGGCCTCGACAAGTGGATGGTTGCTATGTGGATGCTGGCGAACTGCAAAAACGGAGTTTCCAGCTACGAACTGGCAAAGACTCTCGGCGTCCGGCAGAACTCGGCTTGGTTCATGCTCCACAGAATCAGAGAGGCGATGAAGGGCAATCCCAATTTCAAATTCGGCGGCGACGAGGGTGGCCCCGTCGAAGTAGATGAGACTTTTATAGGCGGCAAACCGAAGAACATGCACATGCGCAAAAGGATCAGGGCGCAGCAGTTCGGCCAGCACACAGATAAGCCGGTCGTGTTTGGAATGCTGGAACGCAACACGCGGCAAGTTCGCGCGAAAGTGATCCCAAATGTGCGCCGCGATGTGTTGCAGGCTGAGATTCTGAATCACATCACGCCCAAATCGGCAGTGTTTACCGATGCATGGAAGGGCTACGCGGGGCTGGCCGAGAAGGACTTCGTGCACGCTACTGTAAGCCACATTAACGAGTATGTACGCGGCCAAGTACACACGCAGGCTATTGAGAATTTCTGGTCGCTCCTGAAGCGGACGTTGAACGGAACCTACGTCGCCGTTGAGCCTTTTCATTTGGAGCGATATGCAGACGAGCAAGCCTTCAGGTTCAACAATCGGGCCACGAAAGATAATAGGCTGACCGATGCCGATCGCTTCGCGCTGGTCATGTCCCAGGTTGCCGGGAAGCGGCTTACCTATGCAGAACTGACTGGCAAGGACATTGATTCCGTGTGCCACGAAGAGGCAGAGACGGGGCAAGAGGAACCGTTCTAGCCCTTGTCGCTGCCGGTCGTTTTGCGGTGCATAGGCTTGACCTTCGGCTGTCTTTTGGGATTCGCAACCTTCGGAGTCTGAAAGACAGCCGCTGCCAGCTTCTTAAAATTCTCGCCAGCCTTTGGGCCTTCGTGATATTCGTGTTTCATCTC
>JASHTS010000175.1 GCA_030040425.1 Acidobacteriaceae bacterium | reverse complement strand
TACTCCGACCTCATGGACAAGGTGCAGGCCGGCCAGGTGCAGGATGCCGTCATTCAGGGTGACGAGCTGCGCGGGCACCTCAAAGGCTCCAAAGAAGAGTTCCACACCACGATTCCCGCCAACTACGAGGACCTGGAGAAGGCCATGCTGGCCGCCAAGGTCAACTTCTCCATCAAGGAGCCGCAGAGCAACATCCTCCTGCCGCTGCTCTTTAACGTAGGACCCTTCGTGCTTCTCGGCGCCATCTGGTTCTTCATGCTGCGCCAGATGCAATCGGGCGGCAACAAGGCGCTCTCCTTCGGCAAGAGCCGTGCGCGTCTGCTCTCCATGCAGCAGAAGAAGGTCACGTTCAAAGACGTGGCTGGCGTCGACGAGGCCAAGGAAGAGCTCAAGGAGATCATCGAATACCTGCGCGAGCCGCAGAAGTTCCAGAAGCTCGGCGGGCGCATTCCCAAGGGCGTGCTCCTCGTCGGCCCTCCCGGAACCGGCAAGACCCTGCTTGCCCGTGCCGTGGCCGGCGAGGCCAACGTGCCCTTCTTCTCCATCTCCGGCTCCGATTTCGTGAAGATGTTCGTCGGCGTGGGCGCCAGCCGCGTCCGCGATCTGTTCGAGCAGGGCAAGAAGAACGCGCCCTGCATCATCTTCATCGATGAAATCGACGCCGTCGGCCGTCACCGCGGCGCCGGTCTCGGCGGCGGACACGACGAGCGCGAGCAGACCCTCAACCAGTTGCTCGTCGAAATGGACGGCTTCGAATCCAACGACGGCGTGATTCTCGTCGCCGCCACCAACCGCCCCGACGTGCTTGATCCCGCGCTTCTGCGCCCCGGCCGCTTCGATCGCCGCGTGGTCGTCGGCCTGCCCGATGTACGCGGCCGCGAAGAGGTCCTCCGCGTGCACGTCAAAAAGGTGCCCGTCAGCGACGACACCAACCTCAACGTCCTCGCCCGCGGAACGCCGGGCTTCAGCGGCGCCGATCTCGCCAACATGGTGAATGAGGCCGCGCTCAACGCTGCGCGCGCCAATCGCAAGCAGGTCACCATGTACGACTTTGAGTTGGCCAAGGACAAGGTCCTCATGGGCGCCGAGCGCAAATCCATGCTGCTCACCGATGAGGAAAAGCGCGTCACCGCCTATCACGAGGCCGGCCACGCGCTCGTCTCCATCATGCGCGAGCACTCCGACCCCATCCACAAGGTCACCATCATTCCCCGCGGCATGGCTCTGGGCGTCACCGTCTACCTGCCCGATGACCGTCACAACTACACCCGCGAATATCTTGAGACGCGCCTGGCCACGGCCTACGGAGGCCGCGTCGCCGAGGAGATCTTCCTCAACCAGATGTCCACCGGCGCCGGCTCCGACATCGAAAGCGCCACCGATCTTGCCCGCCGCATGGTCTGCGAATACGGCATGAGCCGCCTCGGGCCCCTGACCTTCGGCAAGAAGGAAGAGCAGATCTTCCTCGGCCGCGAGATCGCCCAGCACCGCGACTTCAGCGAAGAAACCGCGCGCCAGATCGACCTTGAAGTGCGCCGCTTGATCGACGAAGCGTATCAGTCCGCGCGCAACATCATCGACGCCAACAAGGACGTGATGCACCGCATCGCCGCGGCCCTGCTCGAGCGCGAGACCATCGACGCCGAAGAGGTCCGGTTGCTCATCGAGGGCAAGGAACTGCCCCCCATGCGCTCCGTGCTGGCCTCGCCCGGCGATGGCGACGGCCCGCCGCAGCAGGTGCTCAAGCCGGAAAGCCGCGGCGGACCGCCGTTCCCCGAGGGCTCGCCTTCGCCGGCCTAAGAAGCAGGGATCAAGAATCGGAGAGGGCTGCTCTTGCGGGCAGCCCTTTTTTCCCATATGCGTTCACTTTGGCTGCAACAGCGCGGCCTTCCCTGCGATGCGCTATTTCACCGGCCTGTATAATCCTTCCACAGACCCCACTGCAGCGCGCTTGTGCAGCCACAGAACCGCAGAGGGCGTCGTTCGATCATTTTTGCCAACACAACCCAGGAGCATTCCCCCAATGCCCGCAGTGCCCCGTACCGTGTCCGCCCTCCGAGCCGTTGTGCTTTTTCTCGCGGCATCTCTCGTTTCTCCCTGCGTCTTCGCTGCGCCCGTCCTCATGATCTCCATCGACGGCCTCAAGCCCGAGTACGTCACCCAGGCCGACGCGCATGGGCTCAAGATTCCCTATCTGCGCACCCTCGTCGACCGCGGAACCTATGCCGACGGCGTCACCGGCGTCTGGCCGACCGATACCTATCCCAGCCACACCACCCTCCTCACCGGCGTCACGCCCGCCGTGCACGGCATCTACAACAACACCGAGTTCGAGCCCGGGCTCCACTTCGCCACCGACTGGAACTGGTACTCCTCCCAGATCCAGTCGCCCACTCTCTGGCGCGTCGCGCACAATGCCGGATTGCATACTGCCAGCGTAGGCTGGCCCGTGAGCGTGGGCACGCGCGATGTGGACTGGCTCATTCCGGAGTATTGGCGCGGCGAAGACCCTTCGAACGGCGTGAACCCGCTCGACCGGGAGCTGATCGCCGCGCTCTCCCGCCCGCGCAGCATGATGCCCGGCCTTGAGGCCGCTGCCGGCCCCTACATGATGGGCAATGAGGCGACCATCGCCGGCGACGAAATCAAGACCCGTTACTCGCTCGAGATTCTCAAGAAATACAGGCCCGCCTTCATGACCATCCACCTCAGCTCGCTCGATGAGGCGGAACACGAGCATGGCCCCTTCAGCCCGGAAGCCGATCGCACTCTCGAAGCCATCGACGGCATGGTGGCCCGGCTCGCGCGGCAGGCCTTCGCCAACAATCCCGGCGCGGTCCTGCTCGTGGTCTCCGATCACGGCTTCATGAAGATCAACTACTGGATCAATCTTTCCATACCTTTCGTGCAGGCCGGGCTCATCACCGTCTCCGTCCGGGGCGGCCGCGCGGTGATCGATGCGTGGAAGGCCCAGCTCTGGATGGCCGGCGGCATGGTTGCGGTCGTCCTCCACGATCCCAAAGACCAGCAGACCGCGCAGCAGGTGCGCACGCTCCTCAACCAGATGGCCTCCGACTCCGCCAACGGCATCGCGCAGATTCTCGATCGCAGCGCCATGGACAAGCTTGGCTGCTTTCCCAACGCCTCATTCCTGATCGTGCTCAAGCCCGGCTACTACAATGGCGGAGGCCTGGGCGGACCCATGGTCACGGCCGTGCCCGGCACGCGCGGCTCGCACGGCTTTTCCCCGCAGTACCCGGAGATGCGCGCGTCCTTCTTCGCACTCGGCGCCGGCATCGCCCATCACCGCGATCTGGGCGTGATCGACATGCGCCAGATTGCGCCCACGGTGGCCCGCATTCTCGGCGTTCCCATGCCCTCGGCCCACTCCGCGCCGCTGCATCTGCAGCCTTGAGGCTCTGAACGTCGGCAGGTCCTTGGGTGCCCCCGGTCTCCTTGGAGACCGGGGACGGCGCACGGGTGCCCCAGGTTCGGATTTTCGGACCTGGATGAGCACATTCTCTGCGCAAGGGAGTTTTGTGCGCCTCTTCTAAAAGATCGTGTAGCTGATCCCCGCGCTGCCGCCATAGGGCCACAGCGTCGGCTTCACGCGCCATTGCTGGTATTCGAAATCGAAGGCGCGGATCGTCAGTTTGCGCGTCCACCGATAATCCACACCGCCGCCATAAGCAAACGTGCCCGCGCGGCCGGTCAGCCAGCCGCCTGCGCCGCTCCCCCAGCCGAAAAGGACCTTCCCATAGGGCTCCAGGCCGTGATAGTCCACGATGGGCACGCGCGGCCCGATCATGTACGAGTTCTCGCCGATGCCCTGAGAGGAGCCCGTGGGAACATACTCGTTGAAATGCAGCCAGCGCCCTTCGGCCTCGATCTGCACCCAGCGCGTAAACCGCGCGTCCACGTACGTGCCTACGCCGTAAAGCCGGTTGGGACTGGTCTGCGCGATGCCGTTCCCCGCATAATCGGGCTGAAACACCGAGCCCTCCGCGCCCGCCGAGAGCGAGAATTGCCCCTGGTACGCCGCGGGAGCCACTTGTGCCTGGGTTGAAAGAGCCGAACAGAAGAAAAGAGGGATCAAAAAAGCCAGGATAGGCCAATTTTTTTGCACTGCGCACATCCAGTTCTGGGAGAAATTTGCGTTCCGTCGTTCCGCGTCGGACCCCGGAATCAGCCAGCGGGATGAGGAAATGACCTTTCCCATGGGAACGGCCTTCAGACCGCCGCGACCCCTCGGGGAGCGGTGACCTGCAAGGTCCTTCGTGGTTATCGGATTTTCCTCGTCCGCCGTGAAAAACCGGTCACACGTTGAGAAGGCGTGTGACCGGCTGTTCGCTTCTTGGTTGAGCCTGATTTTTTACTGCGGGTTCTGTGCCTGTGCGGGTTGCTGATCTTGCGGTTGTTGTGGCGCCGCCGCGGTGCCGTCTACCGGCTGGCCGGCCTGCGGCTGCGTCGGTTGCGCCGGCTGCGAACCCGGGTCGCCCGCTGCCGGAGTCGGCGTTGCCGGCGCTGCCGGAGCCCCTGCCGGAGTCGTCGATCCATCTGCGGGCGCGCCGGCCGGAGCCGCTGCCGGCTCGGCATTGGCCAGGTCGTAGCGCTGCAGCTTGTAGAAGACCGGCGTCACCTCAAACGGCATCTTGTCGCGCGCGTTCATGGGCGCATACCGCTTGGCGTTGAGCATGTGCACCCGGTCGTCCCACGGATCGGTCTTCAGCCAGCTTCCCAGCGGAAGCGCCGCCGTCTGGTTCAGGTCGTCCCAGTCGATCTTCGGCGACATATGCTCCAGATCGGCCATCCACGGCGTGCCATCCGGCTTCAGCAGGCTGTCGCCCAGCTTGGGCGTGTTCAGCGCGTGCAGCACCTTGCCCCGCTCCTGCAGCTCCGCATAGTAAAGACCCGCCGTCGGCAACTGGTCCTTGTACATCGAAGCGTTCAGGTATTCCATCGCCTTCTTCGCGGCCGTGGCGTTGTCCACGTCGGAGTGGAACATGGAGATGCGCTGGAAGGTCGACTCGTCGGGGAAGAGCAGCCGGTCGTTGAACGCATAGCGCGTGTCGATGTGATGGCCCAGCGCGATGTGCGCCAGCTCCATGGCGATCACCGAGGCAATCGCCGGCTCGTTGGGCAGCGAATCGATCAGCCCCTTGCTGACCAGAATCGTATTGCCCACCGTGGTGGCTTCCACCGTGTCGGTAAGCAGAATGCGGCAGTGGATCTGGTCGGTGAAGGCCAGGTTGTTGGGCACGATCAGGTTGATCACGATCTGTCCCAGCACCTTTTCTTCATACCCGCCCGGCGTCAGCGGCGCCACCAGGCCGGCTTCCACCAGACGGTCGATCACGTTGTTCTCCGCCTGTGTAATCCACATGCGCGAAGCCTGCAGCGGACCCACGTCCCCGGAGTCGTCGCTCTGGTCCACGGCGTCGTCCACCTTCACGCTCACATTTTCGCTGTCGCGCGTGGGCAGCTTCAGGCTGTAGCCCCAGAAGTGCGTCTGCGCTTTCAGTCCCTGCTGCTTCGATCCCACACCCAGGTTCGACTCTTCCACGTAGATCGCCACCGGCAGCCAGATGCCCGGCTGCACGTTCATGCGCCAGCTGTCGAAGTGGAAGAAGTGCGCCGAAGAATCCTCGTTGCCCGGGCCGGTATAGGTGCCGTTGAAGCGCACCACGTTGCCGTCCTGGTCCTCAACCCAGATGCGCCCGTAGAAGCGGCCCATGCCCGCAACCTTGGGGTGCACGTCGAACACCCAGGTGCGCACCGAGCCCAGGAACTCCCGCCGCACATAGCTGAACACGTAGTGCTGCTGGTCGAATCCCGAGGGATCGACGAACATCATCTCCATGAACCCGGTCGGATTGTAGGTGAAGTTCTTGTCCAGGCCGAGCGCCTTGGTCAGTCCCGTGATCGCCTCAAACGATCCCTTGAACCAGCCGTGCTTCACTTCGCCGCGCGGCTCGTAGGACTTGTCGAAAAATCCCTTGCCGAAGTCCACGCGGCTCAGCATGTACTGATCGTCCACCGGCACTTCGTAGAGCTTCACGTCCGGCCGCGTGTCCTGAATGTAGGTCTCCACCAGCGGCGTGCGCTGCTGAATCGCTTTGATCAGGACCTTCTCGCGCGCAATGGCTCTCTCCACCAGGGCGGCCTGCTCGGGGGTAAGTTGATGCGCCTGCTGGTACTTTGGCTGCTTCTTCGCGTACACGCAGGTCGCACCCAGAGTGAGGACAAGGAAGGTTAGGGGGATCTTCCGAAACGTCATGTCAAGCTCCTAGGTGGATTCTTGTCTGTCTGCCTCAAGCTGCCTGTACATCCCGGCATGGCCGCTTCAGGCGAGACCCTGTGTTCTGTGCTGCTGTTTCTGTTCCTACGCCAGTTGGAACGTGATGACGATATTGGTCGTCAGGTCCACCGGCCGGCCGTCGCGAGTTGCCGGACGGAAACGTATCTGCTGCGCCACTCTGCGGGCTTCCTCGTCCAGCCCGTGGCCCAGCCCATGAATTACGCCTTGCACAACCACCTGGCCCGTCGCCAGGAAGGTGACCCGTAAAACAACGTCTCCCTGCACGCGCAGTTCCCGCGCTTCGCTGGTGTATTGCACGGGCGGTTTGGAGAGCACTTCGAGATTGGTTTCAGCCGGCGCCACCTGCTGCTTCACTGCGATCGGCGCCTGCGCCACCTGCGTGGGAATGCCCGCCGAGCCCACCTTGCCGTAGGACGCGTTGCTCGTGCCCGTTTCTCCGGGAATGCCGGCGGAGGCGACCCTGCCCACCATGCCTGCATTCGAGCCCATCCGCGTTCCGTTCCCGATTCCCGTTGAGCCCACTACGCCGTGCGGCGCTTCCGCCGGTCCCTGCATGCCGCCGTATGGGTTGCCGATCGCGGCCACGGTCGCAGGCTTGTACGCGTTCGGATTGGGCTTTACGCCGAAGGTCTCGCCCAGGTGCACCGGCGCCGTCGAGGCCTTCACGGTTTTGTCCTGCGCCGGCATCGCCGCCGTCAGCGCGGCTTTGGGCTGCGGCGCCAGAATCACCGCCGGCTTGGCTTCCTTCACCACCGGCATCGCCAGCTTGGCTTCCATCTGGATCGCCTTCGGCACCGGCTTCGGCTTGGGCATCTGGATCTTCTGCATGTCCAGCGCGATCTTCGGCGGAGTCGGCGGCGGAGGCAGCTTGGGCAGCTCCGGCACCTTCATCTTGATCGGCGGCGGCGCGTTGTGCGGCACAATCAGCTCCGTCATCTCGTACTGGTGCTGCACCAGCACGTGCCGCGCCGTCATGCCCACGATCAGGATGATTGCCAGGATCGTCCCGTTGATGCATGCACTGGTAACAAAGGAGGCAGTCCTTCCCTCAGGTTCCGGCAGCAGCCCGAAGTTCATCCGCCCGGGGGAGTAAGTCATCGACATGTTTCGGTCCTCACTTCCGGCCGCACCGGCGGCACAGGATTGCCTGAAGAAAAATGATCGCAAAAAAGATTGTCGCCGGAGATCGAGGATCGCGCCGCGTCTGTTCCTTTTGGGCTCTCGCTCTCCTTTTCGTCATATCGGGCGGCAAAGTTGCCGTAGCTCCCGTTCATGACGCCCGCTCGAATGGAGACGATCGGGGAAAACCTCATTCCTGTGTGGGGGACAAGTGCAACGGGCCGTGAACCGTCGTCCCGTTGTCCGGGATCTGTTTCGTTCCCGCCAACTCCCGTTTCCCGCGCCTCGGCCATTGCGCTCCTTCCCACCCGTGACCAAGGCATGCGGCAAAATGAAATCAATCCCTTGCTTCCATGGGAAATCGCGCAAACTCGCGTCCGTAATCGGTGCATGGGATACACTCGATGACCAGCGCCCTCATGACATATCGTCATTTGGGGGTGCGCCGTGAGCCGCAAGGTAGAGGTCTCATTCGGCGAAAGACTCCGGCCGGTCTGAACACGCACTACTGTAATAGACTCAAGGTTACCGAAACTGTTCGCGAAAGGACAGCCTTTTTTGTGAAGATTCTGGTTACCGGTGGTGCCGGGTATATAGGTGGTACCGTCGCCGTCCTTCTTGCTGAAAAAGGACACTTTCCGGTGATCTTCGACAACTTCCTCCACGCCCGGCGCGACCTGCTCCCGGTCGGCATTCCCGTGGTCGAGGGGGATCTCGCGGATGCATCCCTCCTCCGCCAAACCTTTCTCGCCGCCCGCGACCAGAAACAGCCCTTTGACGCCGTGCTCCACTTCGCCGCCCTCATTGAAGCCGGCGAATCCATGATCCACCCCGAGCTCTTCTTCCGCAACAACACCGCCAGCTCGCTCACACTGCTCGAAGCCATGCACGCCTGCGAAATCCGCAGGCTGGTTTTTTCCTCCACTGCCGCCGTTTATGGTGAGCCGGAATCTGTGCCGGTCGACGAAAATGCGCGCCTGATGCCCACCAACGCCTACGGTGAATCCAAGCTCCTCGTCGAAGAGATGCTCGCCTGGTTCAACCGCATCCACGGCCTGCGTTGCGCCTCCCTGCGCTACTTCAACGTCGCCGGAGCGCCCGAAGGCCCCGAAGGCCCCGATAGTGTCGTCCGCGGCGAAGCCCACGACCCCGAAACCCATCTCATCCCGCTCGTTCTCGATGTCGCGCTCGGCCGCAGCGCCTCGATCCGCATCTATGGGCAGGACTATCCCACCCCGGACGGCACCTGCATCCGCGACTATATCCACGTCTCCGACCTCGCCGAAGCCCATCTGCTCGCGCTCCAGGCTCTCGACGCGCATGCCGAAATCAGTCCACGCCTCATCTTCAATCTGGGCAACGGCCACGGATTCAGTGTCCTCGAAGTCATCGCCTCGGCTCGCCGCGTCACCGGTCATGCCATCCCCGTCGAAATCCATCCCCGCCGGCCCGGCGACCCCGCCGTGCTCGTGGCCAGTTCTGCCCGCGCCGTGAACGAACTCGGCTGGAAACCCCGCTACACCCA
>JASHTS010000174.1 GCA_030040425.1 Acidobacteriaceae bacterium | reverse complement strand
ACGCTCTTCGCCCACCTTCTGCCGCACCAGGGAGTGTCCGTTCACTTTGCAGACTCCGATCGACCCGATGCCATGGAGGCGCTCATTGATAAAGGCACGAAGGCTATCTATTGTGAAAGCGTCGGCAACCCCGCCGGAAACATCTGCGACATCGAGGCACTGGCGGATGTCGCACACCGACACGGAATCCCGCTGATTGTAGACAACACGGTTGCATCGCCTATTCTGCTGCGGCCGATTGATCATGGCGCCGACGTTGTGGTGCACTCCTTGACCAAGTTTTTGGGCGGTCACGGGACCACACTGGGAGGAGCCGTCGTCGACAGTGGGAAGTTTCCCTGGCGGGAGCATGCGGCAAAGTTTCCCATGTTCTGCGAACCGGACCCCTCGTACCACGGGCTTGTTTATACCGAACATTATGGGAACGCGGCCTACATCGGGCGCTGCCGAAGTATCTATCAGCGGGTGACCGGGGCCGTGCTGGCGCCACTAAGCGCTTTTCTTCTTTTGCAGGGAGTGGAGACCGTGGCGCTGAGGGTGGAGCGCCATGTTGCGAATGGCAGAGGCGTGGCGGAGTTCCTCCGCGGTCATCGCATAGTGGATTGGGTCAATTATGCCGGATTTCGGGAAAGCCCCTACTACGCACTGGCGCAGAAATATTTTGGCGGCCGTGCCTGTTCGCTTCTGTCGTTTGGCATCAAAGGCGGGTACTCTGCGGCCGTGAAGTTTTACGATGCACTGAACCTGGTAACGCGCCTGGTCAATCTCGGCGACGCCAAGTCGCTGGCATGCCATCCAGCGTCCACAACGCATCGCCAGATGTCACCGGAAGAGCAGCGAAAGGCCGGCGTCAAGCCCGAGATGATCCGTGTCAGCGTAGGAATTGAGCATATCGACGATATCATCGCGGACCTGGACCAGGCGCTCAATGCAGCCGGATAGCTAATACGCTCGAATTGATTTACTTACCTCCTCCTCCGGGGAGAAACAATTATGCCTGTTATCGTAGTTAACTCGCCATTACCGAATGTTACGGATCGCGGCACCATGCGCTTCGAAGAGGCCTTGCTGAATGTCGACCCGGCGCCGAAGAGGCTCGTCATCGGGCTGTTGAACAACATGTCCGCGGGAGCGCTCGATGCGACAGAGCGCCAGTTTACAGCTCTGTTGGAGTCGGCTTCAGCCGATATCGAGATCGAGCTCAAGCGTTTTGTGCTACCCGAGATTATGGAGGGTGAGCCAACCTCGATCTACAGCGACCGGAATTATGAGAGCTCGGAATCGTTGCCAGACGCGCAGATCGACGGGCTGATCGTGACCGGGAGAGAGCCGACGACTCCCGATCTGCGCAACGAGGCCTATTGGCAGAGCTTTGCGCGGATTCTCGAATGGGCGCAGACGGAAACCCTATCGGCTGTCTGGTCTTGCCTGGCAGCTCACGCGGCCGTGCTGCACATGGACGGAATTCAGCGCGTGAAGAGCGAGCAGAAACATAGCGGAATCTATAGCTGCACGCGCGTTTCAGATCACCCGATCGCCGCGGGCATGCCTTTGCAGTTCCGACTTCCGCACTCGCGTTGGAACGGGTTGCGCGAGGCCGACGTGATGCGCGCAGGCTACGAGGTGATTACGCAAACGGAAGGGGGCGAGGTTGATTGCTTTCTTCGGGAAGGGAAGAGCCTTTTTGTGTTTTTTCAGGGCCATCCTGAGTATGAGGCTGAGACTCTGTTGCTCGAGTACCGGCGGGATGTTGGGCGGTTCCTGCGAGGGGAGGCCGCAAACTACCCATGCATTCCCTATGGCTACTTCGATCGAGCCGTGACGCGGGAGTTGACTTGCATTCAGCTGGAGGCGATCGAAAACAGGCGAGAAAACATACTTTCACAGATTGAGTCGATCTTTTCGACCAATGAGACGAAGAATGGATGGCACTCTGCGGCTTCCCGGCTCTACCGCAACTGGCTGGGGTATATCTCCTCTCAAAAGTTGTCGCGTTCCGATCTGAGCCGGAAAACGGTGACGAGCGGGCGCGAGAGCGACGTGGAAGTTGTGCAATCCATGTCCTGGTAATTCAAGCGGACGGTCTCGGAGTTGTCTTGAGCGATCGGCAAAGTGCGGATGGGATGGAAGCGCCAAATTCCCAGCGACGAACACGAAGCCTGATCAACCGCGTCGCCTTTTGTCTGGGGTTGGCGGCAACGCTGTGCATCGTTGTGCTGATTGTGTGGGCGGGCGGCCGCGTGCGAGCCAATTCTGCAGCGGCGCTGGGAACATACCGCGGAAACTGGAGTCATGCGGCGGCGGCCGAGTATCTCGATAGCCGCGAAGCGTGGTGGCAAAGTTGGCCCGAGGCGCAGCGAAGCGAAGGCACTGTCTGCCTTTCCTGCCATACTGTGGTGCCTTATGCCCTGGCGCGGCCGGGGTTGCGCGCAGCGCTCGGCCAGAAGGAGTTCACCCCCGCTGAGAACGCGATGCTGGGCAGCATCGAGAAGCGTGTGGCCGATTGGACAAAGATGGATCCGTACTACACGGATGCGGCGCATGCGTCGCCTTCGCGGGCCACGGAAGCCGTCTTAAACGCGCTCGTTCTGGCGAAGTACAGCGAAGAGGAGCCGCAACTGGAGCCCATCGCGAGCCGAGCCTTCGAGGAAGCCTGGGCCCTGCAGGAAACGTCAGGCGAAGACGCGGGCGGATGGGAGTGGCAGGATTTTCACGAGGTTCCCTGGGAGTCAAAGGAGTCAGCCTATCAGGGTGCGGCGATGATGGAGATCGCCCTCGGATTCATGCCCTCCTCTTATGGGAGCGATTCGTCCACTCTCAGCCACAGCGAACAGTTGCGGCAATATCTGGTGAAGCACTATGCTGTCCAGCCGCCGTTCAACCAGCTTTATGTTTTGTGGGCATCGGCAACGGCGCCGGGGCTTCTCAGCGATGCGCAGCGCTCAGATTTGATTGCGAGAGTCGCAAAGATGCAGCGCGCGGATGGAGGCTGGTCGCTGCCCTCCCTGGACTCGCAGACGGCAGTCAAGAAGTTCGCTTTTGACCTGTTCAAGCGCGCCAACAACGTGGATGGAAGCGACGGAATTGCGACGGGACTGGTGGTGCTGGCATTTGAGAAAGCTGGAGTTGCCCCAGGAGACCCGACACTGAGGCGCGGACTGGCCTGGCTGGAAGCGCATCAATATTCCGGCGGCAACTGGTGGGCATCTTCCATGAATGGGTTTCGAAACCCAACTACGGACCTGGGCCGCTTTATGAGTGATGCCGCGACCGGTTACGCCGTGCTCGCACTGGAGCAAGCAGGCGCTTCGCAGGCAGCTTTTTTGACGAAGGAGAGCAAAAAGATGCCGGATAGCCGGAACCCATCGCCCTCGAGCCTGTCAATTCATTCGCAGGCCCGATCCGTTCCTTCGCCGATGTGAAGCTCCCACCCCTGCCCCTGCTCATTCCTATCCGAGCACTGCGGCAACAGAGTCCTTGGCCACCGCGACCAGCTGATGAACCTGTGCCTCGTTGACCATGAGCGGCGGAGCAAAAAACAACTGTTCTCCCTGTTTGGGGTGATCGCCTTCCACGGGGCGTGTGCGGGTGATGACGCCGCGCTTCCTCATCTCAGCACGGAGGCGGGCGCCGAGACCCTTTGCCGACGGAAAGTTTCTCTTGCTCGTTCGATGCTCAATGAATTCCATTGCGGCGAGGAGCCCTTTGCCGGCTCGAATGTCGCCGACATGCGGATGGTTGTCGAAGGCCTCATGAAGAGCGGCATGGAGCACGTCGCCCATGCGGGCAGAGTTTGCGACCAGGTCTTCGCTTTCCAGAATCTCGATGTTCCGGAGGGCCACCGCGCAACAGGCGGGATGACCGGAGTTCGTAAAGCCATGCATCCAGCGGTTTGCCGGCTCGACTGACTCGAGCGCGCTCTTGATCTCCTGATTGATCATGATACCGCCCAGAGGCAGATAACCGGAAGTGACGCCCTTGGCGAAGGAAAGAATGTCGGGCCGAACATTCCAGTGATTGAGGCCGAACCAGCGGCCGGTGCGCCCAAAGCCGGTGACGATCTCGTCGGCAATGAGCAGCACATCGTAGCGGGTGCAGATTTCACGCACGCGCAGCCAGTAATCGTCGGTGGGATAGATGATGCCGCCGGCGCCGTGAATCGGCTCTCCGATAAAGGCAGCCACCGTGTCCGGGCCGGCGCGCAGAATCGCCTGTTCGAGAGCATGGGCTGCGAACTCGCCGGGCGTCATGCCGGAGGCACTCGCGTCAAAACGGTAGGGGTAGCAGGTGGGAACGTGGATGATGCCCGGAATGCGCGGCTCGAACATTTTCCAGTATTCCGCAATCCCGGTCGCGCTCATCGCCTGCAGCGTGACGCCGTGATAGCCGTACATGCGGGCGATGATGTTGATCTTTTCGCTTTTGCCGCGCACTTTCCAGTAGTAGCGCGCCGTCTTGAACGCGGATTCGTTGGCCTCTGCCCCGCCGGAAGTGAAGAACACGGCGTCCATGCCGGGCGCGAGCCGAACCAGCCGCTCGGCAAGCTGAATCGCCGGGATGGTGGTCGATCCGGCGTAGCCTGAAGAGTATGCGAGGGTTTTCATCTGCTCGGCCGCAGCTTCAGCCATCTCCGCGCGGCCGTGGCCGATATTTACATTCCATAAGCCCGACAGGCCATCAATATACTCCCGGCCTTCCTCATCGCGAATCATAATGCCCTTGCCGCTAATGCAAAGAAAGGGCTGATTGGTATCGACGGGATGATGGAGGGAATGTATCAGATGCTTTCGATCGGAAACTGTCAGTTCCGCGGTATCCATGGGCGTGAATCCTCTTCCGGAAAGGGCTGTGTCGATCATCGCCGGCATGACTCGCGGGCTTGAACTGTGATCGGCTGCTTGACTCCCATACTAGCAAAAAGAGTTTTCTTCCATGTCAACGGTGCAAGCACAACCTGAAGTCGCGATAACGGCCACCGAACTCCTGATCGATAATCGCTGGGTTCCGAGCGAGACAGGAGAGACCTTTGCGACGGTCAATCCGTCGACCGGCGAAGAGATCTGCCGGGTCGCGGCTGCCGATGCGGCGGACGTGGACAAGGCGGTGCGTGCCGCGCGCAAGGCCTTTGAAACAGGACCGTGGAGCAAGATGAATGCATCGGAGCGCGGGCGGCTGCTCTACCGGCTCGCGGATCTGATCGAGCGCAACGCCGAGGAACTCGCGCGTCTGGAAGCGCTGGACAATGGCAAGCCGGTCGCAGTTGCAAAACGCGTCGACGTCGCCAAGTCAGTTGCGTGCTATCGGTATTTTGCGGGATGGACGGACAAGATTCAGGGCAAGACCATTCCCATCGATGGCCGGTACTTCTGCTATACGCGCCATGAGCCTGTGGGCGTGGTGGGGCAGATCATACCCTGGAATTACCCCATGCTCATGCAGGCCTGGAAGCTTGCTCCGGCGCTGGCTACCGGGAATACCGTGGTGCTGAAACCGGCGGAGGAGACGCCGCTCTCGGCGCTGCGCATCGGCGGGTTGATACTCGAGGCAGGGTTCCCGGAAGGGGTCGTGAACATTCTTCCGGGACTTGGGTCCACCGCGGGAGCTGCGATCGCCCATCACATGGATATCGACAAAGTTGCCTTCACGGGATCGACGGAGACAGGGCGGCTCATCCTGGAGGCCGCGGCCAAGTCGAACCTGAAAAGGGTCACGCTGGAGTTGGGAGGCAAGAGCCCGAACATTATTTTCGCGGATACGGATCTGGACGAGGCCGTGGAAGGAGCACACATCGGAATCTTCGCCAACCAGGGACAAGTGTGCTGCGCGGGATCGAGGGTGTTTGTGGAAGACTCGATCTACGATCGCTTCCTTGAGAAGAGCGTTGCCCGCGCCCAGGCCCGCGTACTGGGAGATCCTTTTGACCCGAAGACGGATCAGGGGCCGCAGGTAAACCAGGCGCAGTTTGACAAGGTACTGGGCTATATTGAGTCCGGGAAGGCTGAGGGCGCGCATCTTGCCTGCGGCGGCGAGCGATTTGGAAACCGGGGTTATTTTATTCAGCCAACTGTATTCGCAGGAGTCGATGACAAGATGAAGATCGCGCGGGAGGAGATCTTCGGCCCGGTGATGAGTGTGATGCGGTTCGGCGATGTGGGCGAAGCGATCGAGCGTGCGAACGACACGGTCTACGGGCTATCCGCTGGGGTATGGACACGCGATATTCGAAAGGCCACGGCGGTTGCGAACGGCATTCGCGCGGGAACGGTATGGGTGAATTGCTATAACGTCCTCGACACACGCGCACCGTTCGGTGGTTTCAAGCACTCAGGAATCGGGCGCGAGCTGGGAGAGTACGGGCTCCAGCAGTATTCTGAAGTGAAGACGGTGATTGTCGGCCTGTGAGACCTCTTCGGACTTTGACGCGCTTCCTAAACATGAAAATCACGTGCAAATGGCGGTGGGTGGCTGTGGCGCTCGCATTGGCGATCGGGCTCACGTCCGCTTGTTCGCTGAGTCCCAATGCGCGCAAGCAGAAATACTTTGCGGCCGGACAGAACTTTATTGCCAAAGGCCAATATGCGGCGGCAGCCGACGAGTTTGAAAAGGCCGTCAAGATCGATCCCGGTTTTGCGGACGCGCATCTGCAATTGGCGCAGAGCTTCATGCTGATGCAGGAGCCCGATCGCGCGTATCGCGAATTCGCGCGCACGGTGGAGCTGAGGCCGGAGGATTATCACGCGCGCATTGCCATGACCAATCTGCTCATTATGACTCGGAGCTTTACTGAGGCAAAAGAGCAGATGGACATCCTGATGAAGCAGAGGCCAGACGATCCGGCGGTTCATGCGGCTGATTCGAGCCTGATGGCGGAGCAGGACGATATTCCGGGCGCCATCCAGGAGATGAAGCAGACGATCGCGCTTGCTCCGGGGCGTTGGGAGCCGTATTTGAGCCTGGCCATGCTGGAGATCAAGAACAACGACGCGGATGCCGCGGAAGCCGCGTTCAGGAAAGTCATCGCACTCGATCCCAAAGAAATGCACGCGCGCGTTCTTTTGGGCAGGTTCTATCAGTCGAACAACCGGCTCGCCGAGGCTGAAGAGCAGTACCGCGATGCAATGGCCATTGCTCCAAGCGAGATGGAGCCGAGAGAAGCCTTGGCCAAACTGGATTTGACTGAGGGAAAGACGAGCGATGCGGAGAACATCCTCGTGCAGGCGTGCAAAGATCTTCCCAGCGACCCGCAAAGCCTGCTTGCCCTGAGCAATTTTTATTACACAACCGGGGCACTGGATAGGGCGATTGCCACGTACAAGACACTTTATCAACAGAGGCCGCAGGACTTGCTGGTGAAGAAGAAGTACATCCAGTTGCTGATTCAGACCAAGCACTTCGATGAGGCGCAGACGCTGGACAGTGAAGTGCTGAAAGCCAACCCGAGTGACAGCGATGCCCTGGTTTATCGCAGTGAGATGGAGATCAGCGAAGGCAATTTCAATGACGCGGCGCAGACGCTGCAGACCGTGGTGGAGAATGCTCCCAATAACAGCCAGGCCCACTACGTCCTGGGCGTGGCGCTCAGCCGGCAGGGCTTTCCGGAACGAGCCGAGAGCGAATGGCGCGAGGCTCTGAACTTGAACCCGGACTATCTCGACGCGGAGCGTTCGCTCGCCGATGCGGCCATGGAAAAGGGCGACATGCAGTCGCTTCAAGACGCGGCCAACCAGATGATCCGGATGGAACCCGAAGGGCCGGAAGGCTACGCGCTGCGCGCCCTTGTGGGTATCAACCGCAAACAATTTGACGCGGCCGATCGGGATGTTCACAGGGCGATCGATGTGGCGCCTCACAGCGCTTTCGGCTATGTCCAGTTGGGAAACCTGAAGTTTGCTCAGAATCAATACGCCGATGCGGTTGCGGCGTATGAAGAGGCGCTGGAGCGCAACCCTGGTTCGGTTGATGCTTTGCGCGGTTTGATGAATTCTTATATCGCGCAGAAGCAGCCTGCCAAGGCAATCGCTGCCGCGCAGGCGCAGATTGAACGGGCTCCGGACAACAGCGACTTCTACGACCTTCTTGGATCCGCTTTGTTCCATCTGACGAAGGATCTCAGCGCGGCAGAGCCGGCGCTGGCGAAATCAGTCGCGCTCGACGAAAACACGGATGCTGTGATTCAGCTCTGCCAGGTTCAGGCCGCGAAGGGCGAAATCGATGAGGCCATCGCGACCGCCGTTCAGGCTCTGAAGGGGAATCCGCGGCAGGACAGCGTGGCGACGGTTCTGGGAGATCTCTACGTGGCAAAAACAGATTGGAAGGATGCACAGGCCGCTTACCAGAGCGCCGTCACCATCAATCCTCAAAACGCGCCGGCTGATAACGATCTGGCGCGCGCCATGGTGCACACGGGCGGCAATCTGGATGTGGCCATGACCTTGGCGCAAACGGCCCGCCGGGCGCTGCCGGACTCGCCTTCGGTCGTGGACACCATGGGGTGGATTTACTTCCAACGGGGCGAGTATGCCATGGCGGTGGATTCGCTCGAGCAGGCACTGAACCTCGAGGAGGAGCGCCAGATGCCCGATGATCCCGATATTCACTATCACCTGGGTATGGCGTACGAGAAAACCAACCAGCCGGCCTTGGCGCGGGAGCATTTCGAGCATGTGCTCAAGACAGACCCTACCTACGACGGCGCCGATCGCATCAGGGCGGAGTTAGAGCGGTTGAGGTCGTAGGAGTTGGCTCCCGGGCCGGTAATGTCGATACAGGCTGAAGCGAAGGATCCGAAACTCCGGAATGGACATCTGGGCAAAAATGCACTGATTTGCGACATCATTCCATCCCGATTCCGGAAAGTGGCTTGGACAGCCCGAGCGGTGGTTACTTTTGGAGAATCGGTACCCCAAAACTGCTGACTCCCGGGTGTTCGGATCGAACCTAACGTTTTCTTTTTCAACATGTTGCAAAAACAATCATTCTTGACAAGGGCCACTGATGCGCTAGGATCAATTGGACTGAGGCGGGACCCTGCGCGAAATGGCCTCGGGTTAAGAGATAAGAGTTATCGAAAGCCGACTAGCTCAAGGGGAAGCAAAGTGAAATCGAGGGCTTTAGCTTATATTGCAACAGCCGGTGCGTTTTTCTGCTTTGGGGCTTCCTTGTCCGCTCAGGGTGTGGTGACCGTGAAATTCACGGGCAGCCACAGCACGACGTGGGACGGCCTTGACGCGGGAATTTATGGCGGCGACATCAATGGGAACGCTTCACCTGGAATCATCTGCGATGACTTCGCGGATGAGACTTACAACGGTGAATCGTGGAAGGCCAACGCCTACGAAGCTTCGCAGTTGACTGCGACAGACCCGTCGACGGGCAAACCGTATCTGGACGATACGCTGTTCGGCAGCAAGATCGGCGTCAACGGCTATGCCGAGATGGGCATGCTGGTGAGCATGATGTTTAGCGGCACCAGCAGCTTCAGTGGCATCACCGGAATTACCCAGGCAGAGTTGGCTTCGGCGATCTGGGATATCGGCATGGGAGGCGATCTCAAGGGCCTCCTCGACGCGAAGACCTCGCTGCTTATTTCAGACCTACAATCCTACTTTAAGACCCACTCAGCCACGGCGTACCTTGACTCGCTTACGAATCTTTGGATTCTGACTCCCAGTGTCAAGGGGCTTGGCGAGCCGCAGGAGATGTGGACAGACGACCTCGCGGTTCCCGAAGGCGGCGCTGCGCTTCTCTACCTGCTCATAGCCGGCGCCTCGTGCTTTGGTGCGCTGTTTATGAAAAAGCGCAAACTCGGAGCAGATCACGCATCAACTTTGCGGCGCCTAGCCTGAATTGATGCCTTGCGAGGCTGATATTGCCTGGGCACTCAAAGTAACTCAGGTGCGCAACGCATCGGCTTTCTCGTAAAGACCTTTATAGGTCTCAGAACTTCCTCTCTTCCTCATCTGGAGATATCAAGTCCCCGGGGGTTCCCGCGGACGATCCAGTTGATCGTTTCGGACTTAAAACTTATCTGGCAGTCCGATCCAGCACGGGCTCGGCGCAAGAAAAAGCTGCCGACTTCAGCGCAGATTGAGAGCCTCATTCCGGTCCTTGCCGGGGCCTTGCCATGTTATCGAAATCTGGTTGCGAATAGTTTCAAGGCTGTATTAGTTAGCTTGCTTTCTAATTTAATCCGATCAGCCTGCAGGTTCCCCATTCCACAGCGCGGAAGCCAGGTCATAGTTGAGCGCAACTGCGCTGCACCAAGTCTCAACCAATTCATTCCCGTAAGCCGATGGGCAGAGCGCCCAAACGTACGCGCTTCCCATGTGGGAACGCTGAACGATTGCGAAGCTCTGCCGGACGCGCATTTTGCATTTACTGCTTGATTATCTCCAGATAGCTTCACCCGGAGGCATATTGTGTTAGAAGACTCGCGTAAGATTGCACGGCTCCTCGTTGTTAGCCGCGACACGTCGCTTCTTGAAGCGGTCTGGTCGCTCGCCGGCCCGAACCATTGGCAAGCGGAGGCAGCCGGCGACATCCTGGATGCGTTGGAGAAGATTTATTCGCAGGTTCCGTTCGATCTCCTCATTCTCGATTTATCCAGCGATCCTGCCAACGGCGCGCAGGTTTCGAAGATACTATCGCGGATCAGTCCCCAATTGCCGGTTGTTGTGATTGGTCGAACGGAGGATCTGGACCGAAGACAGGAGGTTGCACGCATGGCCGCAAGCGAACATCTTGAGCGTCCCATACAAACTCGCGAACTAGAGTCGGCGATCCGGCGGAATCTTTCCGCATCCATCGATTTCGTTGAAACAGAGAGCGCGGGCGAGCCGCCGGCCGCGTCGGCGAATGGCCAGCAGAAGCCGGTGAAGCTATCTCAGTCCCCGTTGGACGCTCGCGGTCACAAGTCTCTTCGTTCTCTCTTGCGCAGTGTCAAGGAGGAAGCCGAAAGAAGTGCGATCGCCAGGGCTCTGGAGGAAACCGGATGGAATCGAAAGGCCGCGGCGCGCTTGCTGAAAACCAGCTACCGAACGGTGCTCTATAAGATTGAGCAATATCAGATGACTGCATCGAACTCCGCAGTCCTTTCCAATGGCCGAAATCCCCGCTCTGCAGGAATCGAATCAAATGTCTGCGGAGACAAAAAAGTGGAAGTTGGCTCGCAGAATCACGGGGCCTAAGAGACGTCTACTACAACTATTGAGGCATGCAAGGTCCGACGAGACGGGCTTCAGCGAATTTATAATCGGGAATTGCGATCGGGTAATTGGCGAAGAGCATCTTCGATGCAGTCTTATGTGATCGATCCATTAACGGACCCGCGCTGGAATGACCTGATTGCATTTCATCGGAACGCTTCGGTCTTTCATCAACCGGGCTGGCTCATGGCCCTGGCGAAGACGTATGGCTATCGGACATTGGCGGTCACGAGCACCCCACCGGGAGAGCGACTGCGCGATGGCGTCGTATTCTGTGAGGTGAGAAGCCGGATTACCGGGAACCGTCTGGTCTCGCTCCCATTTACGGATCATGCGGAACCTCTGATGAACGAGGACGGCGATGGTCCCGACATTGCGCAGTGGATCCGTGCGGAGTTCAGGAAGCACAATTGGAGATACATCGAAGTCCGGCCGCTCTCTGAAGAGTTGCGGCCCAGTTGGGCCGTGGTAAAGAGCCAGTCCTTTTGGTTGCACACGCTTGACCTCACACGCTCGACGGAGGCGATTTTTTCCTCGTTCCACAACAGCTGCGTTCAACGTCGAATTCTCCATGCCGGAAGGCAGCAGCTCCTCTATGAAAAAGGATGCTCCGACGCTCTGCTCGAAGAGTTTTACAGGCTCCTCATGATTACAAGGCGACGCTTTCGCCTGCTTCCGCAACCGCGGGTCTGGTTCAAGAACGTGATTGCATATAACCGCCCGCATGCAGAGATTCGAGTGGCTCGCAAAGACGGCAAGCCCATTGCGGCAATTTTTACCTTGAGACATCGCGGAACTGTCGTCTATAAATTCGGCTGTTCAGACCATGCATATCATCACCTTGCCGCTATGCCATTTCTTTTTTGGAAGCTGGTTGAAGAGAGCAAGGCAGAGAATTTTGAAGCGATCGATTTCGGCCGGACGGATACTGACAACCTGGGGCTCGCCATCTTCAAAGACCGCTTCGGGACCGTGCGGCGAAAGCTGCACTACTTTCGATACGCCGAACTGGAACGGGAAAAAGTCGTGTTGCGATCGGCATTCTCGTCGACAAGGGCGTTATTTGCGGCGTTGCCCGATGCTCTCTCTTCCCGGGCCGGTGGACTTGTCTACCGTCACATCGGTTGAGAAGTGTGCTTGAGACGTGAGGTCTCCGAAGACTTGTCAATGCCGACTGAGGTGGGACCGCCGCATTTGAAGCATTCAGGCATACATCAGTGGAACTCTGCGACGCTACGCCATGGAGTGTTTGCGTTATCGATGGCAGTCTCTGTCGTGATCGCTTGGCGTCCCTTATTCCAGACAGGCTTTTTGGCCTTTCGCAACGATGAATATACGCATATTCTGCTGGTTCTCCCAGTCTGCGTGTCGCTTCTCTTCTTGGAACTGAGATCATCGTGGAGAAAGAGTGCCTGGGATTTTCGCTTCAGCTCAGTACTTCTGGGATCTGCAGTTCTGGTTGCCGTCTGCGCGCACGCGCTCTTGCGCTGGATGCACCAGGATGTTCATCTCGCCGGTGAAATGCTTGCCGTCGTACTTTTTTGGGCGGGGATGTTTTTGCTCTGCTTTGGGATTGAAGCTTCGAGCTCGGCTTTGTTCCCGTTATTGCTTTTGCTCGCATTGATTCCGCTTCCGCAATGCATCATGGATCCCCTTATCGCGTCGCTCCAGGAAGGGTCCGCCTGGAGTGCTCACGCCCTTTTTGCGGTCTGCGGCATCCCCGCAATTCAAAAAGGAGTGCAGATCGCGATTCCGGGCGTGACTATTCAGGTGGCGGAAGAGTGCAGCAGCATTCGGTCGAGCTCGATGCTTTTGGCAACCGCGATTATATTGGGACAATTCATGCTGCACACATTTTGGAGGAAGGCTGTCGTCGCCGCCATTGCAGTTCCGTTGTCAATTGCCAAAAATGGCCTACGGATCTTTATAATTGCAGCCCTCGGGACTCGGGTAGATCCCGGCTTCCTGACAGGTAGGCTGCATCGCCAGGGCGGAATCCTCTTCTTTGTCATTGCGCTTGCGTTTGTATTTGGAGCAATCTGGATCTTCCGTCGAGGAGAGGACACGGCTCGCACGCTGACCTGGAATGACGAAGTATTGCCGGAAGCAGGAATCCATAGATAATCTGCGGGGCCAGGGAGAGGAATGCAAGAAAGCGGGAAAAACACAGAAAGCGCGGTGCTGTCGCCTGTAGTAAATCGGCATTTTCTGGATTACTATCGGTGTCCAGAAGCCTTTGCCTCCTATCAGGTGAGTGGGCCACTGTCCGCGGACTGCGGTTATTTCTGCTGGAGTCCAGACACAATCTGCTACGGCCGCACCGCGGGAGGCGCCCGCGCTGCTGCGGCCGAGGCGATCACCTATGACGCTCAGTGCGATCTGGATTGCAGCGCATCTGTTTCACTGCTCCCTTTCGATCCCCAGGAAGTGATTGAGAATCTGCTGCGTGAGCGCTACGCGGCCCACTTCCGCGATCCAGGCCGGCTAACGCACTCGATCATTCGGAAGCTCTATTACGCGGCCCGGCCCTATCTTGGAGTGGCCATACGCAAGCATCTCCAGAAAGTACATTTGCGAAACTGGAATAAGCTTTCGTTTCCGCAGTGGCCAGTCGATTCTACGGTCGACCGCTTGCATCGAAAGCTGCTGGCTCTGGGAATGAAGGCACACGGCGTCGATAGAGTTCCGTTTATCTGGTTCTGGCCCGACGGCTATAAGTGCTGCGCCATCGTGACGCATGATGTGGAGGATCTGGAGGGTAAAGAATATTGCAGGCAACTGATGGACATCGATGAGTCCTACGGTTTGCGGAGCTCCTTCCAGGTGGTTCCGGAAGTGCGATATACGGTGGACGCTCAGTTTCTCGAGTCGATTACCAGTCGAGGCTTTGAGGTAAACATTCATGACTTAAACCACGACGGGCGCTTGTTCGCGGAACGCGGCGAATTCCTTCGGCGAGCCAAACGGATCAATCAATATGCTCGGGACTTTCGTGCAGTCGGGTTTAGGTCAGGGATCTTATATCGCAATGCCGACTGGTATGATGCGTTCGAATTTCAATATGACATGTCGATCCCCAGCGTTGGGCATCTCGATCCGCAGCGCGGAGGGTGCTGCACAGTAATGCCCTACTTCATCGGCAACCTGGTTGAGATACCGGTTACCTGCACGCAGGATTACACGCTCTTCCACATATTGAGGGATTATTCGATCGGGCTATGGAAGGAGCAAATCGAGCGCATTGTGGCTCACAACGGATTAGTGAGCATTCTCGTGCACCCCGATTACATAATTGAAAACCGGGCAAGAGAAGTGTACTGGGCTCTCCTGAGCCATCTTGAGGACTTGAGGAAACGGGAGCAGGCTTGGACTCCTTTGCCGCGAGAAGTAGCCGAATGGTGGCGACTCCGAAGTCAACTGCGGGTGGTGCAGGAAAATGGGCAGTGGTCCATCCAGGGCGAAGGGAAGGAACGGGCTTGCCTTGCGTTTGCTTACGCCTCAGACAACCAAGTTCACTACGCATTGGATGGCGCCGATATTCGAGAGTATTCCTAGACTGAGGATTGCTGAAGGCACAAGGAGCGCACGGACTCGTCTTTTGCCGATCACCCGGACTTCACCCGAACTCCGGACTGTTGCCATTGCTGCCAAATGGCGCGATGTTAGACTCATTACAAACGGATGGGTGCAAAAGCCATTGCGTCGGGGTATTGTGCCAACGAATTCGACTCTTCGGAAAATTATTTTGCCGGAATATCAACGGGAGTAAGAGCAGTGAGTGTGTGTGACGTGACTGTTATCGGGGCGGGGCCGTATGGACTGGCTGCTGCGGCTCACCTCCGTTCAATCAAGGGAATCGAAGTGAGGGCATTTGGTGAGCCGATGTCTTTTTGGAGTGGGAATATGCCCAAGGGCATGTTCCTGCGCTCTAATTGGACAGCGACGCAAATCGCCTGCCCCAACGGGGATCTAACGCTGGAGGCATTTCAGAAGGAACGCCAGGTTTCGTTTGGGCTTCCGGTTCCGATCGATCAATTCATTCAATACGGCCTCTGGTATCAGAACCGTGCCGTCCCCGACCTGGAGCGAAAGCGAATCTCCCGAATTGAAAAGGGCGGGCAGGGATTCATACTTCACACTCAGGATGGTGAGAAATTCGAATCACGGCGGGTCGTGGTTGCTGGTGGGATTAGTTCATTTGCGCGGCGGCCGGAGGAGTTCCGAACGCTTCCAGCGGAACTGGCGACACACACGAACGAGCATCGCGACTTTGCTGGCTTTTCCGGAAAAAAGGTACTGGTGGTTGGCTGCGGCCAAAGCGCTCTTGAATCGGCTGCGCTGTTGCATGAAGCTGGGGCTCAGGTGGAAGTCGTGGCGCGCTCTCGCCGCATACATTGGCTCCAGGGATGGGCGTCCACCACGCTTCACCATCGCATGGGCAAACTGACGCGGAGAATATTGTATGCTCCCACGGATGTTGGACCTGCGGGCCTCAGCCAGCTCCTGGCCCGCCCTCATCTCGTGAGGGTCCTGCCGCGAGGAGTTCAAGATAGATTGCGAAAGCGTGCAACTCGACCGGCCGGGGCCCGCTGGCTGGTGAATCGGTTGCGCGATATTCCTATCACATTGAATTGTCCTGTGGCCGCATCGAAATCTTCGGGCGGTCATGTGACAGTGCGCCTGAAGGATGAAAGTGAAAAGGTTGTGGACCACGTGTTGCTGGGAACAGGTTTTCACATCGATGTCTCAAAATACGATTTCCTGGCACCTGAACTGCTCGCGCAAATTGGTCGCGTGAATGGGTTTCCGATACTCAAGGATGGCCTTGAGTCATCTGTCTCGGGTTTGCATATTCTTGGAGCTCCCGGCGTGCATTGCTTTGGCCCTCTTTTGCAGTTTGTCTCCGGCACAGACTTCGCTTCGAAGTCGCTTTTGCGGTGTTTGTCGAGGTCCGGGCCCTCTCGGTAATGATGAAGAGCGAGTTCGACACGATTACGGGGACTGCCTCGAATGGCTCAATCGCGGGCACGCGGAGCTTTTCAGATTCGACTGCAGGTGCCGTTGTTATTGGCGGAGACTACCAGGGTCTTGGCATAGTTCGGAGTCTCGGTCGCCACAAGATACCTGTCTGCGTGGTTGACGATGAGAAATCGATATCCCGGTTCTCCAAATATACCAAGCATTCTGTGTCGGAACGGAACTTACGCGATGAGGATCAGACCGTAAAGTCACTACTTGAGATAGGCCGGCGACTTGGGCTGGAAGGATGGGTACTTTTCCCGACCCGGGACGAAACGGTGGCTGCGCTTTCTCGATATCGATCCAAGCTGGAGGAGATTTTTCGCGTCCCGACGCCGGAATGGAAGGTCATCCAGTTTGCCTGGGATAAGCGCCAGACTTATCGCTTGGCTCGAGATTTGGGGATACCCACACCGACAAACTGGCAAGTAAAGAGCGTCGCCGAACTTCGCGATCTCAAACTGAGCTACCCGGTAGCGATTAAGCCGGCGATTAAAGAGCACTTCTTTTACGCCACGAAGGCAAAGGCTTGGCGTGCTAACAATCAGAAAGAATTAGAGCGCTTGGTGGAACGTGCTGCAGCGCACATTGGGCTCGACGAGGTCATACTGCAAGATCTCATCCCTGGTGATGGTTTGCAACAATTTGCCTACTGTGCCTTCTTTAAGGGAGGTAAAAGCCTCGGAAGCATGGTCGTCCGGCGCACCCGGCAGCACCCTGCGGAATTCGGCAGAGCAAGCACGTATGTGGAGACTACCAGCATTGAGAATATCGAGAAGATGTCGGAAAGGTTTCTGAGAGAAATTAACTACTACGGGCTCGTGGAGATAGAGTACAAACTCGATCCACGCGACGGGCAATATAAGCTTCTCGATGTTAACGCGCGAACGTGGGGCTATCATAGCCTTGGAGCACGAGCAGGCGTCGATTTTCCTTTTTTATTGTTTAGCGACCAGATGGACAGGAGCACGGATGTGCAGCGTGGCAAGCCCGGTGTCGCCTGGCTTCGGTTCACTACGGATTTACCTACGTCGTTCACCCAAATTCTAACCGGCCGCTTGAGCTGGAGAGAGTATCTTCGCTCAATTCGCAACACGGATGTGGAAGCGGTCTTTACGCAAGATGATCCGTGGCCAGGGATTGCTGAGCTGATGCTGATTCCCTATATGGCCGTTCGCCGAGGATTCTAAGAGCGGCCGGGCGAGCTTATGGCTCTTTGATCGTCTCGCATGGAGAGTTGAGACGTGTCTCTCGTGCAATAGGGTTGGGGGAATGGCGCGAGAGATTCGGACTTAAGTCACGTTTAGAAACTAGGACCCTCCGCGGCGCGCCTGGCAGGCGATGCTGCGGAGGGTCTTGCATTTTGGCGCTAGTTACACAGTTATAAATTGTCATCGCCGCTAAGGGATGGAGACGCTGGCCATGCTGGAGGGGATGACCTGCCCCGTTTTTCTCAGCCATTCGTAGCTGGAGTTTCTCGTTTCAGGTTTGTGGGCGAGTATATCTCGCCGCCGTCGTAGTCGGGGCTGTGGGGATGTGGGAAGCGCTGTTTGCTTTCCACATCTCCATGGCCCAAGGCTCTGCTGAACTCAGCAGGTGTTCTGTATGCAAGCGAGCTGTGCGGGCGGCGCGAGTCATATTCGGTTTCCACGCCCATATCTTTCGCCGTACATCGAACATGTTTCAGAACTAGCTTGTCTTTAGGCACTCGTCGTGGCGAGCGCATGCGCGCGAGAGGGCGCTATCAAAACATGTTTGATGGTATGGTGAGTAGCTGGAAATACGCGTGATTGCGGAGTCTCCGCCAGCTCTTATCCGAGATTGGCGGAACACAAACTGGATTCCGATTGCCCGCAATCGGTCCTCTCCAGTCTTTCTCTGACTCGATCCGCCAGAACTTGAATGTTGGGCTCGTGGAATATGTCGAAATGATCTCCGGGGACTTCCCAGACATCCACACCGCCCAAAGCGAGGCTCGACCACCCCAGATCGCCGGGAATGCGCGGATCCGGCTGCACGGAAGCGCGGAAGACAGTGATCACTCCTGGCCACGGGCGTGGGGTATACTTCATCGCGGCCACGCGCAAAATTTCCTCTGGATTCTTCAGAAAAGATGGAACGGTCCGCACGCCCAGCGACGGGACTACCATATAGATGCGGCGCAAACTGTGCGTCCAAATTTTCTCGGGAAGATAAGCCGCTTTCTTCTTTAGAGGGAGCTGCTGAAAATAATCGACGATCCCCGCAACCCGGCGGCTGACTTTGGTGCCCACGGGAACACTCCGGAGAATCGGCACGATCTGGCTTCGCAGGCGTGTGTCGAGCATGCCGAGCAACTCGACCTCCTCGCTTTGTTGGCGCAATAAATGCGCGATCTCCAGAGCTACTAATCCGCCAGTGCAGTATCCCAAAAAATAATATGGCCCTTTCGGTTGTATCTTCCGAATCTCGGAAAGGTAGTATGCGGCCTGATCTTCAAGAGAAAGTAGTGCGGATTTGCCTTGCAAAAACGACTGCGCTTGAATGCCATAAATGGGCCGGTCTGATCCAGTAAGCATCGCAAGCTGATAAAAACCGAGGAGATGCCCTCCGCCGCCGTGAATCAGGAATAGCGGGACGTTCGGACCGCCTGTCCGGATGGGGACGATGGTTGACCTCGCTGCTGCCAGGCTTTTCGCAACATCGATCGTATCGGTCTTGGGGTCGAATGCTCTTCCGCGAACCAAGGCTGCAAGCTGCTCGATGGTCGGAGATCCGAAGATGGCTGCGATGGGGATCGACCGTTGGAAGGCTCTTTTGATCCGGGCGAACAGCTCGACCACCAGGAGAGAGTGGCCTCCGAGATCGAAGAAGCTCGACCGAATGCCAATCGGCCGGGCGGAAAGCAACTGCTCCCATATCAGCACCAGGCTTCTCTCGATTGAATCGCGCGCAGTCATCACTGTCTCGTCGCGCGGGATGACCAACGCGTTGGATTGCGCCAACGCCTTGCGATCGACCTTTCCGTTCGGCGTCATCGGCATGCGGTCGAGTATTGCGAATGTTGACGGGATCATGTAATCCGGAAGCTGGACCTTCAGTGCGCTTCTCAATTCCTCCGCCGTAGGAATAGACTCGTTACTCCTGGGCACCACATAGGCAACGAGCTGCTTGTTTGAAGAATCCTCGCCCGCGAGATTCACGGCGCACTGGCGCACTTTCTCGAGTTTCTCCAACCGTGTTTCGATCTCACCCAGTTCGATGCGAAAGCCGCGCAGCTTCACCTGGTGATCGTTGCGGCCCAGGAACTCGATGTTGCCATCCGGGAGATAGCGCGCCAGGTCGCCGGTGCGGTACATGCGCGCTCCCGGCTCTTCCGAAAACGGGTCGGCGATAAATCGCTCCGCCGTCAGATCGGGGCGATTGAAGTATCCGCGCGCGATTCCTGCTCCGCCTATGAAAATTTCGCCGGCAATGCCCATCGGCACCGGCTGCTGACGGGAATCCAGTATGTAGGCTCGAGCATTGGAAATCGGGCGGCCAATGGGTACAGGCCCCTGAAGTGCTTCAGGCTCGATCTCGCAATAAGTTACGT
>JASHTS010000173.1 GCA_030040425.1 Acidobacteriaceae bacterium | reverse complement strand
GCCACAAACAACGCTTCGGCCGCGGCGAATTCACTGGCCGTGGCGGGGGCCCTGTAACGGAGGTGCGGCAATGAATTTCTTGTGCGATGCGTTGGCGGGCGTGGGTGCGGTGCTGTTGCCGGTGGCGGCGGTGCTGCTGTTTGAGGAGTTGACGTTGGGAGGACTGGTCCGGCTGCTGCTGGCTCGGCAGGCGGAGGCCAGGAAACAGGAAGAGCCCAGGAACCGGAAGGGAGACAAAACATGCTGGCACTGAAGCTGTTGTTGAACCTTGCCGGAGTGGCGCTGCTCATCGCGGCAGCGGCCATTCCGCTCTACGGCCTTTTTGCGCGCATTCAACGGATGCGCAGGAAGGCCGGCCAAAACGAAACTGATCCACACGAAAACAATCTTGAACCGCCGATCGAGCTCAAAGAAATTGACTGGCGCAGCACGGTGGCGCTGGCTCTGGCCGCGTGCGTGCCGTTTTTGCTCGCCGGCAGCATCGTGGTGGTGCCCAGCGGCATGGGCGGCGTGCGCTTGAGCCAGATCAGCGGCACGCTTCCGGGAACGCTTTATCCCGGCGTGCACTTCATCGCGCCGCTGGTCGACAGCGTGCAGACCTTCGACCTGCGCGACCATCTCTTCACCTGCGGAACGCTCGACGAGAGCGGAAAGAAGCTCCAGCCGAATACGGGGCTGAACGTGCAGTCGAAGGAGGGCCTCAACATCGGGCTGGGCATCACGGTGCGCTACCGGCTCGATCCCAACAAACTCGCCAACGTGCAGGCGCATCTGCCGCAGCCCGCGGATAAAGAGCTGGTGCCGCCGGTGGTAGCCAGCGCGTGGCGCGACCTGGCGCCCGAGTACACGGTGCGCGAGATCTTCTCGAGCAAGCGCGATGAAGTGCGCGCGCGCGCCGCGGCCATGATCACGAAAAAACTGGCCGGAGACGGCATCGTGGTGGAAGAGGTGATGCTCTCCGACATCCAGCTGCCGCCCGAGTACGCGCAGGGACTCGAGGGTCTTCTCTTGAAGGAGCAGCAGGACGACCAGATGGCCGTCGATACCGACATCCAGCAGAAGCAGGTGAGGATCGCCGAGCTGCAGGCCGAGGCCGAGGCTGCGCAAAAAGTGAAAGAAGCCGAGGGCGATGCGCAATCGAAGGTGGTCGAGGCCAAAGGCGAGGCGGACGCGATGCAGTACACGCTGCCGCTCAAGGAAAAACAGATCGAGCAGAGCAAGCTGGAGGCCGAGGCGCGCAAGGAAGCCACGATCGAGAATGCGGAAGCCGATGCGCAGGCCAAGGTGATCGACAGCAAAGCCGAGTTGGAGCGGCGCAACCTGCTGGCCGATGCCGAGGCCAACCGCATCAAGGTGGTGGCCGCGGCCGACGCGCAGCGCATGGCCAGCGAAGCCGAGCTCCTGAACAAGTCGCCGCTGCTCATCAACAAAATTGTGGCCGAGAAGCTTTCCGACAAAATCCAGGTGGTGATGGTGCCGTCGGACGGGAAATTCTTCTTCGCCAGCGACGTGTTCAAGGGCATCGGCGCCAATCCGGTGGTAAAGCAGGAGATGGACAGCGAAGAGCAGCCCGCGCCGGCGACCGGGGGACAGCAATGACGTGGCTGTTGCCGGCGTTCCTGTGTCTCCTGACCGCTCTTCGGTGCGGCAGGAGACGCAGCGCCGGGCAGGAAAGCAATTCTGGAGGACGCGATGAGCATACGGCGAATAGGGGCGATGGCGGCGGCCGGACTCCTGTTGACGATCGCTTCGGCGCGGGCGCAGACGGCGAAACAGGAGAACTGGCGGTCCTATCGGAGTCCCGATTACGGATTCCGGATCGACTACCCGCGGACGATGTCGCTTTATCCGGGCGGACCGCCGCCCGCGGAGAAGCAGCACTCCATGATTCCCATCTGCGATGAGACCACGATCGCCTGCTTCCTGTATGACGGGCACGCGCTCGATCACACCGTGATTCAGGCGCTCGGGGTAGCGGTGAACGTGCTTCGCGAGGAAACCAGCGAGGCCGACTGTGACGATATCGACGGCGGGCCGGCCAAAACAGTTGTTCTCCATGGAAGGACCTTTCACTTCGCCGACGCGGGAGGCGCCGCGGCCGGAAGCTCGGAGGCCGGTCGCTACTACCGCGCCTTTGATGACCATGTCTGCTTTGAGATCGCAGCGGCGACAGCGCAATCCGATGTGGGCCAGGCGCAATATGGCGAATATGGCCTGCGGCCGCTCGATGAAAGGGCGTTGCGCCGGATCCACGGCGAGATGGACCGCATGGTGCGCTCTTTCGCGTTCGTCGGACCCGTAAAACGCGACGCCGGCTGGCATGAGCACAGGGACTCGCAATGCGGCGAGAGTTTCCAGGTTCCGAGGAATTCCTCCGTTGAGAGAATCGATACTTCCTCGCCGCGCTTCTTCAATGCGCTCGGCCTTTCCTGCCTGGATCGGTTCACCTACGACAGCCGGCAATACACGGTGGCCGCGAAAGAGAACCTGGCCGATCGGGACGCCATGAATGCGTGGCTTGAATCAACAGGATTTCCTCGGCTCAATGCGATGCATTGGATGGGGGAGAGCCTCTCTACCGCGAAATACCGGAATGGGGAGATTGCCTACGCTCTTCATGGCGGCACGCTCTTCCTGATCACGGCCACCGATTCCGTAGCCAGCCCGGTGCCCTTCGACCGGGACGGCGTCATCCAGCATCTGGTAAGCAGCTTTCGTGCGCGATAAACGATGCAATCTTCGCGAGAGTCCGTCCGATGCTCTTACGCGAAACATTGGGGAGAGCGATTAACGATATAATCCGCGCAAACGCAAGAATGCCCGGAGAGAGGACGACCATGAGACGGCTCGGTCTGATTGCGGCAATGACCACACTGCTGGCGTCCTCCGCATACGCCGCACCGGGTGAGTGGGACCGGCCTGCGGCGGAGCTCGCCGGCCGCATCGCCGACGTTCTGGCCTCGGGACAGGCGCGGCTGACCATCCGCAATCTTTCCTCAATTCCGGACGAGGCGGTTCCGGCGATCCGGCAACTGCTGGAGCAGGACCTGAAGGAGCGCGGCATCGCCCTCTCCGGTGCGGACAGTGCCAATGCAGTGCGCGTCACCTTGAGTGAGAATGCGCGCAGCCGGCTCTGGGTGGCAGAGATTGCGGAAGGCGATGACACGCAGGTGGCGATGGTGAGCCTCGCCGCCGACCAGCCGCAGCCTTCGCCCACGACCGGAGGGTTGCTGTTGCGCAGCGAGCTGGTCATCAGCGCGCAGGAACCGGTGGTAGCCGCGCTGGCAATTGCGAACAATCTCGTGGTGCTCGAGCCGCAGGCGATCGTGATCGATGCGCGCGCGGCGCAAGGATGGCAGGAGCAGGAGCGCACGAGCCTGGACGGCACGGCGCCGCTTGCGCGCGATCCGCGCGGGATTCTCTTGCCATCGGCGGATGGCGCGGGGTTTGTGGCGTGGCTGCCCGGCGCGCGTTGCACCGGCAGCGCGCCTCAAGCGAGCGCGGCAGCGGACTGGGCTGTCGAATGCAATCCCAGTGACGATCCCTGGCCGCTTGCGGTCCCTGTGCAGTCGCCAGCGCAGGCAGGATCTGCGAGCGTGCCGGCAAACGCGCCTGTGGCGCTCAAAGCTTTCTACAATGCCGCGCGCAATTACTTCACCGGGGTGGTTTCGCCGGGGGTGGGCGTGGATTTGCCGGCATTCTATGCGACGGCGCTGATTCCGCGCGCTGCAGGCGATGGAGCGCTGTTGCTGGAGGGCATCGATGGCAAGCTGCAGATGGCCGAGAACGGATCGCTCGAGGCCGTGGCCGGCGCGCGCGACTGGGGTAGCGATCTGGCCGAGCTGCGCTCAGGATGCGGGACGGGAACACAGATTCTCGCGTCGGGCTCGGGCGAAGCCGCGAGCGACAGTTTGCGCGCCTACGAGGTGCCTGCGCTCGAGGCCGTTCCCGTGAGCGCGCCGCTGGCCATGCAGGGAACGGTCACTGCGCTTTGGTCCGCGCCCGATTTCAAAAGTGTCTACGCCGCGGTGCGTACGCCCGCAAACCAATACGAGGTGGTGCGTGTTTCGGCGCTCTGCAATTAGTCTTTTTCTGGTCTTGGTTTGTATGTGCGCCTGGGGAAGGACAAGGCCGCACTACGGCGGCACGCTGCGCGTGGAGATTGCGGGCGACGGATTCACCCCGCCGGACGCCGTGGTTCTTCCTCTTCTGCTGGACGGGCTCACGCGCTTCGGCGCCGATGGATCGATTGAGCCGGCGCTGGCAACGAGTTGGAAATCGGAAGACGGTGCCCATCGCTGGGAGTTTTCGCTGCGGCCCGGCGTGCAGTTTCACAACGGCGCTCCGCTCACGGCGGATCGGGTGGTCGCCTCGCTGAATCTGGACTGCAACGGAGACTGTCCCTGGACGAGCGTTCGCGCTGTCGGCCAGTCGGTTGTCCTTGTGGGCGACTCGCCCATGCCGAACCTGGCTTCGCTGCTGGCGGAAAGGCCATTTCTCGTCTCTTTGGGCGATGCGGGCGAGGCCACGGAACCTCGCTGCTGCATCGGCACGGGGCCCTATGAATTGACCGCGTCATCGACTCCGCAGCGCGTGGAGCTGAGCGCGAACGAAGGCTACTGGGGTGGCAGGCCCTTTGCCGACCGAATCGAAGTGACCACGGGCAAACCCATTCGCGATCAGTGG
>JASHTS010000172.1 GCA_030040425.1 Acidobacteriaceae bacterium | reverse complement strand
GGTTTCTCCGGCGTAATGACGCGATCAGCGCCGAGCGCGGCCGTGGCGGCGGCGCGGATGCGATCGGCGAGCGCGGGATCGTTGAAGGTGACGGGCGTGCTTTCGGTGACGTTGACCGTGGGCATGCGGTCGGCGGGGATGCCGTAGGCTTCCGCGAGTCCGTTGGCGGTGCGGCGGATGTCGGCGAGAATCTGCTCGGTTTCAGTAGGAGAAAAGGTGCGCAGGGTGAGGCCGAGATCGACTTCATCGGGGATGATGTTGTTCTTTGTTCCGCCATGGATGGTGCCGACGGTGAGCACGGCGGGATCGCGGGGGTCGATCTGGCGGCTGACGATGGTCTGCGCGACGAGGATGAATTCGGCGGCGAGCACGATGGGATCCTTGCCTGCCTCCGGCCGCGAGCCGTGCGCGCCGATGCCGCGGATGACGACGTTGATGCCGGTGGCGCTGGCGAGCATGGGGCCGTCTTTGACGGCGACGGAGCCGGCCGGGAAATCGGGGTTGTCGTGCTCGGCGACGATGAAGTCGGGACGGCCGAAGCGCTCGTAGAGATGATCGGCGAGCATGGCCTGCGCGCCCTGGATGACTTCTTCCGCGGGCTGGCCGATGAGCATGAGCGTGCCGTGCCACTGCGCTTGGCGCGCGGCCATCTCGCGCGCCATGCCGAGAAGGACGGTCATGTGCAGATCGTGGCCGCAAGCGTGCGCCACGGGAACAGGCTGGCCGTCGGGGCCGGGCTCGGTGACGTGGCTTGCGAAAGCGAGGCCGGTTTTTTCCTGGACGGGCAGCGCGTCCATGTCGGTGCGGATCATCAAGCGGGGGCCCGGGCCGTTGGCGAGGATGGCGACGACGCCGTAGGCCTGCGCGCCATCAGCATATTTGCCCACGTGTTCGGTGACCGTGTAACCGAGTTCGCGCAGATGCGCAGCGAGAAACGCCGAGGTCTGCTCCTCGTGCTTGGAGAGCTCGGGATTTTCATGCAGGTGCTTGTAGATGGCGGTGAGCGCGGGGAGCTGGCTTTGCGCGGACTGGGCCAAGCCGGTCGAGGATTGCCCGGCGGGCGCCTGGGCGAGTGCAGGCAGTGCGGCGAAGACGAGGAACGAGAGCAGGCGGGCGGTGCATCGCGAATGCATGAGCGGGAGTCTCCCGAGTGAACTGATTGCAGCGCCAGCGTAGCACAGCGGGCGCTCAGGGCGGACGGGATGTTGCGAGGGCAGGTGCGGCGCAAAGGCGCTCGCGCAAAATGACATGGCGGCGCGCGCGTGGTTGCGTCGATGCGGATGGTATGCTGCGGCAAGCGGAGTGTGGATGCGGGCAAGCGCGATCGAGTTTCGACTGCGGATGGTGATCATGGTGGCGCTGGTGGTCTTGGGTTTCTGGGCGCCATGGATTGAGTCGCTGGATCTCGGGAGGAGAATTTCGCTGCTCGAGTGGCTGGCGCTGGAGGCGAGCCGCGCCGGGCTGCTGCGCTTTACCTACGCTTCGCCCGCGGTGATTGGTATAGCCATGGCGCTGGCCGCGCTGGGCGCGATCTTGCGCGTGTGGGGCGCAGCCTACCTGGGTTATGACATCGTGCACCACGGCGCGATGCAGGGCGGCGCAGTGATGGCCGACGGGCCGTATCGGTTTGTGCGCAATCCGCTGTACCTGGGCGGATGGTGCATGATGGGGGCGATGGCGTGCCTGATGCCGCCGAGCGGGGCACTGGTAGCCATGACTCTGCTCACGGTGTGTTACCTGCGGCTGATCCTGGCCGAGGAGGCATTTCTCACGCGCGAGCTGGGCGAGCCGTATCGCGCCTACGTGCGGGCAGCGCCGCGGCTGCTTCCGCGCCTGCGCGGAAGCCTGCCGCCAGCGGGACACAAGGCGAACTGGGGGATAGCGCTGCTCACGGAGCTGAACGCGATCGGCGTGTTGTTCATTTTTGCGGTGCTCTCGTGGCTTTACGACTACGAACTGATGCTCAAAGCGATCCTGGTGATCTTTGGCCTGTCGCTGATTGTGCGGGCGGCGATGCCGCGCGCCGGCGCAAAACCAAATCCGGCGTAAGCCAGCGGATTCGATTCACAAGATACATCCGACTGACCGGTTACATTATTTGCCGATGCGGCCAAAGTGCGTAAAGCCGAAGCCTTCAGCGTATTTGAGGCCGTAACCGAGTGCGCGATCGATGCCGATGTGATTGAACCAGATGAGTGCGATGGGCAAGAGCAGGCCTTGCGCGTGCGTGAAGAGAGCAAGGAGCGCAAGAATCCCGGGAAGCAGATAGGAGTGGAAAGCGTTGTAAATACGCGCACCGCGGCAGGGCGAAGAGAGATAGCCGAGCATGGAGAGATCGGGCACGATCCAGAGCGCGGCGAAGAGCCACCAGCTTGCGCCGGTGCGGGCGTAGAGCGCGGCGGTAATGAGAGCGACGGCGACGCCTTCAAGGCGCAGAAGAAGGACAACCGAAGCGGTGCGGGCTGGCTGGCCGGCGGAAGATTCATGGAGGGTGGAGACAGTTCCCATGCCTGATGGGATGAGCGAGGCGGGCGGCGAAGTGCAGAAAATTCAGAGAGAATCGCGCAGAGGCATTCCACAAAATGCAACAGGGAGAGGCGCGGAGGCCTCTCCCTGTTGTGTGTGTGCGCAGTCCGGGGGGATTACTTTTTCGGAGGGGCGATCATGTCCTTGGCGGCCTTGGCGACGCGGAACTTGACCACGGTCTTGGCCTTGATCTTGATGGGCTGGCCGGTCTGCGGATTACGGCCCATGCGGGCCTTGCGCTCTGCCTTGACCAGGCGCCCGATGCCGGGGATGACGAAGACGCCGCTCTTCTTGGTCTCCTTGATGGCGGTCTCCGCCAGCATATCGAGGAAGGACGCGGATTGCTTGTTGGTGAGTTCGAGCTTCTCGGCCAGGTGCCGCGTGAGTGCGGTCTTGGTCAGTCCAGTTGCCATGTGATGTTCTCCTTCTGGGCGAGCCCT
>JASHTS010000171.1 GCA_030040425.1 Acidobacteriaceae bacterium | reverse complement strand
CCATCGGCAACCTGGCCGGGATCTTTGCGGAGCTCGATCGGGAGGGTGCGGAGTTTGCCGCACAGAACGCTGCGAGTGTTGCCGAGCGGACGCTCGACCTGCGCTATCGAAGGCAGGGATTCGAGCTGAACGTAAACTTCGATGCGCAGAATCCGGCGCGCTCGATCGCGGAGTTTCATGGTTTGCACGAACAGCGTTACGGGTTCTCCGATCCGGCGCGGCCGGTGGAGATTGTGAACGTGCGCGTGCGCATGAACGCGGCGGGCGAGCTCTACTCTCCGCTGTCACGGGCGCTCAAGCCGGGCGACGGCAGCGCGGCGCAGTACGCGGAGCGGCCTGTTTACTTTGAGGGAGAGTTCCGGCCCACGCGGTTTTTTCAGCGTGACCTGCTTGCGCCCGGCGACGCGATCCGCGGGCCGGCGATGATCACCGAATACACTTCGGCCACGCTGGTGCCGCCGGGCTGCGAGGCGTGCGTCGATGGTTTCGGGAACCTGGTCATTACCATCGGCGAGGCGCATCCATGAGCTCCAAAAGAATCGGACCGGTGGAACTCTCCGTCTTCGGCGCGGCGGTGCACTCCATAGCCGAAGAGATGGGCGCGGCGCTCAGGCGCACGGCGCTCTCGCCCAACATCAAGGAGCGGCGCGATTACTCCTGCGCGGTCTTCGACGGACAGGGCCAGGTGATCGCCATGGGCGACCACATGCCGGTGCATCTGGGATCGATGCCCATGAGCGTGGAGGCGGCCATTGCCGCGCTCGATTTTGCGCCCGGCGATCTGGCCATTCTCAACGATCCCTATGCGGGCGGCACACACCTGCCGGACATCACGCTGGTGCTGCCGGTGTTCCTTGCCGGCGCAGCGCGGCCCGCGTTTTACGTTGCCAATCGCGCGCACCACGCCGACGTGGGCGGAAAATTTGCCGGGTCGATGGGGCCGGCGACCACCATCGAAGACGAGGGCATTCGCATTCCGCCCACGCTGATTGCGCGCGGCGGCAAGGTGGATGGTGCGGTGATGGATTGGATTCTGCGCAGGGTGCGCACGCCGCGCGAGCGCGAGGGCGATCTCGATGCCCAGGTGGGCGCCTGCCGCGTGGGTGAGCGGCGCGTGCGCGAGCTGGCGGCGAGACATGGCCTGGAGGCGATGAACGCGCTGGTCGGCGAATTGCTCGATTACTCGGAGCGGCTGGTGCGCGCGGAGTTGCGCGCCATGCCGGAGGGAGAGTGGCGCGCGGAAGACTGGATGGACTCGGACGGCGTGACCGGCGAGCCGCGGCGGATTGCCGCGCGGCTGCGCATCGATGCGCAGGCAGGCGCAATCGACGTGGACTTTGCGGGCTCCTCGCCGCAGGTTGCCGGCAGCGTGAACGCGGTGCGCGCGATCACGCTCTCCGCGTGCTTTTACATGCTGCGCTGCCTGCTGCGCGAAGACGCGCCGGCGACGGCGGGCATTGTGCGTCCGCTTACCCTGCATACGCCCAAGGGATCGATTGTGGACGCGGAGCTCCCGGCGGCCGTGGCCGGCGGCAACGTGGAGACCTCGCAGCGGATTGTCGATGTGCTGCTGCGCGCGCTGGGCGCGGCCGTTCCCGCACGCGTGCCTGCGGCGAGCGCAGGAACGATGAGCAACCTGGCCATAGGAGGAATCGATCCGCGAACCGGCGAGCCGTTTACCTACTACGAAACCACGGCGGGTGGCATGGGTGCGCGGCGGGGACTGGATGGAATCAGCGGCGTGCAAACCCACATGACCAACTCGCTCAACACCCCCATTGAAGCGCTCGAATATGCGTATCCGTTTCGCGTGCGGCGGTACGGCTATCGCTTGGGTTCGGGCGGCGATGGTCAGTTTCGCGGCGGGGATGGCTTGATTCGTGAAGTGGAATTGCTTGCCGATGCGGAGATGACGCTGCTCGCGGACCGCAGGCGCTTCCGGCCTTATGGATCGGCGGGCGGCGACGAGGGCGCCGCGGGCGCGGCGTGGCTGACGCGGGTGGAGAGCGGCGCGTCGATGGAGCTGCCCGGCAAGTGCAGCGTGCAGCTCAAGAAGGGCGATGTGCTGCGCATCGAAACGCCAGGAGGAGGCGGGTGGGGAAATGCAGGGGTCAGGGATCAGGGGTCAGGGACCAGTTGACTCGTGCCAAGCTTAGGGTTTCGGTTTTCCCGTTCTCAAAATCCGGACTTGGCGGCGCCGCGGCAGGTTAGCAAGTGAGCGAGGCAGCAACCCGGCGAGCCAGCAAGTCAGCGAGTCAGTGCGTTCCCGCCCTTGCCGCAAAGACGCAGCAGAGACGGGAGCCAGGTGTCGCGGAGCGAGCGAGGGATTACGCGGCGTGCGCTTCGATTTCGATATGCGAGGCGGCCTCGACGAACGTGGCGATGGCGGAGTGATCCAGATCGCCTTTGCCGTCCGCGATGAGTGAAGAAAGCATCTGCTGGACGAGCGCAGTCAGAGGCAGACAAACCCGGTTGGCTTCCGCGGCCTGGAGCGCGTTGCGCAGATCCTTCTGGTGAAGATAGATTTTGAAGCCCGGCTTGAAATTGCGTGCGATGAGCATGGGCCCTTTGGCGTTGAGAACCGCCGAGCCGGCCAGGCCGCCTTTGATGGCGTTGAACACGACCTCCGGATTCAGCCCGCAGCGCGCGGCGAGGGTGAGCGCCTCGCCCATGGCGGCGATGTTGCAGGCAACCATGATCTGATTGGCAAGCTTGGTGGTGTTGCCCGCGCCCACCGGTCCGGTGAGCGTGACGCTCGATCCCATGCACTTGAGAATCGGCTCCGCTTTTTTGAAGACCTCTTCGCCGCCGCCAACCATGATGGCGAGCGTGCCGTCGACGGCTCGGGGCTCGCCGCCGCTCACCGGCGCATCGAGAAACTCCACGCCGTTGGCGGCGCAGGCCGCGGCGATCTTTTGCGAGACGAGGGGATTGATGGAGCTCATGTCGATGAGGAGCGAGCCGGGTTTCGAGCCGGCGAGAATTCCATTCACGCCGAGGACCACCTCTTCGACTTCCGGGCCGTCGGGCAGCATGGTGATGACGATGGGAGCGCGCGCGCCCACGTCGCTGTTCGAGGCGCCGCGCTGGGCGCCGTCGTGGACCGCGGCATCGAGCTTTTCGGCATTGCGGCCGTAGGCGACCACGGTGTGGCCGGCTTTGATCAGGTTCCTGAGCATGGGGCGGCCCATAATGCCGAGGCCGACAAATCCAACAGTTGCCATGGGGATTCTCCTTTTTGGCTTTTTCTACTGGGGTTTTTTGAAGCGCGCGGCGAGACTCTCCGCGTTGCGGGCAAGAATACTCACGTCGCTGCCCACGGCGGTGAAGTTGAAGCCCAGCTCGAAGAGGGATTCGACATCGCCGGCGCTGGAGGCGAGCGTGCCGGCGGATTTGCCCGTTGCACGAATGCGTTGCGCCGCCTCCTGGATGGCCGCCTGGACATCGGGGTGCTTCGAATTGCCGAGGTGGCCGAGGTCGGCAGCCAGATCGCTGGGGCCGATGAAGACGCCGTCCACGCCGTCGACGGCGGCGATGGCCTCGATCTCGCGCAGCGCGGCGCGCGTTTCCACCTGCACGAGGATGCAGGTGTCGAGGTGGGCATTGCGATGGTAGTTCTGCGTGCGCCCGTAGTCGGTGGCCCGCACCACAACGGCCACGCCGCGGATGCCGAGCGGAGGGTAACGCGCGGCGGCGACGGCGCGGCGCGCTTCCTCCGCGTTCTGCACGAAGGGGACCAGCAGCGAGCGAGCGCCCAGGTCGAGCGCGCGCTTGATGAGGACGAGATCGTTCCAGGGGACGCGAAACACCGGCTCGGCGGTGCCGCCGCGCATGGCCTGCAGCTGCGGCAGCAGCGTGGAGACGTCATTGGGCGCATGCTCGCCATCGATCACGATCCAGTCAAAGCCTGCGCCGGCGAGGATCTCCGCGGCAATCGGATTGGCGAGGCCGGACCACAGGCCGACCTGGCGCTCGCATCGAACCAGAGCCTGCTTGAATGCGTTGCGGGGCAGGTTGCCGGGCCACTCGGGCATGTCGCGGGCCTCCTTGGCTGATTGTAAGGGGAGCAGGCGAGTACGCGAGTCAGCGAGTCGGCGAGTCAGCACTCCCTGGAAGCTCGATGCGCCTGATCTCGCCCACCAGCGGACCGTAGCTGAGAATGACGCAGAACGCGATGACGCTGATGAAGGCCAGCGCGCCGTTGTAGGAGTGTGTTTTCTCCACAATGGCGCCGACGATGAGCGGGGTGGTGACGCCGGCCATGTTGCCGAAGAGGTTGAAGAGCGCGCCATTCATGCCCACCATGCCTTTGGGCGAGGTGTCGGAGACCACCGTCCAGCCCAGCGCGCCCACGCCTTTGCCGAAAAACGAGAGCGACATGAAGAACAGCATCAGCGCCTGCGAGTGCGCGTAGTTGCAGGCCACGATGGTCATGGAGAGACCCATGCCGGCCATGATGGGCAGCTTGCGCGCGAAGCTGAGCGTGTGGCCGCGATGGAGCAGCTTGTCAGAGAGCACGCCGCCGAGAATGCCGCCGATGCCGCCGCACAGGCCGGGAACGGCGGCGGCGAATCCCACTTTGAGCACCGACATGTGGCGCGCCTGGACAAGATAGAGCGGAAACCAGGTGAGAAAAAACCAGGTGAGCGTGGTGATGCAGTATTGGCCGATATACACGCCCACCAGCATGCGGTAGCCGAGGAGCATCTTCACCGTGGACCAGGTGAGCGTGTTGCGGCGGCCAACCGATGCCGCGTCGGTGTTGACCAGGCCGCCGCCGCGCTCGATGAGGGCGATCTCCGCCGGCGCGATGCGCGGATGCTCTTTGACGCCATAGATGCTGGTGAACCAGAGCAGCGTGAGCAGGCCGCCGAGAGCGCCGAGAAACCAGAAGCAGGCGCGCCATCCCGACACGTGAATGAGCCAGCCGAAGATGGGCGCGAAGATGGGCAGCGCGAAGTATTGCGATGAATTGAAGATCGCCGAGGCGCGTCCGCGCTCCGAAGTGGGAAACCATGCGGCCACGATGCGGCCGTTGCCCGGAAAGACGGGCGACTGCGCAAGGCCGGAAAGGATGCGGAGAATCAAAATGACGGTAAAGACGAGGCTCGCCCGCACGTAACCTGCGCAGCCGGTGAGAAACGCAAAAAACGACCAGAGAACGATGGCGATGCCGTAGACGCGCTTGGAGCCGAAGCGGTCGAGAAGGCCGCCGGCGGGGAGCTGACCGAGCGCGTAAGCCCAGCCGAACCCCGAAAGAAGAAAGCCCAGGCGGCGCGCATCGAGGTTCATCGCCTTGGGCATGGCCGCAATGGCCTGCGAAAGGGCCGAGCGGTCAGCGAAGCTGAAGCAACTGACGACGAAGAGAATGGAAATGATGAGATAGCGGATCCGGGTTTGCCGCTCTTCGCCCAACGGGTTCCTGTCCATTCTGCGCGCCGGTGGTCGCGCGCCGTTTTGCTTGCAGGATTTCGATGAGCCGCTCCGGTGTTCGGGCTGAGCGACTTTGAGCTGGCTCGTAGATTTAGCTCTAACAGAAGGCGGAGGACCGGACAAACACCTTGTATGCGAGCCGGAGCGCAGTTGTAAAGCGGCGCGCGGCGAGCGGCGAGCGATTGCGGCGACAGGATGTATGATGTGCGGCAGCGGAGGACGATGGGAACCACCGCAAAAATAGCGACAGGCGAGAAGCTGCGCAGCGGCGCCGGCCCGTGGCCGCGCGTGACGGCCATGCGCGTGGTGCCCGTGGCCGGCGAAGACAGCATGCTGCTGAACCTGAGCGGCGCGCACGCGCCCTGGTTCACGCGCAATCTGGTCATCCTGACCGACGATGCGGGAAATACCGGCGTGGGCGAGACGCCGGGCGGCGAGAAGATTCGCACCGTGCTTGAGAACGCGCGGGCGCTGGTGATCGGGCAGGAGATTGGAGCGGCCGACGCCATCCTGCGCGCCGTGGAGCAGCGCTTTGCCGCGTGGGACGCGGGAGGGCGCGGACTGCAGAGCTTCGATCAGCGCGTGACCATTCATGCCATGACGGCAGTCGAGTCGGCGTTGCTCGACCTCGAGGGGCAGTTTCGTGGGGTTTCCGTGGCCGCGCTGCTGGGCGAGGGCGCGCAGCGGACCAGCGTGCCGGCGCTGGGCTACCTGTTTTTTGTGGGTGACAGCCGCAGGACGGGACTCAACTACCGGCGCGCGATGGCAGGCGAAGACGCGTGGCTGCGGGTACGCGATGAGGAGGCGCTGACGCCGGAGGCCATCGTGCGCCAGGCTGAGGCGGCGCAGGCGCGCTACGGCTTCAAAGATTTCAAGCTGAAAGGCGGCGTGCTCCGCGGCGCAGAGGAGATGCATTGCGTGGAAGCACTCGCGGCGCGTTTTCCCCAGGCGCGCATCACGCTCGACCCCAACGGCGCGTGGTCACTGGACGAAGCCATTGCCCTGTGCCGCGGCAAGCACGAAGTTCTGGCGTACGCCGAAGATCCCTGCGGAGCGGAGAATGGTTTTTCCGGCCGGGAGATTCTTGCCGAGTTTCGCCGCGCCACCAACTTGCCCACGGCCACCAACATGGTGGCTACGAACTGGCGCGAGCTCGGGCACGCGATTCAACTGCGCGCGGTGGATATACCCCTGGCCGATCCGCACTTCTGGACCATGCACGGCTCGGTGCGCGTGGCCGAGACCTGCCGTGAGAACGGGCTCACCTGGGGATCGCACTCGAACAATCACTTCGACATCTCGCTGGCGATGATGACCCACGTGGCCGCCGCGGCGCCGGGCGCGATCACGGCCATCGACACGCATTGGATCTGGCAGGACGGGCAGCATCTCACGCGCCATCCGTTCAAAATCGAAAACGGCGCGCTGGCGCTGCCGGATCGCCCCGGACTGGGCGTGGAACTCGACCTCGATGCCGTAGAGCGCGCGAGCGAGTTATACAGAGCGAAGGGACTGGGCGCGCGCGATGACGCGATCGCCATGCAGTTCCTGATCCCCGGCTGGACGTTCGATCCCAAGCGGCCGTGTCTGTGCCGCGCGTGAGCGAACGACAGGGAACAGGGAATAGGGAACGGTCATCATGCTATTTCCTGGCAGCGCGTCGTTTCAAGTCGTCGTTTCGAAGCGCGTCTTCGAAAAGTCATGTCAGGCGATCTACGATTGATGCATGGGTTCTGAGCGAGAGCCTCAATACGTCCACGCACATGCCGGCGACAACGTCGCCGTGGTCGTGAACCCGGGCGGATTGCCGGCGGGCGCGCGATTTTCGTCCGGCCTCAAGCTGCGTGAAGCCGTTCCCGAGGCGCACAAAGTGGCGCTCGCGGACCTGGCAGCGGGCGAGGCGATTGTGCGCTACGGCGTCCCCATCGGCTACGCGCATCGCGCGATTGCGCGCGGGAGCTGGGTGCACGAAGGCTTGATGACGCTGCCGGAGCCGCCGGAACTCTCTTCGTGCCCTCTGGCGACCGACGTGCCTGCGCCGCTGGCGCCGCTCGAGGGCTACGCGTTTGAAGGGTTCCACAACGCGGATGGCACGGTGGGCACGAAGAACATTCTCGGCATCAGCACCACGGTGCAGTGCGTGGCGGCAACGGTGGACCACGCCGTGAGGCGCATCAAGGCCGAGGTGCTGCCGCGCTATCCCAGCGTGGATGACGTGGTGGCTATCACCCATCCCTATGGGTGCGGCGTGGCCATCGATGCGCCGGGCGCGGCGATCCCTATCCGCACGCTGCGCAACCTGAGCCTGAATCCCAACTTCGGCGGCGAGATTCTTTTGGTGAGCCTGGGCTGCGAAAAGCTGCAGCCGGTGCGGATGATTCCCGCGGGGGCGCTACCTGTCCTCGAAGAGGCGCCGTCGGTCGCGGTGATGCAGGAGGCGCGGCACGGATTCGGCGAAATCGTTGCCAACATCATGGAACTTGCGGAGAAGAAGCTGAGAAGGCTGAACGAGCGCAGGCGCACCACGTGCCCGGCCGCCGAACTCGTCGTGGGCCTGCAATGCGGCGGGTCCGATGCGCTGTCGGGGGTCACGGCGAATCCCGCGGTTGGCTTTGCGGCCGATCTGCTGGTGCGCGCCGGCGCCACGGTGATGTTTTCCGAGGTGACCGAAGTGCGCGACGCGGCGCATCTGCTCACGGCGCGCGCGGCCACGCCGCAGATTGCGCAGGATTTTCTGCGCGAGATGGCGTGGTACGACGAGTATCTGCGCGCGGGCGGGGCCGACCGCTCGGCCAATCCCACGCCCGGCAATGTGAAAGGCGGGCTGGGGAACGTCGTCGAAAAGGCGATGGGCTCGATTGCCAAGGCGGGCACAACGGCGCTCCGGGGCGTTTTCGCTGCGGGAGAGCGCGTGACGCAGAAGGGGCTGGTGTTCGCGGCCACGCCGGCGAGCGATTTTATCTGCGGCACGTTGCAGCTTGCGGCGGGCATGAATGTGCACATCTTTACCACCGGGCGCGGCACGCCGTATGGGCTCGCGGTTGCGCCGGTGATCAAGGTTGCGAACAACAGCGGGCTCGCGGCGCGCTGGCATGACCTGATCGACGTGGATGCGGGGCGCATTGCCACCGGCGAAGCGACGGTCGAAAAAGTCGGCTGGGAAATCTTTTTATTGGTTTTGGATGTGAGCAGTGGCGGGAAGAGAACCTGGGCCGACCGCTGGGGTCTGCACAACGAGTTTGTGTTGTTCAATCCCGGGCCGGTGACGTGAAAGACAGAGAACAGGGGTCAGGGGTCAGGGATCAAAGAGGTAGCGAGTCAGCAAGTCGGCGAGTCAGGGAGCGGGCGAGTCAGACGAGTTGGCCAGCTCCGCTGACTCCGCTATCTCCGCTAGCCGCGCTCACTTCGTCTGCACCAGCGGCTCACCGGCGATGTTCAGGTTGATCCGGTAGATGCTGGTGCTGGCCACGATGTAGAGGGTCTTGCGGTCGGGGCCGGCGAAGGTGACGTTGGCCACGCGCTCCGGCATCACGATTGTGCCCAGCAGTTTTCCTTCCGGCGAAAGAATCAGCACGCCGCCGGGGCCGGCGCTGTAAATGTTGCCGTCGACATCGACCTTCATCCCATCGGGTCCGCCGGGGCGCGGGTCGGCGGTTGCGTCGTAGAAGAGCTTGGGATCGGCAAGCGTGCCGTCGGGCTTCACGCGGTAGCGCATCCAGATCTTCTTGGGCTCGGAGTTATCCACGTAAAGATATTTTTCTCCGGGTGAGAAGGCGATGCCGTTGGGCCGCGGCAGGTCGCTGATGAGCAACTGAAGATGCGCGTTGTCGGGCGGCGCACCGGGCGCATGATCGAGCGCGTGCGGAATGCGGTAGACGCCGTTCACCTTGAGCTGCTTGAGAGGATCCTTGTCGCCCTGCGTGGGCAGGCCGTAGGGCGGATCGGTGAAGTAGAGCGAGCCGTCGGAGCGGTAGACCAGGTCGTTGGGGCTGTTGAGGCGTTTGCCCTGGTAGGAGTCGACCAGCACGGTGGGCGCCTGCGCGGGGTCGAGCGATTCGAAGCGCAGCACGTCGCGCTGCGCGTGACCCGCCACGGTGAGCCGGCCCTGCACGTCGAGGGTCATGCCGTTGGTGCCGGACTCGGGACCGCCGTAGGGCGCGGAGCCCTTGTAGCCGCTGGGCTGCAGCCAGATGCTCACGCCCTGCCCCGGCGTCCATTTGCGGATGCTGTTCGAGGGAATCTCGGCGAAGTAAAGGCTGTCGCCCACCCACACCGGCCCTTCCACCCATTTGAAGCCCGTGGCCACGCGCTCGAGCCGGGCGTCGGCGGGGATGATCGCGTCGATAGCGGGGTCGCGGCGATCGACATTGAGGGCGACGGGGACGACGTCATTCGCCGAGCTGGTTGCCGCAGGCGCGGGCGGAGGCGGGCTGCTCTTGCAGCCGGGAATGGAGAAGCACAATGCGGCGAGAGGGAAGAAAAGGAGCGGCCGATGCAGATGCGCAGATTTCATGCGGATTTTTCCTGAAGAAGAGAATCGATGCGGCCCGCGCGCGGCTCACCGGGCGCAACCATCTTCAGCGGCGCCGGGACGTGGTGTCAAGACGCTCGATGTCGAAGAACGCCAGCAGAAGCTTGCGACAGGCGCGCCGCTCAGCGTGCCTCACGGCGCAGGAGATGGGCGAGGAAGGCCGAAAACGGGGAGATGCTTGCCTGCGGCTTGCGGTCCGTCTCCTCCGGCGCGGAGCGAGAAGCCTGAGCCGGTTCCGCAGCGGATTCCGGTTGCGGGCCGGAGCCGTTGGCCGAATGCGGACCGGCGCCATGAGGGCCGGCGTGCAGCAAGCCATTGCCGGACTTGGGCTCCGCGGCAACCTCGGCCGTGAATTGATAACCGCGGCCGGGAATGGTGGCGATGCAGCCGGCGCGGTCGGCCAGCGCCTTGCGCAGAAGGGAGATGTGCTGGGTGAGGTTGTTTTCTTCCACGAACGATTCGCGCCAGACGGCCTTCAGAATCTCCTCCTTGGCGAGAATGCGCCCCGGATTTTCCACCAGGCAGGCGAGCACCTCGAAGGTTTTGGGCAGAAGGGTAACCGCTTGTCCGTTGCGGAGCAGGGTACGCCGGGAGCGGCTGAGCTCGAACTCGTCGAATCGGTACAAATCGTTCGCAGAAAAGGACATGATTCGCCTTCAAAGAGGTCCTTGAGTGACGGATTCAAGCCCTGTAGCAATCAGAAAGAAATCGGTCGCTCTTGCGGAATTCCGGTGTGTGATCTCAGGCGGGGGGATCGCGTGGGGTGGGATGGGTTGGAATTCCTGCTTCCATCATGAACCCGCAGAGGAGCGGCTGGCAACCGAAAAATCACCAGCTTGCCGGCGGTGCGGGGTGTGCGCGGCGGCGGACTGGGCAAGCCGAGCCGCAAGCGCCTACAATGCTGAGTGTCATGGCGCAGAAGAAGGAATCGCTCTTTGAGGTGGCGTGTCCGGATTGCGGGGCGATGCTCAAGATCGACCGCTCGACCGGGCTGGTGGTAAGCCACACGCCGGCGCCGCGCAAGCGGACCTTCGAGGACCTGGAGATGGCGGCCAAAGCCATGCGCGAGCACGAGGAGCGCAAGGAGTCCATCTTCAAGCAGAGCGTGGACGCGGAGCGGAATAAGGCCGACCTGCTCGAAAAAAAGTTCGCCGAGGCGCTGCGCAAGGCCAAGGATGCTCCGGACGTGAAGCCGCTGCGCGAATTCGACCTGGATTGATGAGTCTCGAGCAGGCGGAATTTGATTGTGAGACGTGAGGGACCGCGAGCGCTGACCGCATGGGGAGTGCGGGCATCCAACCGGTAACGGGAAAGGCCGAGGCGGCGCACAAAATCCGGTGTGGCTGGGGCGTATATGCGCGATACTCAAGACGCCGTTCCCCCGCGCCCGCGATTGCCAACGAGAATGTGAAGGGAGAAACCATGGTGGTTGTTCCACTCAGCAAGCCGCAAAAAACGACGGACGAGATGCCGCGTGCCGGCGAATCCTGCTCCGTGAATTGGATCACGATGGTTGCCGCGGCTACGCTGGCGGCGGGGGGCGCCCTGATGGTCTGCGGCCGTCCGCGGGCCGGGCTGGTGACGGCCGCGTCGGGCATGGCGCTCACCATGCTCGATCAGCAGGATGTAGTGGTCTCCTGGTGGAATGCGCTGCCCAACTACCTGGCGGAGATTCAGGGCGTGATCTCCCGAGTGCAGGAGACGCTGGACGACGTCACCGCCCAGCATGAGCGGCTGCACCGGGCGCTTACGCAGTAAGGTCAGATGCCCAACTGCAGCCTGCCCGCTTCGCTGATGCGCTCCTGCGTCCACGGCGGATCCCACACCAGCTCCACTTCCACTTTGCCGATGTCGCGGATGCCGGCCAGCCGGTTCTGCACTTGCTCGACGATGAGCGGGGAAGCGGGGCAGTGCGGGGTGGTCAGCGTCATGGTGATCTTCACGCGCTGGCGCGGCCATTTGGGCGTCGAATCGGGATCGGGCGCCATGTCGATCTTGTAAATGAGGCCCAGGTCGACGAGATTCAGCTTGAGCTCGGGATCGAAGCAGTCGCGCAGCGCGGC
>JASHTS010000020.1 GCA_030040425.1 Acidobacteriaceae bacterium | reverse complement strand
CGAGGAAGTGGACGAAGTGACCGGACTTTCGCGCTGGGTGGTCGCCGACTCGCCCGATGAGAAGCGGCAGCCGGCCTTCGCCATCAAGGGCGCCAAGGGCAACAAGCGCTATCTGCTGCCCCGCGGCGCGCACCTCATGGTGCAGGACGGCGACGAAGTGGGTCCCGGCGACGTGCTGGCGAAGATTCCCAAGGAATCGACCCGCACCAAGGACATCACCGGCGGTCTGCCGCGCGTGGTGGAGCTCTTTGAAGCCCGCACGCCGCGCGAGAAGGCCATCATCAGCGAGATCGACGGCGTGGTGCGCTTCGGCGAAGTGACCAAGGGCCAGCGCAAGATCTACGTCACCGCCGACAACGGCGACGAGAAGGAGTACTCGGTCCCGCGCGGCATCCACGTCAACGTGCAGGAGGGCGAGCGGCTGCGCGCCGGCGATCCGCTGATGGACGGCCCCCTGAACCCGCACGACATTCTTGCCGTGCTGGGCGAAAAGGAGCTGCAGGCTTACCTGGTGAACGAAATCCAGGAAGTCTACCGTCTGCAGGGCGTGGCCATCAGCGACAAGCACATCGAAGTGATTGTCCGCCAGATGCTGCGCTGGGTGCGCATCGACGAGGTGGGCGACACCAACTTCCTGCTTGAGCAGCAGGTCGACCGCTTCCGCTTCCGCGAAGAGAACGAGCGCGTGCTGCAGGCAGGCGGCCGTCCGGCCATCGGGCGCCCGCTGCTGCTGGGCATCACCAAGGCCTCGCTCTCGACGGACAGCTTCATCTCCGCGGCCAGCTTCCAGGAGACCACGCGCGTGCTCACGGAGGCCAGCATCAACGGCGCCGTGGACAACCTGCGCGGCCTCAAGGAGAACGTAATCGTGGGCCGGCTCATTCCCGCGGGTACGGGCCTGGAGTACTACCGCAACGTGCAGCTCTCGCCGGAGCTCGAAGAGGCCGCGGCCCGCGTGCAGCAGGAAGTGCACGCGGAGCGCGAAGCCGAAGAGCGCGAGCTGGAGATGATGCGCCAGGAAGGCGAAGCCGAAGAGATGGCCGCGGAATAAGAGCGCGCCGCTCAGGCGTCAATTCCAGCAGTAACCAGAGCTCAGTAACCAGGGTCCGGATTCTTCCGGACCCTTTCTTTTTGCCCTCGCCCGTAGTAGGATTCTCGGTCCCCCAAAAACAGCAAGCAGGCTGCATTCCAAGACAGAGATCGAAGGGAAGACTGCCTTGAAATCATCGTTCGTGGTTTTGTGCGTGGGTTTGTTCGCCTTGAGCTCTCTCGTCTGCCGCGCGCAACCGGAGAGAAACCAGATGGCGGTGTTCACGGTGGCCGACTTTACCAAGTCCTCTCCGGGCGAGTTCGTATCCGGATGGAACGCCGGAACGCATATTGTCCAGGCGTCGCGGGCGGGCGTCGGACAATCGCTCGAGTACCGGCGCCTGCTCTGGGGAAACAACAGCGGCAGCTTTGTGTATACGCGCACGCCGACCGATTCGAAGCTCATTCTTCCCGGGAATTCGTTCGACATCTGGCCCATTACGCGCAGCGAATTCGATCTTCTTTTCACCCGCTCGTTGAAACGCCCGGCAAGCCACGGGTTTTCGCCCTACGTCTCGGCGGGCGCGGGGGCCATCGTGCTGAACGGCGGAAAAAGCGAGTCGGGTCTGGACAGGCAGTTTGCTTTTGTTCTGGGCGCCGGCCAGGATGTTGCCGTCGCGTCCAGATTCAGACTGCGGATCGGGTTTACCGCGGATATCCTGAAGGCTTCGACCTACAGCGACCAGACCTACAGGAGTTCGTGGACGGCGATGGCGGTGCCGCGGATCGGTCTTGTTATGCCGATTGGCCGGCCGGCAAGAGATTGAAGCGGATGAGGAACGTTGGCAGGGAGGATCGATGCGGTCAAGCGCCGACTCAGCTCTGCAACGCGTGCGCGGTTTCTGGATCGGGCTCTTCAGTTGAGAGGGCCGCCGGCTCTTTCAGGGCGTGTTTGGCGGCGTACATGGCTACGTCCGCGGCGTTGAGCAGGCCGTCCCGCGTGGTCGCGTCTTCAGGAAAGAGCGCGATGCCGATGCTGGCCGAGCCGTGAATCGAAACGCTCTCGAGCACGAAGGGCTCGTCGAAGGACCCGGACAGGCGGCGGGCAATGTCTTCGACCACGGCGCGGGAACGCACCTCCGGCACCATGACCGCAAATTCGTCGCCGCCCAGGCGCGCCAGGGTATCGCCGGGACGCAGTTGCCGCTTCATCCGGCCGGCCGCCAGTTGCAGATAAATATCGCCGGCGCGATGGCCGTAATTGTCGTTGACCTGCTTGAAGCGGTTGAGGTCGATGTAAATCAGCCCGAACATGCTCCCGCCCATGCGCGCCGCGCAAATCTGCGCATCGAGACCCCTCTCCAGCGAGAAACGGTTCTGGGCGTCGGTGAGCAGGTCGAACTCAGAGCGGCGCACCAGGTCGGTGTGCAGCCGCGAGGTTTCAATGGCCAGCGCAGCCAGCTCCGATGCCATGGAGAGCGACTTCTCGGCCGCGGCGCGGCTGGAGGTGTGCGCGGAAACGGCGGCGTGGACCATGCCCAGGACTTTTCCGGCGGGGGAGGTGATGGCGCACTCGGTATCCGTCCATAGAGCGGAGGTCTCCTCGGGATGGTTCCCCACGATTCCACAGTCGCCCAGGTCGCACCAGCTCGGTGCGCCACGGAGGTTGAAGGAAACCAGCTCGGTGATCTGCTCGAGGATTTCATTCAACGGCCGCGAAGCATGCATGGATTCGAGAATCCGGCTGCGGCGCTGCTCCACGTAAGCCAGGCCCGAGGTCTGCCGGCGCATGCGGTGCTCGATCAGCCATCCCCGCGCGCCCACCGCGAGAATCGCCGCCAGCAGCAAGCCCACCAGGATCATCAGGTGCGGCACACTCAACCACGAGGGTTTGGCAAGCAGCTTCACATCGTCATCCGAGTTCATCAAGACGGCCACTGAAGCATCGCCGTTGAAGGGATTGCCGTCGTCCGGGACGGCCACGCCCGTGACGCGCACTTTGCTTCCCGGCGCAATGAGGCACATGGGCGCCAATGGGTGAGTCTGCACCCAATCGTAGACATAGGGATGGAGCACAATCGACGAAAAGAGGCTTCCTCCCGCCGACACGATGTAGATGTCCTGAGTCTCTTCGCGCACCTGATCCACAACGGTTCCTTCAATCGAGACCAGATCGAAGCTGTGCCTGCCCGACGCGAGCTGCTTCCAATCCACCTCAATGGGAGCGACGGGTGCGGAAGCGCCCAGGCTCCGGACGGCCCCCATCGCGATGGTCAGAGACCCGTCTTCGACTCGGGGACTGCCCGTTGCTTCCACGCGGTCCCCGATATTCAATGGATCGATCTGCCGGATGAGCACCTCGATGCTGCGGCTGCCGTCCTGAAGAACGGCCATCTTCGAGGGGAAGTAGTACGTCAGCGTGCCCTGCACGCGGACTCTTCGCGTGTGATCTTCATCGTTGTACCCCTGGAGCACCTCGTCCATCGGCGTGACAGGGATCGACCAGGGGTCCTCGGACGCCGGCTGCAGCACGCGCAGGTTCGCATACGACGTTGCGTGCAGCAGGATGCCGGTCTGCTGCATTTTGCCGTCGAATTGGCCCGCGGCTACGCCGGTCACCTCGACCTCCGAGTCAAGCCAGCCTTTCAGCCGCGACGGGTCGCTGTTGTCCATGGTGACGCCGATATAAGCTCCGGGAATGGCGAGCTCGAGCTGCGTCACAGGCTGGCCGGAGCTCAGCTCCACATCGGCGGCTCTCACCATGCCTCGCACCTTGACGTACTGGCAATCGAGCCCGGCGGAAATCATGGCGGCAAACGTCGCCGGCACAGGCGCCGGCATCTTTCCCTGATGAAGGAAGGTGATGTCGCTGCTGATCACGCCGGGGCGGAAATCGGCATACGTCGTTCCGCGCACCAGCACGCGGTCGCCGGGAAGAAGTTGAAGCGGCGTGGCGGCGTGGACATAGAGCGCTTCGCCCCGGTCTTCGACAAACAGCGTCGATTCGAAGCCGCGGAAATAGGTCACTGTGGCTTCAAAGACCGCCGGCAAATGGCGATTTGCCTCGGCGTTCGTCAGGCTGTGCACGGCGTGCAGCGTGGCGAGCGGTGCGGCCGCGGCCGGCGAGGAAACCGGACCGCAGGCGGCAACCGCGACGAAGATCGGGATGAGGCGCTTCAGTGCCATGGATCTGCGGAGCCGTCGGCGGGCTCTCACATCCTGTATCGGCAGAGTGATTGCGTGGAATGAATCGCGGTTGAATCTGTCGGTGAAAATCGGGGCGGGTGGCTGGAAACGGGACAGGCCTCTCGGCTATCTGCGGCCCCCGGGCGCCAGCTCGGGCGCCGATGCGGCGTTGCGCCGCGACCGGGCCTGCTTGTTGGTGTACATGGCGGCGTCGGCGGCGCTCAGCAGCTCATCTTTACTCGAGCCGTCGTCAGGATAGATAGCGATGCCGATGCTTGCCGAGCCGTTCACTTCGTAGCCATCCCCCCGGAACGGCGCGGCAAAGCAGGCTTCGAGGCGCAGCGAGATCTCCTCGGCATCGGCTCGGCAGCGGATGTGCGGCACCAGAACGGCGAACTCGTCGCCGCCCAGCCGCGCCAGCACATCGCCGGGACGCAACTGGCGCTTCATGCGCAGCGCGATCTCCTGCAGATAAAGGTCGCCGGCGCGATGGCCAAAGAGGTCATTGACTTGCTTGAAGTCGTTCAGGTCTATATAGAGAAGGCCGAAGATTTTCGCCGACTGGCGCGAGACGTGGATGAGCATGTCGAGGTGCTTCTCCAGCGCGAAGCGATTCTGGATGTCGGTGAGCAGGTCGAACTCCGAGCGGTGCACGAGGTCGGTGTAAAGGCGCGAGGTTTCGATGGCGAGCGTGGCCAGTCCGGTAGCCATGGAAAGAGCCTCTTTTTCGATGGCGGCCGGGTGCGTACTGGCGTCGAAGGCCGCGCAGATCGTTCCCAATGCCGGTCCGGAGCGTCCCGGAATGAGCATCTCCGCCATGCGCAGGGGAGCGAGCTCGGCCGGCCGGTTTCCCAGCTTCGGCCCTTCGGCCACCTGGCACCAGCAGGGCGCGCCACCGAGACGGTAGGAGACGAGCTCGGTGATCTGCTCCAGGATTTCCGCCAGCGGCTGCGAATTGTTGATGCCTTCCAGAATTTTTCCGCGGCGGCGCTCCACGTAAGCCAGCCCGGCGATCTTGCGCCGCGCCCTGCGCTCCGCGTAAGCGTTGCGGGCGCCGATGAAAAAGATCAGCACCAGCAGCACAATCACCAGCTCGGTGAGGTGCTGCACGTTCAGCCAGCCCGGCTTGGCAATCACCTGAACATCGTCGAGATTCCGCATGCGGATGGTGAAGGGCACTTCGCCGTTGAAGGGATTGGCGTTCTCCAGCATGCAGATGCCGGTGACGCGAACCTCTGTGCCCACCGGGACCTGCCTCATGGGCGGAAGCGCCGGGTCGGCCAGCGCGTTGCCGTGCTCGTAGATGGCCGAGAAGAGCCGCCCGCCGGAGGAGAGCAGATAATCGTCTTCGCTGGGCTGCCGCACTTCCGTGATCACCAGGCCCTCGACCGAGACCAGATCGAAATTGTGGCCCTGCGCGCTGTTGCCGCCGGAGGCCAGCTCCTTTGCCGTCAGCAGCGCCGGAACCACCGGCTGCTGCACCAGGTGGTCCTCGACCTCGCTATGCGTCAGCTTCAGGAAGCCGTTCTGCACGTCCGGAAATCCAACTGCATCGGCGTCGTCGCCAATCCGCAGCGGCTGGTAAGTGGACGTGGAAACCCAGGCGCTCTTGGCGCCGTTCTGCAGCACCAGCGCGTTGCCGGGCTCATAGTACGTGATGGTTCCATGCACGTGGATGCGCTGCGTGAGCTCGCGCACGTCATAGCCCGAGATGATCCGGTCCATGGGCGTAATCGGCAGCGACCACGGATTGACGCCGGCATGATCGAGCACTTTGATCGAGGCGAGGTTCTGCACGTGCAGCAGCACGCCGGTCTGCTGCATCTTGTTGTCGAATTCGCCGGAGGTGACGCCGGTGATCTCCACCTCGGCATCGAGCAGGTTGGCTGCGGCCGCGACGTCCGCGCTGTCGACGGTCGCATCCACCGGCGCTCCGTCCACCAGCATGTGCAAAGCCGTAGTGGGAACCGGAATCGAGGGCAGAACATCCGCGGAGCGGATGACGGCCCTGACCTGCACCAGCATGCAATCTTTCTGCGCCCCGAGCATTTCCTTGAATGTGGCGGGCTCGGGCGGCGGCACGGAACCGTAGTCCAGCACGGTAATCCTGCGGCCTTCCACGTAGGGGCGGAAACTGGGACGCAACACTCCCTGCACGCGAACCAGTTCGCCGGGCGCCAGCTTGGGGTTGGCCGGTGCATTCACAAAGATGGCCGCATTGCCGTCTTCGACAAAGAGCGTGTGCTCGCCCCCGCGGAAGTAAGTGACCGTGGCGACGAAGTCGACGCCCGGCATCTGGGCCGCCTGGGCATTCGTCACTTTTTCAATGGCAGCGAGTGAGTTGAGCGGCGCCTGCGCTGCCGCCGCGGACGCCATCCACAGCACCGCAAGCACAGCGAGCGGAAAGCGTCTCGCCGCTTCTCTGACCGGAATTGCGCGGGTCCTGCGCAGTGTGTTTCTCCCTCTCGATGGGGCGGGCGCCCACTCCTCGGTTTCGCCCCATTTCCGCTTGCCCCGCTGGGCCCTGATCGCCTTCGCCGCGACCGCCAGGCGCCTGTCTTCCTTTCGGCAAATCGTCTGCAAACGCGATGCCCGGCGCCGCCATGAGGAGATTTCCCTTGCATGGAATCGCCAGCGCCGGGGCCCAGTTGCGGATTGGTTTGTATAACCATGGTACTCGCTTCAAGTTACGACTAAATAACCATTTCGGGGGATGTGATCTGCGCTGGTACCGCCACAAAACGGTCAGTTATCTATTGAAATGGGAGCTCAGGAGCGGTCCGCGGGCCGCCGGCTCGCTGCGCCGGCTCGTGCGCCCGCCGAGTACAATTCCGTTGCATGGCCGAGCGCGCGCAAGCCTCTGCAATCCGTCCTTCCGCCGCCGCTCCGGGAGCGCAGGCGCGCCGCATCCGCATCCTGGGCGTGCCGCTGGATATGGGTGCCAGCCGCCGCGGCGTGGATATGGGACCCTCGGCGCTGCGCGTGGCCGGGCTCGAGGCGCGGCTCGAAGCCTTGGGCCACCATGTCACCGACGGCGGCAACATTCGCGTGGAGGTGGCGGAAACTCGCGCTTCCGGCGACAAAAACGCTCATTATTTGAGTGAGATAGCCGAAACTTGCGTGCATACGGCCCAGGCTGTGCTGGTCAGTCTCGAAGGGGGCGAAACGCCGCTCGTTCTCGGCGGCGACCACTCCCTCGCCGCGGGCTCCATCTCCGGCGTGGCTGAGTATCACCGCCAGCGCGAGGAGAAGATCGGCCTCATCTGGATCGACGCCCACTCCGACATCAACACACCGGACACCTCGCCCTCCGGCAACGTCCACGGCATGCCGCTGGCCGCGCTCATGGGCCTCGGTCCCGAGCCGCTCTCGCGCCTCTTCGGCTGGGCACCCAAGGTGTCGCCGGAGAACACCGTGCTGCTGGGCGTGCGCAATATCGATGAGGCCGAGCGCGCGAACATCCGGCGCGCCGGCATCGACCACGTCTTCACCATGCGCGACATCGACGAGCGCGGCATGCGCGCGGTGATGGAAGAAGCGCTGCGCGCCGCCGGCCGCGGGACGGCCGGTTATCATGTCTCGCTGGACCTCGACTGGATCGATCCCGAAGATGCGCCCGGCGTGGGCACGCCCGTGCGCGGCGGCGCCACGTATCGCGAGGCCCATCTCGCCATGGAGATCCTCGCCGACCACGGCCGCCTGCTCAGCTTCGAGATCGTCGAAGTCAACCCCGTCCTCGATGAGCACAACCGCACCGCCGATTTGGCGGTTGAGTTGGCCTGCTCCGCCTTCGGCAAAAAAATCCTGTAGGCGGCGGAAAAGCTGCGCTTCCCACCCTTCGCTCAGCCACCCCACGGACGAGGACCTGTCCGTGGGGGACGCGGGAACGCGAAGGATGGAGAAGCGTCGGCCTTGGCCGGGATGCAGCCGCTGAGACCGGGGTCGCCTGCGTGAGAACCGGGTATCTCAGTTTCGCCAGAGCGGAAAAAACTTGCGTTCTCCTCGATGGCCGATATACTGGGTCCCTGTCCCTATCCCCAGCGCGGTTGTAGTCGACGGTCTCCGATCTTTGGGCGAGGCGCATCCGCTCGCTCAGTTGTATCCCGGCGGGATTTCGATGCGCGGGCGCTCCCTTGTCACTCAGATCGCAAAAAGACGATCCGGCTAAGCTTTCCGGTTACGGATTTCATGCAGGAGCCTTCAAATGGGCCATCATACATCGCTCTTTGCTGTGCTTGGCGCTCTGGCCGCATTGATCGCCGTCCTTGCGGCGCTCAGGGCTATCTGGCGCTGGCTACGAGTCCGACGATTCAGGAAAAAGGTCCTTCGGTTGAAGCGGCGCATGGCGAAGCGGGGACCGGACTTGCCCCGCATCATGCAGCGCCTGTCTGTTCTGGAGACGGAGATGGCGAGGGCCTTCGCCACGGGGAAGATCGCCAAAGACGACTATGATGCGCTGACTGAGCTCGCCAAGATATAAATTCGCGGCCGTGAGAACCGC
>JASHTS010000170.1 GCA_030040425.1 Acidobacteriaceae bacterium | reverse complement strand
CCCGCGTGGACGGGCGGCGCCTTGACCGTGATCTGCCTTTGCCTGCTGGTGGGCGCGACGGGCAAGAGTGCGCAGTTGCCGCTCTACGTGTGGCTGCCGGATGCGATGGAGGGCCCGACGCCAGTCTCCGCACTGATTCACGCGGCCACGATGGTGACCGCCGGCGTGTACATGATCGCGCGCACGCATTTTCTCTTCGACCGCTCGCCCGTTGCGCTCACGGTTGTGGCCATAGTCGGCGCGGCGACGGCGCTGTTTGCCGCGACCATGGGCCTGGTGCAGAACGACATCAAGCGCGTGCTGGCCTACTCGACCATCTCGCAGCTTGGCTACATGTTTCTGGGTTGCGGCGTCGCCGCGTATTCCGCAGGCATCTTTCACCTGGTGACGCACGCGTTCTTCAAGGCACTGCTCTTCCTCGCCGCCGGCTCGGTGATTCACGCGGTGGGCGGAGAGCAGGACATGCGCAAGATGGGCGGGTTGTGGAAGAAGCTTCCCGTCACCTTCGTCACTACGACGGCCGCCGTGCTGGCCATCTGCGGAATCTGGCCGTTTGCCGGCTTCTACTCGAAGGACGCGATTCTGTACGCGGCGTTTTTGAAGGGAACCAGCGGAGAAATTTTTTGGCTCGTTGGCGTGGTGACGGCGCTGCTCACTGCGCTCTACATGTTCCGGCTGTGGTACATGACGTTCTTCGGCGAGTCGCGCGCGCACGAGGCGCATCCGCATGAGAGCCCTTGGTCGATGCTGGGGCCGATGGTGATTCTGGGCGCGCTCTCGGTCTGCGGCGGATGGATCGGCAGGGGCGAGGGTCTGGGGTGGATTGGCGCGTTTCTCGCGCCGGCCATCGGCGCCTACAATCCTGAATCACAGTCTCCGCACCTCGAGGCGATTCTGAGTTACGTGGCCGTGGCCGTGGCGCTGCTCGGCTGGCTGATCGCGCACACTCTTTACGCAAAGAAGACGGACCGGCCGGCGCGCGTGGCTGCGGCGCTGCCCGGCGCGTACAAGCTTGCGGCCAACAAATATTACGTGGACGAGATCTACGGCGCGGTCTTTGTGAAAGGACTCCTGGGCATCTCAAAGTACCTGCTCAATTTTGTCATCGATGCCGGCATCCTGGGCGGCGCAGCGTGGCTGCTGGGCGGGGTTGCGAATCTGGGCGGCGCGATTCTGCAGCGGTGGCAATCGGGCAATCTGCGTTCGTATGCGGCGTGGCTGGCCGTGGGCGCAACGGCTCTGTTGTTGTTCTTCGCCGCGATCTCTTTTGGAGTTGTCCTGGGCGGTCACGGAACGGCGATTCACTGGACGGGGCGCTGAAGCGATGAATGCACTCGACCAATCGATCCTCACGCTGATCCTGCTGGTTCCACTCGCCGGCGCGATTCTGGTGGCGCTCCTGCCCGATCGCGCGAAGGTTCCCAACTGGCTGGCGCTGGCGGTCACGCTGGCAAGCTTCGCCCTCACACTGCACCTGCCGGCGCATTTTGTTACCGGGCGCCAGGGATTTCAATTCGAAATCGACCGGACGTGGATTGCCGATCCGCTGATCTCCTACCACCTTGGCGTGGACCGGTTGAGCCTCTGGCTGGTGGTGCTCACGGGCCTGCTGGGGCCGGTGGGCGTGCTGGCGAGCTGGAACGCGATCACCGCGCGGCGGAAGATTTTTTACTCGCTGTTCCTGGTGCAGCAGACGGCCATGTACGGCGTGTTCGTCTCGCTGGACCTGATGGTCTATTACGGCTTCTGGGAATTGTCGCTGGTGCCCATGGCCATTCTCATCGCCATGTACGGGCGCAAGAATGGGCCCAAGGCGGCGCTCAAGTTTTTCCTGTTCACCTTCATCCCGTCGGCGCCGCTGCTGGTGGCGATTCTGTGGCTGTACGCGAAGGCGCATACGTTCGACCTTGTGAACCTCCAGAACTATCTTGCGGCTGACCCACTCCCGGCGCGGGCGCTGTTCTGGGTTGCGCTGGCTTTCCTGGTGGCGTTTGCCGTGAAGGTGCCGGTGTTTCCGCTGCACGGCTGGCTGGGAGACGCCTTTAGCGAGGCGCCGGTGGCCATGGCCATGGTGATCGCGGGCAAGCTGGGACTTTACTCGCTGCTGCGCTTTCACGTGGAGCTCTTCCCTGCCCAGGCGCGGCATATCGCGCCGCTGATGATGGCGCTGGCGGTAATCGGCGTGCTCTACGGGGCGTGCCTGGCGCTGGTGCAACGCGACTTCTGGAAACTGCTGGCTTTTGGCGCCGTAAGCCACTTCAGCCTGGTGGTGCTGGCGATCTATGGGCTGACGCTCATGGGCTGGAACGGAGCGGTGTACCAGATTCTCAGCCTGGGGATTGTGGAGGGCGCGGTGTTTGTGCTGCTGGGTGCGCTCGACATGCGCTATGCAACCAGCCAGATTGCGGCCTACGGGGGCCTGGCGGCGAGGCTGCCGCGCACGGCGAGCTACTTTGTGATTGCGTCGCTGACGATGGTCGGGTTGCCGCTCCTAAGCGGATTCATAGGCGAGTTTGTGATTCTCTCGAGCACGTTTGCGCAGGTAAGCAGGGGATGGGCCGTAGCCGCCGCGGTGGGCGTGATTCTGAGCGCGGCCTACATGCTGAGCCTTGTGCAGCGGCTGTTCTACGGGCCCGAAAGCACGATGGCCGCGACCAGGCCGGCACCCGATCTGCGTTTTGCCGAGCTCGCGGCGCTGACGCCGCTGGTGGTGCTGATGCTGGTGATGGGCGTGGCGCCGACCTATTGGTTCCGGACGATGGAGCGCGGCTCGCAGGCGACGCAGGCATCCGAGGTGAACGGCGCCACCCAGACGCCGGTACCCGTTCACGTCTCTGTGCGCACGGAGGGCCAGCCGTGACGCCCGTTCCCGATATCGACCGCATTCTGCCGGAGGTGATTCTCACGCTGACCGGCGTGCTGCTGATGCTGATCGACGCGTCACTCAAGCCGGCGCGAAAACGGCGCTGGCTGGGAGGGGTTGCGGCCATCGGGACGACTCTGGCGTTGTGGGCCAGCCTGTGGCAGCTCTCGCTGCCTGAAGGCACGGGATTTTTCGGCACAGTGGAGACGAGCACGTTTACGGTGTTCTTTCACGTGCTCATCTGCGGCATTGTGCTGGCGGCGCTGCTGGTCTCACTGGATACGCTGCCTGCAAACAGCCATCACCAGGGCGAGTACTATGCGCTGATCGTCTTTGGCGCGGTGGGCATGTGCCTGCTCACCGCAGCGGTGGAGCTGCTGGTGGTCTTCATCGCGCTCGAGATCTCATCGATCTCGACTTACATCCTGGCCGGCTATCGGAAGCAAACGGGGCGCGGGCCGGAGGCGGCGATCAAATATTTCTTGCTGGGCTCGTTCGCCACGGCATTTCTGCTTTATGGCATCGCGCTGATCTTCGGGGCGACTGGAACGACGCAGATTTATGAGATCGCGAATCTCGCGCCCACAAGCGAGAATCACGCACTGATTGTCGCCGCGCTGGCCATGATGCTGGTGGGAATTCTCTTTAAGGTCTCGGCGGCGCCGTTCCACGTGTGGACGCCGGACGTCTATGAAGGCGCACCCTCGCCGGTGGTGGCGCTGCTCTCTACTGGACCAAAGGCGGCGGCCTTCGCGCTGCTGCTGCGCGTGGTCTACGAGATGCTGCCCACGCTGCATTCGTACTGGGCGCCGCTGCTGTGGGTGGTCGCCGTGCTTTCTATGACCGTGGGCAACCTGGCTGCGCTGCGGCAGCAGAATGTGAAACGCATGCTCGCGTATTCGTCCATTGCGCACGCGGGCTACCTGCTCGCGGCTTTCGCCGGCATCGGAAACGTCGGCATTGCCGCAGCCAGCTTTTACGCGGCAGCGTACGCGGCCATGAATGTTGGGGCGTTTGCGGTGATCACGCTGGTGAGCGGCTACGACGAAAAGCTGCCGCTGATCGACGACTATCGCGGGCTGATTTACCGCGCGCCGCTGCTGGGCATTCTGCTGGTCTTTTTTCTCATCTCGCTCATCGGGGTTCCCTTCACCGGCGGATTCTTCGGCAAGTTTTATTCCTTCAGCGCAGCCATGAGCTCGCTGAGCAGCGGCGGCGTTACGCTGGTGATCATCGGCCTGCTCAATTCGGGGATTGCGGCGGCGTATTATCTGCGCCTGGCGGTTGTGGCCGCCAGCCCTGCGGCGGAAGGACCTGCGCCGGCCAAGCCGGAGGTGGGGATAGCCGTAGGCGCGGCGTTACTGCTGCTGGTGGGGACGACGCTGTGGCTGGGCATCCGGCCCGGAGCTGCCCTGCATGCGGCGCAGTCGGGCGCGCGCACGCTGCAGGCTCCGGTGTCCGGCGGCGAGTCCGCGCCGATCTCGCCGATTCTTCAGGCGACGCCGCAAACGGCGCCTTAGAAGACAGCGTCGCGGCGTTGCTTTGGCGAGCGCGGGACGCGGGCTTCGGCGGCCGGCCATCCGGTACAATTTTCTTTGATGAAGTTAGGCGAATTGGCAAGCCGGCTGGGCGCGGAACTGCGCGGCGACGCGGATCGAGAGGTCACGGGCGTCAAAGGAATTGAGGAAGCCGGACCGTCGGAGATCACCTTCGTGGCCAACCCGCGGTACACGGCGCTGGCGCGCAGCACGCGCGCCGCTGCGGTGCTGGTGGAACCGGAGTTTCAGGAGATCGAAGCGGCCACATTGCGGATCAGGAATCCGTATCACGCGTTTGCGCGGGCGCTCGCATTTTTCTATCAACCGCCGGCGTATCCGCCGGGGATCCATGCGACGGCGATTGTCGATCCGACGGCCGAGATCGGCGAAGGCGCGCATATCGGCGCGTACGCTGTGGTGGGCGAGCGGGTGAGGCTGGGTCCGCAGGCCACGTTGCTGCCGCACGTGGTGCTGTATGCGGGCGTGCAGGCGGGCAGGCGCTTCTTTGCCCATGCACACGCGGTGGTGCGCGAGAATTGCGTGCTGGGCGACGATGTGACGCTGGAGAACGGCGCCATCGTGGGCGCGGATGGGTTCGGGTTCGCGAAAAGCGATGCGGGCGTGTGGGAGAAGATTCCGCAATCGGGGCCGGTGCGGCTGGGCAGCCGCGTGGACGTACAGGCGAACGCCTGCGTGGACCGGGCCACGGTCGGCGCGACGGAGATCGGCGACGGAACGAAGATCGACAACCTGGTGCAGGTGGGGCACGGCTCGCGCGTGGGCGAGAACACGCTGCTGTGCGCGCAGACCGGACTGGCCGGCTCGTCGGTGGTGGGCAGTAACGCCATTCTAGCCGGGCAGGTCGGCGTGGCCGGCCATTGCAGCGTAGGGGATGGCGCCATCCTCACCGCACAGACGGGCATCTCGCACGATATTCCCGCGGGCAAGATGGTTTCCGGCTCGCCCGGCTTCGACAACAAATTGTGGCTGCGCGCGGTGGCGATCTTTCAGCGGTTGCCGGATCTGGTCAAGCGGCTGAACAGCCTGGAGGCGCAGCTGAAGGCGCATGAGGGGAAGCAGGGCTCGAATCCGGGCGGCGAGGGCGGGAGAGACGCGTGAGCCGGCAAGTTTTATGGAAGCTGATCTTCGCGGCATCGGCGCCTGCCATTGCTTCAATGGCTGGCTGCCACTCGTATCACATCGACACGACGATTGAAAATCGCAGCGGGGCCGCGGCGCAACTGCTCGAAGTGGATTATCCCAGCGCGAGCTTCGGCGCGGATGCCCTGGCCTCGGGCGCGGATTTTCATTACCGCTTCGACGTGGTGGGCAGCGGACCGGTGACCATCCAGTACACGGGCGCGAATCGCCAGGCAGTGAAGAAGACAGGGCCGACGGTCTACGAGCGGCAGGAGGGACGGCTGGAGATCGTGCTTCTGCCCGGAGGCCAGGTGGAGTTTCATCCCGAGCTCACGCCGCACTCGTGATCGGCGCCCACGTCGCATAGGGCCTTAAAATGACGGCAAGCGCCGGTCAGTGCACCATGCTCTCAAACAAAGGCGAGTGGAGGAGGGTGGAAAACTCCGTGTCGGTGCTGGCGAAGGCGATGTTGAGCTGGCTCGAGCTCGAAGAGATGGCGGTATCGTTCAGCGCTTCTTTTTCGGCATCGCTGCTGGTCATCTTCTTGACCATCACGGCAGCGGTCATGAGCGAGGAGAGCGTGGCTGCGGTGAAGGCGTCGCCGGTAGAGATGGTGAGATCGAACTTGACGCCGTGCTGGAAGTCCATGGAGTACCAGGAGGCCTGCAGCTTTTTGCTCACGGTGGAAAAGTCCGTGGCTGAGCCGGCCTGGCCCAGCAACTGGCCCATCATGGTCTGCGTGCCTTTGTCGTCGAGAATGCTCCAGAGCGGATTGGAGTCGACACTCTGCATGGCGCTCATCATGTTGCTGTTGGTGAGCATGCTGGGCGCGAGGCCGTCGCGGGCATCGAGAGCCTTGCTGACCGCATCCTTGTCACCGAAGATCATGGTGGAGGGATCGACGAAACAGAGCACCATGCCTGCCTTGGTCATGGGATAGACGCTGTTGGTGCGCACCATGGTGGGCTTCAGCTTCTGGGCTTTGAACCGGGCCACGATGTCCTGCATGGGAAACTGACCCTGGGCGATGCCAACCGTCATGAGCGAGTCGCTGCTGCTGCCGGAGCCGGAAGAGCTGGGACGGAAAAGCGCAAAGGCGAGTTCGTCGACGTACTGATCCATGGTGCCCTGATCGCTGAGCGCGGTCTTCTTCAGGGCCTCATCGAACTGCTTGAGCTCGGGGGGCATGACGCGATCGCGCAGATTCATGGCCGCGGGCGAGTCCTGCATGGCGCGGTAGTCGATGACGACGAGCTGCTGCACATCGTGCGGAATGGCCCCGCGAGCGTCCGTGGAGAGCTGTGCCGCCGAGGCGGACGCGGCCGCGCCGAACAAAAGAGCTGCTATCGAAATATGAACCAGTGACTTGAACAATTCCATCCTCCCGGCAAACCAACGAACGCGTGAACTTGCGGCCGAAGCCGGCCAACGATCCCAAAGACCGGCGTGCAGTGTGGATTCGAGCGAAAACGGCCACTACGCACTTCCGATTGTACCCGTCTTCGCTTTGTTTTTGCCGCACGGAAGTCATAGACCCGGCGGGATGATGTACCACCCTCAGCAAGTGCCGACCTCGTTTATTTTCCGTCAGGCCAGCGCAGCGGAGCCCCAAGCCGATGCTCGAGAATCTTGAGCCGCGGATCGAATCCACTTAATTGACGCATCCACTCGGAATTCTGCTCACAGGCGGCCTCGGGAATCAGGCCGATGATCTCGCCCCCGGCGATAGCGGCGTGGTGGCGGGCGGCCAGGCTCGCCACCCGGCGATAGACCTGGGAGATGGGTGTGGACTCAAAATCGGTGATGTTCATGGAGAGCTGGGCGCGGCCGTGGGCCAGCACACCCATGGCCTTGACGCCGCGAAGACCGCCCGAGGCGGCGCGAATCTCGCGGGCGATGGCGCGGACGATGGAGACGTCAGAGGAATCGAAGTAGAGGTTCCAGGCGACGAGAAACTTGCGCGCGCCCACGGCACAGGCGCCGGCGGTGGGATGCAGATCGGGACCGCCGAGGTCGGGACGGCGGGAGGGGTCCCTGGTGACGGAGTCGCGCAGCCCCTCGAACTGGCCGCGGCGCACCTCTTCCAGATTGGCGCGGTCGGGGCGCGCGGCGGCAGCCTCGTAAAAGAAGACGGGCACACCGAAGCGGCGCCAGATTTCCAGGCCTGCCTGGCGGGCGAGAAGAACGCACTGCTCCAGCTTGACGCCGGAGACGGGCACAAAGGGAATGACGTCTGCGGCGCCGATGCGAGGATGGACGCCTCGCTGGCGGGTGAGGTCGATGAGCTCGACGGCCTTGCCCACGCCACGGATCGCAGCTTCGACGACAGAGGCCGGCGAGCCGGCGATGGTGACCACGGAACGGTTGTGATCGGCGTCCATCGACCAGTCGAGAAGAGAAGCTCCGGCGCCCCCCATGGCGGCAAGGATGGCTTCCACGCGGCGCGCGTCGGAGCCCTCGGAAAAGTTGGGAACGCACTCGACAACTGGCCCGCTCATTCTGCCTCCGGCCGCGTTATCTCCAAAAAGTGTAGCCCACCTGTATCTGGACGCTCGCGTTCACGCCGGGATTACGGTCGCCGAGCGAAGCGGATGAGATATGGACGCCGCTCACCTCCAGGTCGATGGAGCGCTTTTCCGCGGTGAAGAAGTGCAGGCCAAAGCCGCCCTGCGGCGAAAAGTTCCACACGCAGGTGCCGCCGTCGATGGTCAGGGGCACGCCATCAGCGGTTATGTGCCCGCTGAGGAGGTTAGGCGGAAACTTGTGCGTGGTGTAGATGAGCCCGCCCGCGCCCTGGAACCAGGGCTGAATGCGGCGGGAGTGGGTGAGGAAGTTCCAGCGTAGAATGACGGGCGTGAGACTGACGCCGTAAAACGTGCCGCCGCCATAGGGCAACGTACATTCAAACGGCTGCCCATTGGGGTAGGCGCAGGTGTATTCCTGCTGGTGGGGAGGCGGGGTGTACGCCTGCCACAGAGGCATGATGTTGCCGCCGAACTCGAACTGGCCGCTCAAGATGCCGGCGTGGACGACGGGCGAGATGGTTTTGGAGAGCGCGAAGCCGCCCCAGAAAAATTTGAAGTGGTCGCGATTGCCCACGCCCGTGCCCCAGTTGAGAAAGGGCCCGTATTCCCAGCTGCGCTGGTCGCGCACCTCGGCAACCGGATCGAAGCTTGCGGAAGTGCCGGGCCCGCTGACCGCGGTGTCCGGGTCCCGGTGTACCGGCGGCGCCGTGCTGTCTACGGCCTGCGCCGACGCCATTACACAACTCATCATCAACAGCAAGAAAACAACGCTCTGAAATTGCCTCAAAATCTTTCCGCCTTCGTCCTTTTGGTGGTCTGCATCGTCCCCTTGGGCCGATCAGAATGCATTCCTGAGGGGCCAAAGCCGCGGATTTCATGGGCCCTTGCCGCACGACCCGAGTCATGCCCTTTCACAAATCATCTGTGCAGCGGTTCTTGTTCCCTCACTCCCTCGTTCCCTTGTTCTCTTGCTCACTTGCTCCCTGCCTTCCTGGTTCTTCCACAAAAAAGCCGCCACGTCCGGGCGGCCATCTGGGTGCTGCCGCGCTTCCATTCAGCCGGCTGCGTGCTCCATCTGCTCGGCGTCCATGTCGAAGTTCGAGTAAACATTCTGCACGTCGTCGAGGTCTTCGAGGGCCTCGATCAGGCGAAGCATCTGTCCGGCCGCGGGGCCCTCGAGCTTGGTGTAGGTTGAGGCCACCATGGTGACTTCATTCATCACCGTAGGGATGCTTGCGGCTTTGACGGCGGCGAGAACGGTTTCATAAGCGCCCGGATCGGTGATGATCTCCCACGAATCGCCCTCGTCGCTCAGGTCCTCGCCGCCGCTCTCGAGCACGATGTCCATCAGCTTCTCTTCCGTGGCGGCGGATTTTTCGATCGCGATGAGGCCCTTCTTCGAGAACATGAATTTGACGGAGCCGGACTCGCCCAGATTGCCGCCGTTCTTCGCGAAGGTATGACGGATTTCGCTCACCGCGCGATTACGGTTGTCGGTGAGCACTTCCACGATCATGGCCACGCCGCCGGGACCGTAGCCTTCAAAGGAGATTTCCTCGTAAGTGGCGCCTTCGAGCTCGCCGGTGCCGCGCTGGATGGCGCGCTTGATGTTGTCGGCGGGCATGTTTTCAGCCTTGGCGGCGAGGATGGCCGTGCGCAGGCGGGGATTACCGTCGGGGTCACCGCCGGCGCGGGCGGCGATGGTGATTTCCTTGATGAGACGGGTGAAAATCTTGCCGCGCTTGGCGTCGAGCGCGCCTTTTTTGTGCTTGATGGTGGCCCATTTCGAGTGGCCGGACATGAGAACCTCGAACCGAAAGAAAAGTGCGATGCGGGCAGGCGCCCCGCCCTGTAAGTATAACTCAGGCGAGGGGCGTTCGACGGAGCGGCCGTGGGCCGAAAATGAGCGCAGTTCCGTCTACGATCTCGAGCAGCTTGGGGACGCGCAGTGCGCGGGGTCACCCTGCCGAGGTCTTGGCTCCCGGATGCGCCCCGGCGCGCTGCGGAAAGGCGAGAATGCAGAGAATCATGAAAGCGGCGATCGCGGCCGAGGAAGTATAGCGGCTGAGGTCGAGGCCGCCTGAGGCAAGCGGCTTGGTGAGGGTATCTCCCAGCGTGGCGCCCAGCGGACGGGTGAGGATGAAGGCCGTCCAGAACAGCCATGTGCGCGAGGCGCGGGTGAAGAAATACAGGAGGGCGACGACGGCGATGGCGCCGGCGAAGATGAGCGCGCCGCCTTCGTAGCCGGGGCCGGAGTCGGCCACCCAGTCGCCGAGTGCGGTGCCGAGGGTGTTGGAGAAAAGAATCGTGACCCAGTAGAAGATCTCGACCTGGGGCGTGGTGACGTCGCTCACGGTGACCGACCCCATGGTGAAGCGCCAGGTGGCCAGTGCACCGATGACCAGCGCCAAGAGGAGCAGCGAGCCGCCGGGATAGCCGATGCCGAGCGAGCGGTCAGAGAAGTCGGCCATGGTGGTGCCGGTAAGCGTGGTGGCCACGATGACGGCCCAATAGAGAAAGCGATGGAAATGACGGGCGCGTATTTGCGCGGTGACTGCGATGGCGAAGAGAGCAAAAAAAATGAGCGTGCTGGTGGCGTAGCCGAGATTGAGCGACATGGAGACCGAATCGCCGCCGGTTTCGCCCAGGGTGGTGGCGGCGATTTTGATGATCCAGAAGGCGAGAGCCACTTCGGGCACCTTGCCGATGGCTTCGGCGAGGTGGTTGTCGGGCGCGTGCATCGAAGCGGCGGAGGGTTGATCCGACCCGTCGCGCGGGCAGAAACGGCGCAACGAGGGCAACGAGCCCGGTGATTTGCGGCGGACGTGCGCGGACGAAGAAAACAGGCTCAGGTCAACGGTCAATGAAACCTCCTCCCATTTGATGGGCGGTCGCTGGGTCGATCATCTTCAGGCTACGCGAAGACTTCGGCGTGGTGCAGCCGGGCGCCTTTGCGGTCTTTCTCAGAAACAATGGCATCCTGCTCGGCGACCGGCCAGGGAATGGCGAGGTCCGGATCGTTCCAGAGGATGGTGCGCTCGCCCACAGAGGAATAAAAATCCGTGACCTTGTAGCAGAAGCCGGCTTCATCACTCAGGACCAGAAAAGCATGGCCAAAGCCTTGTGGGATCCAGAGCATGTGCCCGCTTCCGCCGGCGAGCTCGAAAGCCACATGATGGCCGAAGGTGGGCGAGCTGAGACGCAGATCGACGGCCACATCGAGCACGGCGCCGTGCGCCACCCAGATCAGCTTTCCCTGCGGCTGCGTGATCTGATAATGAAGACCGCGCAGCACGTTCCTGCGCGATTGGGAAAAATTGTCCTGGGCCCAGTCGATGGGCAATCCGGCCTCTGCCATGGCATGGCGGTTGAAGCTCTCGAAGAACGCACCGCGGCTGTCGCGGTGCACAGTTGCGGTGAGCAGGAGCACGTCCGGCAGGCTGGTTTTTTCGACCTTCATGATGCAGGGCCCCGGGCGCCGAAGTAGGGTTCGCGCAGCAGCGCCAGCAGGTATTGGCCATAGCCGCTCTTGGCGATAGGATGCGCCAACGCCTCCAGTTGCTGCGCGTCGATGAAGCCCTGGCGATAAGCGATCTCTTCCGGGCAGGCGATGTCGAGGCCCTGGCGGCGCTCGATGGTGTGCACGAAGAGCGCGGCGTCGAGCAGCGAGTCGTGGGTGCCGGTGTCGAGCCAGGCCATGCCGCGGCTCATGATCTCGACGTTGAGCGTGCCGGCTTCGAAGTAAAGACGATTCAGGTCGGTGATTTCGAGCTCGCCGCGCGCCGAGGGCTGGAGCGAAGCGGCGCGGTCGGCCACATCGCGATCGTAAAAATAGAGCCCGGTGACGGCGTAGCGCGACTTGGGGACCTTGGGTTTTTCTTCGAGGCTGAGGACGCGGCCGTGCGCGTCGAATTCAACCACGCCGTAACGCTGCGGGTCCTCGACCGGGTAGGCAAAGACGGTGGCTCCGCGCTCGAGCCTGGCCGCCTTCTGCAGCTGGCGCGAGAATCCCTGGCCGTAAAAGATGTTGTCGCCGAGCACCAGCGCGCTGGTGTGGCCCGCGATGAAGTCGCGGCCGATGAGGAAGGCCTGCGCGAGTCCTTCGGGTTTGGGCTGCACGGCGTAGCTGATCTCGAGACCCCAGCGTCGGCCGTCGCCGAGCAGATCGGCAAAGCGATGCGTGTCCTGCGGCGTGGAGATGACAAGGATCTCGCGCAAACCAGCGAGCATGAGCGTGCTCAAAGGGTAGTAGATCATCGGCTTGTTGTAGACCGGCAGAAGCTGCTTGGACACGACATGCGTGACCGGATAGAGCCGCGTCCCCGAGCCGCCGGCGAGAATGATTCCTTTCATAAGTCGGTTCTTCAACCTTCAGAGGAAGCTTAAGCTTGAGTTGGGACACCAAAGCAGTGCGAGTAGCCGTCGTCGTCCGTCAGAAAAAATTCGGTTCGGCCGTATTCCCGATCTTCGAACTCTGAAACAGCATATCCAAGGCGCTTCAGCCGCTCCCTGGTTTCACGTATATCCCTCGGCGACCAGTAGAGCCGTATGCCCTCGAAGTTTTCCGGCTTCGCCGGGTTCCCCGCACGCCGGTTCAGCATGAACCATACTGCGCCCTGGTGAAGCATGCAGAAGATCAGCTTCCCGTCTTTGCGCATCTCCGAGCTCATGGAGAATTCCAGTCCATCTACCCAGAACCGGAGGCTTTTCTCCAGGTCCGCGCTCGGAATAACCGGGATGCAGGAATCAACAGGCATGGCATTCCTTTCCGCCGAAGCGGTTCGCACCGGCTCTGGGCAGACGCGTTCCAGCTTACAAGACGGGGGCTTACAAGACGGGGCGCGCGGCGTAATTTTTCTCGATCCATTCGCGGTAAGCGCCGGTGCGCACGCTCGCGACCCAACCGGCATTCTCAAGATACCAGCGCACGGTCTTGCGCAGGCCGCTTTCGAAGACCTCGACCGGCTGCCAGCCCAGCTCCCGGGTGATCTTCGAGGCATTGATGGCATAGCGGCGGTCGTGGCCGGGACGGTCCTCGACGTACGTGATGAGCCTTCTGCGCGGCGCGGCGTCGACTTCAGAGGGCCGCAATTCGTCCACGAGGTCGCAGATGGTGCGCACCACATCGATGTCGGCGCGCTCGCTGCTGCCGCCGATGTTGTAGGTCTCGCCGGGACGGCCCTCGGCGAGCACGGTGCGGATGGCGGCGCAATGGTCTTCCACAAACAGCCAGTCGCGCACGTTCATGCCGTCGCCGTAGACGGGCAGCGGTTTGCCTTCGAGGGCGTTGAGAATCATGAGCGGGATGAGCTTTTCCGGAAACTGAAACGGGCCGTAGTTGTTGGAGCAGTTGGTGGCAAGCACGGGCAGGTGAAACGTGTGGAAGTAAGCGCGGGCGAGGTGGTCGGAGCCGGCCTTGGAGGCAGCGTAAGGGCTGTTGGGCGCGTAGGCGGTGGTCTCGGAAAACGCCGGATCTCCGGGAGCAAGCGAACCGTAGACCTCGTCCGTGGAGACGTGAAGGAAGCGGAAGGCGGTGCGGTCGGACTCGTTCAGGCTGGTCCAATAGGCGCGGGCTTGCTCGAGAAGGACAAAGGTTCCCTGCACGTTGGTGCGGACGAAGGCCTCGGGCGAGGCGATGGAACGGTCGACGTGGCTTTCTGCGGCAAAATGGACGATGGCCCGCGGCCGGTATTGGCGCAACAGGCTGCCCACCAGCTCAGCATCGCAGATGTCGCCCCGGACGAAGGTATAGCGCGGGTCGCCCTCGAGCGAGACGAGATTGGCCGGGTTGCCGGCGTAGGTGAGCAGGTCAAGGTTAAGCAGGGGTCCGCGACCGGCCTCAAGCCAGCTCAGAACAAAGTTTGAGCCGATAAATCCGGCGCCGCCGGTAACCAGGATCGAATCGAATGAACTCATTCCCTGAGGCACAGTATATGCCACAAAACAAGCGTTCTAGGACCGGGCAAGGTTTGTGGGGAGTGCCAAACCCCGCTTGCCGCCCACTTTCTTCAACGATCGCCTGCGATTTACGGCATTTTTCGCTATATTAATAAGTGAAGTTCCGGATGCGGCCGGACTTGGCTCACGAAAACCTTTCGCTTCAAGCACCAGGCGATTTCCAGGGAACGGAACCGCAAAGGGTTGGTGTCCCCGGAGTGCAGGAGGCGATCCGCATTAAAACTTGAACGGAAAAGGCTGCCATGGAAACCACCAATCGTCGCTTCCGCGCACCTGAACCGCAAGGTCTCTATCACCCGCAGAATGAGCACGATGCCTGCGGCATGGGACTGGTCGCCAACATCCGCGGCGAGAAGAGCCACGAGATTATCCGCAAGGGCCTGGAGGTGCTCATCAACCTCACCCATCGCGGAGCGGCGGGATGCGATCCGGAGACGGGCGATGGCGCCGGGATTCTGATTCAGATTCCGCATGCGTTCTTTGCGCGCGAGTGCGGCGAGATTGGAATGAAGCTGCCCGAAGAGGGCGCTTACGGCGTGGCCATGTGCTTTTTGCCGGTGGAGAGGCACAGCCGGCTCCAGTGCGAGGGCGTCTTTGAGCGCATCGCCAAAGAGGAGGGCCTGGGTGTCCTGGGCTGGCGCGACACGCCGGTGAACGGCGACGCCATCGGGCGCGTGGCCCGGAATTCGCAGCCTTACATCGAACAGTTGTTCGTAAGCCGGCCGGCGGGGATGGACGAGGAGACCTTCGAGCGTCTGCTTTACCGCGTGCGCCGGCGCACGGAAAATGAGATTGCCGAGTCCGACATCGAGGACAAGGAGACGTTTTACGTTCCTTCGTTCTCCTGCCGCACCATCATCTACAAGGGGCTGATGCTGGCGCCGCAGATCGAGAAGTTCTACTTCGAACTGGCGAACCCGCTGGTGGCGAGCGCGCTGGCCCTGATTCACCAGCGCTTCTCGACCAATACGTTTCCGAGTTGGAAGCTGGCCCATCCCTACCGCTACGTGGCGCACAACGGCGAGATCAATACCATCAAGGGCAACATCAGCTGGATGAACGCGCGGCAGTCGGTGCTGAACAGCCCGGTATACGAAGGCAGGATCGACGATCTTTATCCGGTGGTGATGCCGGACGGAAGCGACTCGGCTTCGCTCGACAACGCCGTCGAGTTTCTCTATCAATCCGGCCGTTCCCTGCCCCACGTGATGGCCATGCTGATTCCCGAGGCCTGGGCCGGCAATCCCGACATGGACGAGGACAAGCGCGCCTTTTACGAGTACCACGCTTCGCTGATGGAGCCGTGGGACGGCCCGGCGGCTATCGCGTTCACGGATGGTAAAGTCATCGGCGCCACACTCGACCGCAACGGGCTGCGTCCTGGACGCTACATCGTGACCAAGGACGACCTGGTGGTGCTGGCCTCCGAAGCCGGCGTCATCGAAGTGCCGCCCGAGGACATCCAGAAGAAGGGCCGCCTGCAGCCGGGACGCATGTTCCTGGTGGACACGGTCAAGCAACGGATTATCTCCGATGCGGACATCAAAAAAGAGCTTGCCAGCCGTAAGCCGTACGCCGAATGGCTCAAGCAGCAACAGGTGATGCTCGAGCAGTTGCCGGAACCGGCGCGCGTGATCGGGTCGAATCCCGAGACGCTGCTGCGGCGCCAGCGCGCCTGCGGTTACAGCGAAGAGGACTTGCGCATCCTGCTGCTGCCCATGGCCGCCAAGGGCGAAGAGCCGGTGGGCTCGATGGGAACGGACGTGCCGCTCGCCTGCCTGAGCGACCGGCCGCAGCCGCTGTTCAACTACTTCAAACAACTGTTCGCGCAGGTCACGAACCCTCCCATCGATCCCATTCGCGAAGAGCTGGTGATGTCGCTCATCAGCTACATCGGCACGGAGCGGAACATTCTGGACGAGGCGCCGGAAAACTGTCACACGCTCAAGCTGCCGCATCCGATTTTGAGCAATCGCGATCTGGAAAAGCTGCGTCGCGTCTCTTCCGGCGACCTGCTGGCGATCACGCTGCCCGCGCTCTTCCGCGCCGCCGATGGCGAAGCCGGCCTGAAGCACGCGCTCGACGACCTGAGCAACCGCGCCGCCTACGCCGTGAGCAACGGCTACACGCTGCTGATTTTGCAGGACCGCAACGTGGACGCGAACTATGCACCCATCCCCAGCATGCTGGCCATGGCCGCGGTGCACAACCGCCTGGTGCGCGACAAGACGCGCACGCAGGTGGCGCTGATTATCGAGAGCGGTGAGCCGCGCGAGGTGATGCACTTTGCCCTGCTCATCGGCTACGGAGCGAGCGCCATCAATCCGTACCTGGCCATCGAGACCATCCACGACCTGAAGCGGCGCAACATGCTGCCCGAAAAGATGACGGCCGAGTACGCGGAGAAAAACTTCATCAAGGCCATCAACAAGGCGCTGCTCAAGACCATCTCCAAGATGGGCATCTCCACGCTGCAGAGCTATCGCGGGGCGCAGGTGTTCGAGGCGGTGGGCCTGAACAAGTCGCTCGTCGAGGCGTATTTTCCCGGCACCGCGTCGCGCGTCGAAGGCATTGGCCTGGGTGTGCTGGCGCGCGAGGCGCAGCTCAAGCACGCGTACGCCTTCCAGCCGCTGACGGATTCGGAAACCGACCTCGTGGTCGGCGGGCAATACCAGTTCCGCGAGGGCGGCGAGTATCACCTGCTGAATCCGCTGACCATCAGCAAGGTGCAGCATGCGGTGCGCGCCAACAGCGCAACCACGTTTCAGGAGTACACCGACCTCATCGACGATCAGAACCGCAATCTCTCCACGCTGCGCGGACTGATGAAGCTCAAGTATGCGGAGACTCCGATTCCGATCGAAGAGGTTGAGCCGGCGAAAGAGATCGTGAAGCGATTCACCACGGGCGCGATGAGCTTCGGATCGATTTCCAAAGAGGCGCACGAGACGCTGGCCATCGCCATGAACCGGCTGGGCGGCATGTCGAACACCGGCGAGGGCGGCGAGGACGAGGCGCGATTCAAGCCGGATGCCAACGGCGACTCGCGGCGCAGCGCGGTGAAGCAGGTGGCGAGCGGGCGCTTCGGCGTGACCACGAATTATCTGGTCAACGCAGACGAGCTGCAGATCAAGATGGCGCAGGGCGCGAAACCCGGCGAAGGCGGGCAGTTGCCGGGGTACAAGGTGGATGAGGTCATCGCGAAGACGCGGCACTCGATTCCCGGCGTGGGACTGATTTCGCCGCCGCCGCACCACGATATTTATTCGATCGAAGACCTGGCGCAGTTGATCTACGACCTCAAGAACGTGAATCCGCAGGCGCGCATCGCGGTCAAGCTGGTGTCCGAAGTGGGCGTGGGCACGGTGGCTGCAGGCGTTTCGAAGGCGCATGCGGACGTGGTGCTCATCTCCGGCGACACCGGCGGCACGGGCGCTTCGCCGCTGAGCTCCATCAAGCATGCGGGGCTGCCCTGGGAGCTGGGTCTCGCCGAGACGCAGCAGGTGCTGCTGTTGAACGACCTGCGCAGCCGCATCCGCGTGCAGACCGACGGCAAATTGCAGACCGGCCGCGACGTGACCATCGCCGCGCTGCTGGGCGCGGAAGAATTCGGCTTTGCCACCATGCCGCTGATCGCCATGGGCTGTATCATGATGCGCAAGTGCCACCTGAACACCTGCTCGGTGGGCATCGCCACGCAGGATCCGGTGCTGCGCGCGCGCTTCACCGGGACGCCCGAGCACGTAATCAATTTCTTCTTCTTCATCGCCGAGCAGGTGCGCCAGCACATGGCCAAGCTCGGCTTCCGCACTGTCGACGAGATGGTGGGCCACGTGGACAGGATCGACGCATCGATTGCGGATGCGCACTGGAAGGCGAAGGGCATCGATCTCTCCTCGATTCTCTACGTACCCGAACTGCCCTCCCGCGTGGCGCGGCGTCGCACCACCTGCCAGGATCACGGGCTCGATCGCGCGCTCGATCACGCGATGATCGCCAAGGCAGCGCCGGCGCTCGAGTCGAAGAAGCCGGTCAAGGCCAGCTTCGCCATTCGCAACGTGCATCGCACCGTGGGCGCGATGCTGGGCGGGCAGATTGCGCGGCGCTACGGATCGGATGGATTGCCCGACGGCACCATTCACTTCCGCTTCACCGGCTCGGCCGGGCAGAGCTTCGGCGCGTTCGTGCCCTCGGGCGTAACCCTCGAGCTCGAAGGCGACGCCAATGATTACCTGGGCAAGGGGCTCTCCGGCGGGCGCATCATCGCCTATCCGCCCAAGACCTCGAGCTTCCTTCCCGAGGAAAGCATCCTGGTGGGCAACGTGGTGCTTTATGGCGCCACCGGCGGCGAGGTGTTTTTGAACGGCATCGCCGGCGAACGCTTCGCCGTGCGCAACTCCGGC
>JASHTS010000169.1 GCA_030040425.1 Acidobacteriaceae bacterium | reverse complement strand
CTGCGCAGCAATGCGGGAAGCAAACCGCGGCAGCGCGGTGCGCACCGCGTCCCAATCGAAGGACGCGCGCAGGCGCGCAGTCTCTTCGAGCAGCGCGTGCACCGCGTGGCCGAGGGCGCGCGACCGCTGGCCGCCCTCGTGGCGCTCATAGAGCTGGCCGAACCCGGCGATGGCCGGCGCGGAAGACGCTGTTGCCATGTTTGGATTCGATTCGAAGGCGCCTGGCGGGAGACGGCGGAGGAAGGTTCCCTGCAAGGCGGAAGCGCGCGGCTGCGCCTCTTCTGCAGCGGCGGCGATGGCCACGAGCGGTGCGGCAGCCTGCGTGCGCCACGCGTCGAAGCTGCGGCGAATTTCAGGCTCGAGCGCGGGCCATGCCGTGGCCAGCAGGCTTTCCCGCGGATCGCGGAGGAGGAGCGAGCCGTCCTTCGCGGTCTTGCAGGCAGGGCGCGCGAAGAGATGCAACTCCTCCCGCGCACGCGAAGCGGCTACGTACAAGAGGCGACGCAGCTCCTGATGTTCGCGCCCCCGCCGCTCGCGGTCGACCCAACGCCGCGTAAGGCCGCTGTCAGCGCCTTTGGCAGCGATGGGCGCGACGAGGAACTCTGTGGGCCCGCCGGATTCATCGGGCTCGGCGAGGCCGCGCTCAAGCCAGGAAAGCAACTTGGGCTCGTGAAGCTTGGGTACGAACTGGAGCTCGGGCACGATGACGATCTCGAACTCAAGGCCTTTGGCCTTGTGGATGGTCATCAGCTGCACCCCGCAATTTTCATCGGATTCGGGATCGGGAAGCGCGGTGAGTTTTTCGAGCACGGCGTCAAGCGCGGGGCCGAGCAGGTCCTGCTCACCCTCGGGAAGCGCGTCGAGGGCTCGCCACAATAGTTGAAGATTGGCCCTTCCGGCCGCATCGACGCAGTGCCCGCCGCCAAGCACGAGCCACGCCTGCTCAAGCCACGCGCCAAGCGCGGCCGAGGGTTGCGCGGCGCGGAGGCGCTGCGCTGACTCGAAGGCGTCGAAAACACGCTCAACGGCAGCGCGCGGTTCCACGCCCAGCAGATCCATGCGCTCGGCGAGAAGATCGGGGACCGCGCGCTCGCGCAGCGCCGGATCGTCCGCGCTGGTGAGCCGATGCAAGTCTTCGAGTGCGAGGGCGCACCAGGGGGCGCGCAACACGCCCAGCCAGGCCACGCGATCCTGAGGATTGAGCAGCGCGCGCGCCAGGGCGAGGGCATCGAGGACTTCAGGGCGATCCTTGAGCGGTTCGAGATCGACGGCGCGAAAGGCGATGTTTTCCTCCCGGAGAGCGGCGGCGACGGGCGCCAGGGCTCTCCGCGTGCTGCCCAGAACGGCGATACGGTACTTCTTTTTTTCCTTCTCGTTGCCGATGCGCAGGTTGCCTTCGCGCGCTTCGTTCATGGGCTGCAGGTGGGAACGGATCAGCGCGACGATTTCGGCGATCTGCTTTTCGTGGGCAGCCTCGCGTGCCTCGAGGATGCTTTTTCGCTCGCCGGCGGAACCGGCACGAGGACTGTCGGGCATGAAGGCGAGGTGCAGCTTCATGAACGGACCGCAATCGGCTGCAAGCGAAAGCGGGCGCGCGGGGAGTTCGCTGCGCGCCGGTTCTGCTGCGGCGAAGCGGACACCGCTGCCGTCTTCGACTGCGAAGACCTTGGCGAAGGTTTCGTTCAGCGTTTGCAGCAGGGGAGCGCAAGTGCGGAAATTGGCCGAGAGCGCAACGGATTCAAATCGCCAGGGAAGGTCGCCGGGAATCTCGAGGCCGAATTTCTCCACGCGGGGAAAGAGCTCGGCGTCCGCGTCGCGGAAGAAGTAGATGGACTGCATGGGATCGCCGACGACGAAACAGGTGCGGCCTTCGCGCTCTGGCCACGCGGCGATGAGGCGCGCGAGCAACTCATGCTGGCGGCGGCTGGTGTCCTGAAACTCGTCGACGAGCAGGTGATGGATTTCGTCGGCAAGGGCGAGCGCTGCGTCGCCGGGTATCTCGCTTTCGCCCTGGAGCACGGCCTCGGCGATCTGCGCCACCTCCACATAGTCCGCGATTCCGGACTCCGCGAAGACGACCTGCAGCTCCGCGGCGGCGCGGCGCAGAAGCAGAAAGCAGGCCTGGATAATGCGCCAGTCTTCCTCTGTGTAGCGCGGCGGGGGAAGCTCGCGGATTGCCGCCAGAGCGGCTTCGAGGCCGGGAAGCGCGGAAAGATCGCCGATGAGATTCTTCAAGCGGGCGGTCTCAGCCGTTGCGCCGGCGGGGAAGCCGTGGCGCTTATCGACCTTGTTGAAAAATTCGCCGTCTTTCTTGAGCAGCAGGTTGGCGACGCAGATGCAGGCCTGGCGCGCCTCTTCCAGAGTGTCCGGATGATCGAATGGCGGGCAGGGGAACTCGGCCAGCTCTGCCAGCTCGCGGTGCAGGGCGTCACTCGTTTGCGCACAGGCAAAGCGGGCCAGAGCGTGAATTTCTTCGCGCGCGCCGGGCGCGCGATCGAGCAACTCGCTCAACTGCGTGAGGGCGCTGCGGACGGCGTTGCGAAAAGGAGTCTCGAGCCGACTGCGCACCTCGTCCCAATCAAGACGGGATCCGACGACAAAGTCGCGCATCCAGCGGTCGCGTTGCTCGAGCATATCGACGAGCAGGTCTTCGATTTCGCGCCAGCCGTTGTCGCGCCACAGGAGAAGCGCGCCGACAGCCTGGCGCAGGGAGGCGTCTCCCTTGTCGATCGCCTGCAGCGTTCGCCGTGCCGCTCGCCGGTAAAGCTGGCTCGGGTGCTCGTCGATGTCGGGTGTGCCGCCGAGGCTGGAGAGCAGCGGTCGCTGCACGGAAAGTTCGCGGCAGAAGGAGTCGATGGTGGAGATGCGCAGTTGTGCGGGAAGCTCGATAAGGTTCCAGGCGAGCGCGCGGGAGCGGGCAAGGGCGCGGGCGGCGAGCGCAGGCATGGAGAATTCGTCGAGTTCAGTGTTGCGGGATTCGCCGCCGGCGGCGCTCTCGAGCTCGGCAAGAATCCGGTTGCGCATCTCCGCAGCGGCGGCCCTGGTGAAGGTGATGGCGACGATCTGGCGCGGGTCGCCGACTTCGCCGAGAAGACGCAGGAACCGCCGCGTGAGCAGATCGGTTTTTCCCGAGCCCGCCGGCGCGCGCACCAGTACGCATCGTGCGGGATGGAGGGCGCGCTCACGCTGCGGCTGATCGGGCGGTGAGGCAATCCTGGAGACCGTTTCACGCAATGCCGGCCTCCTCTTCGTCTTCCTCTACTTCGCCCTCGAGATCCCGCTGCATGCGGAATTCGCTGATGCGGCAGAGGGTCTCGAGTCCGCATCGCTCGCAGGTCTTCGGATAGTCGCGCGGATCGACCTCCGCACGGCCCTCAATGAATTCGGCTGCCATTCTGGCGATGAAGTCGCGCCAATTCCGGAGCGCCTCGGCGGTGAGCGGATCCTTTACCAGCGCCTTCCGGCTGCCGAGGCTTTGAAGAAGCCGGCGGTTGGCGTCGAACACGCGGCCAGCGAATTCGGGATGGCCAACGCGCAGCCTGGCGAAGACCAGACCGGCCGCAGCGGCTTCGGCAGAATGGAGAGCGAAACAGACGTACTGCGGCAACTGCACATCATCGGGGCGGGGAAGATCCCAGGATTTCGGGGTCACGTTGCCGGTCTTGTAGTCGATGACGAGCAGCGAACCGTCGATGAGGCGGTCAACGCGGTCAAGACGCAGATGCAGGTCGAGCCCGGCGATTTCGACGTCGGCTTTGAGCTCCGTATCCACCACGGTGAACGGGACGCGCGCGGCTTCATAGCGAAGCCACTCGACGACAAGTGTTGTGAGGCGCGTCTCTTCGAGGGCAAGATAAGCGGGCGGCATGGCGTCTCGCGCGGCCGAGGGCGCCTTTTGGGCGCATGCGGTTTGCACGTGACCCTGAACGAACGCCTCGAGGTCGTCGAGATGGGCGAGGAGATCGGCATGATCGCGAATACCGCCGGGCGGGCCGCTCCATATGGAATGCAGGACGTGATGGAGAAGATCGCCGCGTTGCCTTGGCGTGAGTCCGGCCTGCGCGGGTTCCCAGCTTTCGGCGCCCAGGCGCGCAACGGCGAAGGCCTTGAAGGGACATTGCGATTGCGCGGTGAGCACCTTGGCGCCGCCGCCAAGCGCGCCGCCGCGGAAGGGAACACGGCTGAGGTCTTCGATCCAAAGCGTGCGCGCATCCGGTGCGGGCGGCGCGAGGAACGCGGCGGGCAGGTCCCGCGGCGCGCCGGCGGCATTGAGGATCAGGCGCGAGGGGCGGGACTCGACGCCTTCCGCCATGCGAGAGTAGCTGAAGTGGATTTCGGGCGCGGAACGGAGCAGGCGATGGGTTACCGCTTCGGCCACGCGCCAGTCGAGTTGCGCGGAGGCGTGAGGCGTCTCGGCCTCGCGCTGCACCTCGAAGGGGAGAAGAGGATGCCGCGCGCCGGCGGCAGGCCATGCATCTTCGCTCGCGCCCAAAAACCAGATGCCGTCGGCCTCGAGACCGGCCGACTCCGCGGGGCCGGCGATGAGAATCGGCGCGTCTTCCGATTCGGGCGCGAAGAGCGTCTCGCTCAGAGTGCGCTCGAGCGAGACAAGGAAAGCGTCCCAGCTTACCTGCCCGCCAGTAAAACCCAGCGAGGCACAGGCGTCGACGGCGTGTTCCCAGCGGCGCAAAACCTGGAACTCGGCGCTCGTGAGAGCGCGGCCGCCCGGCCAGCCTGCGCTCTCAAGAAGGCGCGGGACTAACTCCGCCCAGGCCAGCGGGCTTGCCGTGGCGCCATTCCGGCGTGCGGCTCCATGAGCAATGTTGAATTCGTGGAGCCGCTGTTGAGCGTGCATCAAGCGAGCAATCCAGGCCGCGGGAAGGGATGGCTGCACGTTCTGGCGGATGAAGTCGCGCAGGGGCCAGTGGGTGCGCTCAAGGCCGCGATGGCGCAGAGCGCGCATGAACGCGGCAAGGACGCGGGACTCCTCGCCATTTGCAGCAAGGTGGCCGTCGGAGATGAGCCAGTCGAGCTGGTGCTCTTCAATCGGCGCACCGGTCCAGCGCAGAACCAGCAACGCGCTTCGAGCGAGAGCAACCTGACTGAGCGGGATGCCGAGCGAAAACTCAAAAGGGGGCGAAAAGCCGGCGGAGTCGCTGGCCTTCGAGAGAAAACGCGAGAATGCGCGTTCGATCTCGCCGCGGCGCGCGGCTGCTTCCTGGGTGATGACGAGCAGGCGCGCATGGGGAGACGCGCTCAACCGCTCCGCGCACCAGAGTGCGCAGGCCGCGAGTTCCGCGGTTGCATCGGGGACGCGATAAAAGGCAACGCGATCCGCGCGTTGCCCGCTCGGGGCTTCGCGCCAGCTTCCCCAGGCGGCGAAAACATCGCGCTGGATGGGCAGCGTGCGATCAAAGCCGGCGAGGACGAGGGGAGAGCGCGCGGAAAGATCGTTTGCCAGCGCAGGCAGAAGTTCGAAGGGCAGGCGCGCAGCGCTCACGGAACCACCGCTGCGGCAGGCGTCGTCGAAGGCCGAGAGCCAGCGGCTGAAGGCTGCGGCATCCTGCTGCCACGCGGCCCGTGAGCGGGGACTGAGAAAGCGCGGAGTGTAGAAGCAGAGAAGCCGGTGGGCGTCCATGGCCAGCTTCGCGATGCGGTTGAGTGGCCCGGGGAGTGAGGGCGCGCTCTTGTCCGCGGCGATGATCTCGCTCCAGAGCCATTGCTCCTGCAATGCGCTGAGGATCATGCGCGCATCCGGAGTGCGCTGCAGCCAGGCCTCGCGGATGAAGCTGTCCCAGGGCTGAATGGCGGGAGCGGGCCACGCGGTGAGGCCCTGGGCCCGCCGCGCGCGGTGATAAGCAAACGTGAGAGCACGAGCGGCGCGCTCGGAGGAAGCGACGACGATGCTTCCGCCAGAGAGACTTTCGTCCAGCCACGGCTCGTGGCGCGCTTCCGGGCGGGATTGCGGCGCGGGCCCGGCGTTCGATTGAACTCCCATTCCAGCGTTATACCGCAGAGATCGTCACCGCTGCCAATTTGCAAATCTGAGAGGATCGCTCCTCATTCGCAGCGGTGGAATGCGGGAACAATGGGGAACGGGACGAATGCGGCCGGTTCACGGTTGTACACTGGAGTGCGTGATGCGGATTTATTGTTTCGGTGCATTTCTGTTTCTGGCAGCATTGGCCGGATGCCATTCCGGGCCCCCGGCAGAGCCGGCGAGTGTGCAGGATGCGGGGGCGAAAGTCTACCACCTGCGCGGCAAAGTAATCGCCACCAATGCGGCATCGGGCGAGGTGACGGTGGCGCATGAGGCGATTCCCGGCTTCATGGACGCCATGACGATGCCTTACAAGCTGAAAAATCCGGGGATCTTGAGCGAGTTGCATCCGGGAGACGAGATCACGGCCGATTTGATTGTGCCGCAAGGCAGCGACGCAGAAATTGCTCTCGATCAGATCGTGGTGATTGCGCAGGCAAAGCCCGATTACCGGCCGACAGAGATTTTTCACGTGCCGGCGCCGGGCGATACTGTCCCGGATTTCGCGCTGCGCAACCAGGACGGGCGGGTGATTCATTTCGATCAGTTTCGCGGCAAGACGCTGCTGCTCACGTTTATCTATACGCGCTGCCCGCTGCCGAATTTCTGCCCTCTGGTGACGCACAACTTTGCCGTGATCAACAAACAGCTCGCCTCGGATCCTTCCTTATATAAAGAGACGCATCTGCTGTGCGTGAGCTTCGATCCGGATCACGATACCCCGGCGCGCCTGCGCGCATACGGAGCAACGTATATCGGCAGCGACGCAAAGAGCGCGTTCGCCCACTGGGATTTTGCGGTGCCGCAGAAGGCGGAGCTCAAGAAGATGGCGGAGTACTTCGATGTGGGCGTGACGTATGGCGCGAACGACACAATTACGCACACCCTCTCGACCACGCTGATCGGGCCGCACGGCAAGGTGGCGCAGTTTTATCCCGGCAACGAGTGGACGCCGGACCAGGTGCTGCACGATGTGAAGCAGGTAGCGGCGCAGGCGGGTTGACGGGCAGGGGCGCACGGGACAGAAAGATTCCGGAAGGCGAGCGAGGATCGAGTGTAATGAGCGACGGATTGAAGATTCCGCAGGAGGGGGAACTGGATTTTCTGGCGCTGGGCGGAATCGTCCACCGGCTCGATCCGGGAATCATCCCGTTTCGCAAGGCAACGGAGTGCAAGATTCATGTGAGCGGCGGGGAATTCAACGTGGCCGCGAATCTCTCGGATTGCTTCAGGATGAAGACGGCGATCGCGACGGCGATGGTGAATTATCCAATCGGCGACTTGATTGCCGAGCGCGTGCGTGCGATGGGCGTGAAGCCGATCTACAAACATTTTGAGCACAACGGCGCCACCGGCCCGAATATGGCGACGGTTTACAGCGACCGCGGTTACGGGGTGCGGCCGCCGGTGGTGTTTTACAACCGCGCCAATGAAGCAGCGGCGCAACTGAAGACGGGCGATTTCGACTGGAAAGGGATTTTTTCTCAGGGCGTGCGCTGGGTTCATTGCGGAGGATTGTTTGCCGCGCTCTCGCCGACCACGGCCGCGCTGGCCGCGGAGATGATGAGAGAAGCCAAGGCCGCGGGCGCGGTCACTTCGTTCGATCTGAATTTCCGCGAGAAGCTCTGGAAGGTCTCAGGCGGCATCGACCGCGCAGTGGAGACGATCGGGAAGATCGTCGAGAACGTGGACGTGCTGGTGGGCAACGAAGAAGATTTGCAGAAGGGATTGGGGATTCCGGGGCCGGAGGTTGAGGCGAAGTCGAAGCTCGATCCGAGCCTGTTCTTCGCCATGATCGACCGGGTGGTGAAGAAGCTTCCTCAGGCGAAGGTGGTGGCCACGACGCTGCGCGAGGTGCACTCGACCAATCGCCACACCTGGGGCGCGGTGGCCTGGGTAAATGGGAAGGCCTACACGGCGCCGACGGCGGAGCTCGACGTCTACGACCGCGTGGGCGGCGGCGATGGATTTGCGGCCGGCTTTTTCTACGGGCTCCTGAACGGCGAGGCGCCGGAAGAGGCGTTGCGGCTGGGCTGGGCGCACGGTGCACTGCTGACCACGTTCCCGGGCGACACCACCATGGCCACGCTCGACCAGGTGCGTGCGTTCGCCAAGGGAGGGTCGGCGCGGATTCAGAGGTGACGGCGGTGAACAGGGAACAGATCGCTGTCTCCTGACCACTGACCACTGATCACTGACCACTGATCACTGGCCGCTGACCACTGGCCGCTGACCACTTTCAACTGCCAACTGATATTCTGGCCGTGCGGCGGAGTGGAGGCCAGGCATGGCGAAGGTGACGATCGTCTTCGGAATTCTTCTGATCGCGGTCGGCCTGGTGGCTTTCTTTGGCACCGGCCACCAGCATCCAACGGCTCTGATTCCCGCGTACTTCGGGCTGGCGCTGGGAATTGGAGGGTTTCTTTCCATCAGTCCGAGCGAGACCCGGCGCAAAATCTTTTCCCACATCAACGTGACCGTGGGCCTGATCGGATTCATTGGGGCCGTGGCCTCGGCTTTGCACGAGTACGGACACGCGCGCTCTCTCGGCGAGTCTCCCGATGCCAAGGCGCTGGCGGCGCAGCTGACCATGGCCGGCCTGCTGCTGATTTATGTGAATCTTTGCGTGCGCTCGTTCATCGAAAATCGCAGGTCACGCCAGGAATAGATGCATGGGCACTGTGCGCGGCGGAATGGGCATGGGAATGCGGGCCGAGCGGACGCCGCACGGGCGCAGCGCACGTGCAGGCGCGGATGCGCCTAAAAAGAAGACGGATTTCCGCAAGGCGATGCCTGAGATCTGGAGGCTGGTGCGGCCACGGAAGTGGCTGCTGCTCCTGGGCCTGGTGCTGGTCGCCATCAATCGCGTCGCGGGCCTGGCGTTGCCCTACGTTTCCCGGCCGTTCGTCAACCTGGTGCTCCGCAGGCACCAGAGCGACAAGCTGATGCCGCTGGTGGTGGCGGTTTTTGTTGCCACGTTCGTTCAGGCCATCACTTCCTTCTCCAACACTCAATTGCTCTCGAAGGCGGCGCAGCGCATGATCGCGGATCTGCGCCAGGAAGTGCAGCGGCACGTGGGCCGCCTCTCCGTAACTTTCTATGACGCCAATCGCAGCGGCCTGCTGGTGTCGCGCATCATGAGCGACGTGGAAGGCGTGCGCAACCTCATCGGCACGGGACTGGTGGAATTCGTAGGCGGCCTGCTGACGGCGGCCATGGCATTCCTTTTCCTGCTGCACCGCGCTCCGAAGATGACGCTAATCGTTTTCTCGGTGATCGGCATCTTTGTTTTCGTTCTGCAGTATGCCTTCAAGACCATCCGTCCCATCTTCCGCGAGCGATCGAAGATCAACGGCGAAGTCACGGGACGGCTGACCGAGTCGCTGGGCGGTGTGCGCGTGGTGAAGGGCTACCACGCCGAGGAGCGCGAGGCGGAAGTCTTCAAGGTGGGCGTGCTGCGCCTGCTGGAAAATGTGATGAAGACGCTGACCATGACCAGCGTGATGTCGATGACCGCGACCACGGTGCTGGGAATCGTTGGCGCGCTGGTGATGCTGCTCGGCGGGCGCCTGGCTTTGCACAACCAGATGGATGACGGCACCTATATCCAGTACACCATGTTTCTGGCGTTCATGATTGCGCCGGTGATTCAGGTGGTGAATATCGGCACGCAACTGACCGAAGCCGTGGCGGGAATCGATCGCACCATGGAGATCCTCTCAGAGAAGGACGAATTCAGCGATCCCAAACGCACGGTCAAGATGGGCGAAATCACGGGGACGGTGCGCTTTGAGGACGTGGAGTTTGCCTACGATCCGGAGAAGCCGGTACTGCACGGAATAAGCTTTCTGGCCCGGCCGGGCACGGTGACCGCGCTGGTGGGCTCGTCGGGGTCGGGTAAATCGACCATCATCAGCCTGGTGTGCGCCTTCCACACGCCGCAAAAGGGAGCGGTGCTGGTGGACGGCATCGACCTTGCCACCGTTGACCTGAACACCTACCGTTCACAGTTAGGCGTGGTGCTGCAGGACTCGTTCCTGTTCGACGGCACCATCCGCGAGAACATTCTGTTTTCGCATCCCGCAGCGAGCACGGAACAATTTTTGGCCGCCTGCCGCACGGCGCGGGTGGACGAGTTTGCGGAGCGGTATCCCGAGGGGTACGACACGGTTGTGGGCGAGCGCGGCGTGAAGCTCTCCGGCGGGCAGCGGCAGAGGCTTTCGATCGCGCGCGCGCTGCTGGCCGCACCGCGCATCCTGATTCTGGACGAAGCCACCAGCTCGCTCGACTCCGAGTC
>JASHTS010000168.1 GCA_030040425.1 Acidobacteriaceae bacterium | reverse complement strand
GTACCTCCGCATCGTTGTCACAAGATGTCTTAAGATGACTCAATCTTTCGCGGAGACTCGAATGAAAGTCCTAAAATGGAAGTTCTGTGACGAAGACGTCGAGGTTCCTGAAAATCGACTCTCGGCTATCTGCGCCGATTGTGCTGGAACGCACCTGGCAAAGAAGGACATTGAAGGTGCAATCGAAAAGCTGAAGATCAATATCGAGAAGTGCAACCATCCTGCTCCGAACGAAACGAATTCTCGTCAGACCTTCTTGCTCAGTCCGGCTCGCCCTCCAGCCTCCTACAGCTGATTGGGTTTTCTCAAGTGCATCACGCTATGGAGCTGCCTGCAAGTGCAATGCCGAGAAAGACGAACGGTACGCGGGAAAGTTGAGATGAAACTGCAACGTTCAACCAAAGTTGTAGTCCCCTCCCCTGTCACTTTCATTGACCCGAGCAAGCCGCTCGTGCAAATTGGGAACATCCAGGCATGACTTCCCCTCTCCTATAAGCAATGGAAATCTGCCCGAAAGCAGCGGGCTCGGGGATCTCGATCGAGCGTGGCAACCTGCATGGGCGGTTCGGGGAGTGTCCTGTCCGGAGGGTTTGACTCAAGAAAAGAGATATTGAAACTTGGATACCCCTGGTTTCGGGAGGAAGCCCCGACAAGAACGCTGAGTTGAACTGATCGCAGGCCGGGAGCCGCAACTGCCGCGTGCTTTGTTGCGGTTGCCGATCCCTCATCCTTGCTCGTTTGCCTGCTGGGTCCATATCATCTCAGGAAAATTTAGGGGCCAGTCGTACCCGCTGCCGGTGTCCGGTTCAGGAGCAATTTATGCCTTGGCGGCCCGCGTTGTTGTCTCGTCGTGTTGTCACGGGATGCAAGTCTGCACCCCCACTCCCCGCGGCCACGCCCCGATTCATGCGGGTGGCCGCGATGCTGGCAACCGTGGCGGCGTTGTGCCTAGGTTCAGTCTCGGCGCGGGCAGCCACGCTTTACGTAAATACGTTGACCGACGCCACCGACACGCCCAACGACTGCACGCAGCCGGCGGGCAGCAGTTGCTCGCTGCGCGACGCCATCAACCAAGCAATCTCCGATAACGCTGACGACCTTATTGAGTTCAGCGTCTCGGGGATGATTACGCTGGGCAGCCCTCTACCCACGATCTCAGTGAACATGACCGTCCAGGTCCAAACCGACTTTCATGTCACCGTGTACGGCAATAGCACCTACCAGGTGTTCAACATCGGTTCCGGTGCAACGGCGACGTTCGACGGGCTGACTATCGCCGGAGGAAATGCAAGCCAGGGCGGCGGCATCTACAACAACGGCGAGCTGACAGTGACCAACAGCACCCTTTACAGTAATTCAGCCAGTGGCGGCTTGGGTGGCGGCATCTACAACAGCGGTGTGCTGGCGGTGATCAACAGCACTTTTTCGGGCAACTCGGCCGGGCGGTACGGCAATGGCGGCGCCATCATCAACTACTATGGCGGCACGCTGACGGCCATCAACAGCACCTTCTCCCAAAACACAGCGGACTATGGCGGCGGTATAGAGAATTTTGGCGCTCTGAAGCTGGCCAACAGCGTTGTTTCAGGGAATACGGGAGGCGACCTAGACAACCCTGGCAGCTACGATAACGGCGGGAATGTCATCGGCACGTCGAACGGACAAATTGTCAACGGCACTTATGTTGACCTCACCCCGCTAGGCAACTACGGCGGGCCGGCGCAGACCATGATTCCACTGCCCGGCTCGCCGGCCATCTGCGCGGGGCTGGCGACAAATGTCCCCGACAGTACGAATGCCGATCAGCGGGGGTTTTCGCTTGATCCCTCCTGCGCTTCCGGCTTCGTGGACGCAGGTGCGGTGCAGACCAACCAGTATGTTGTAACCACGCTGACGGACCAGAACGACACCACGACTTGCACCGGCGGCCAGACCTGTTCGATGCGCGACGCAATCGGGCTGGCCAATACTACGCCTGGAGACATCACCTTCCTGTCCGGCCTGACTAGCATCAGTTCGCCGGGAACCATTACCCTGGGCGCTGGCGCCGCCGGAAATATCGGCCTTCCTCCCATCACCGGCCAAGCCAACATTCTTGGCCCCGGCGCCAACCAGTTAACCATCTCCGGCAACAACAATACCAGCGTGGGAGCCGTGTTTACGGTCAACTCCGGCGCAACGGCGACGTTATACGGGCTGATGATCGCCAACGGAAATGTGTCCAGCGGCAGCGGGGGCGGAATCGATAACCTCGGCACGCTCACCGTGTTAGCCAGCGCCGTCTCCGGCAACAAATCGGCCGGCACTGGCGGAGCTATCTTGAGCAGCGGCACGCTTACCCTCGACGGTAGCACCGTCTCCGGCAATTCGTCCGATAGCGGCGGCGGCATCTACAACAGCGGTGCTCTAACAGTGACCAACAGCACCTTCTCCAATAACTCCGTCGGCGAGTTGGGCGGCGGCATGGACAATGTAGGCACGATGACGGTGACTGACAGCACCGTCTCCGGCAATTACGCAGGCTACGAGGGCGGCGGCATCTTCAACAATGGTGGCACTCTGACGCTGACCAATAGCATTGTGGCTGGTAATTCATCTAGCTCGTCGGCAGGCTATGCCCCTGCAGACATTGCAATCTTCGCCGGGACCTTCAACAACAACGGAGGAAACCTGATCGGGACCAGTACTAACGGCACATCGAACGTCAACCCCGGCCTGGCTCCCCTGGACAACTACGGCGGTCCCACGCAGACCATGATCCCGCTGCCGGGCTCGGCGGCCATTTGCGCGGGGTCCTTGGCTTCGACTCCGAGCAGCGTGACCGCCGACCAGCGTGGAAACCCCAACACCAACGCGAGCTATTCCGGCTATTCGACCAGCGCGCCGTGCGTGGATTCGGGCGCGGTTCAGACCAACTACGCCCTTAGCTTCAGCACGGATCCGGCGGGGACGGAGATCTCCGGAATGGCCTTTCCCACAGCCGTTACGCTGACGGAGAGCGGCAGCGCGTTCGCGCCCGCGGTGAGCATCCCGGTCACGCTTTCGAGCGGGGCCACGCTGGCGGGGTCGCCGGTTTCCGAAAGCACCAGCGCAGGAGTGGCCAGCTACTCGCTCACGGTGACCAATGCGACGGCAGTCTCGGGCCTCGAGCTGATGGCGACGCTCGAGCTGAATCCGGCAATAACGCCCACCCCGCCATCGATAATGACCGACAGCAGCCCATTCGACCTGGCCGAGCCCGTGCCTGCCGTGACCGCAGTGTCTCCTAACAACGGACCGGCGAGCGGAAATACACCGGTGACCATCATGGGAACCGGCTTTATTGGGGCAACCGCCGTGATGTTCGGGTCCGTATCGGTCAGCTTTACCCCGAGCAGCGCGTCTCCTGATACGGAGATTTTCACATCGTCTCCTGCAGGGAGCGGGACGGTGGACGTGACCGTGACCACACCGGCAGGCACGAGCGCCCCGACCGCCGCTGACGAGTACACTTTTAACGCGGCGACCGGCCTGACACCCACGGTGACGCCGAGTAGTACCTTTGTGTACAGCCAGCAGCCAGCGATCACCGTAGCATTGTCGCCTTCGATGGCGGCGGTTACGGCGGCTGATTTCACGGCTACGCTGGATTTGACGACCTCGCTGACGGTGACGGCGGGGACGGGAGCTGATATCTTCAATATCGCTCTGCCGGAGACCCCGCTGACAGTGGGCGCGCACAGCATCGTAGTGGACTTTAACGGTGCGCCAGGTTACGCGGCCAGCAACACGACCATTTCCTTGACAGTAACCCCGCCAAGTTACGTCGTAAACACAAATCAGGACGATGCCACCGGCACAGCCTCCGACTGCACCAGCTCGCCAGAGGGCGCCTGCACGCTGCGTGACGCGATGGCCGCGGCAGCGATGGCCAATGGAGCCAACGTCACTTTCAGCCCGACGGCCTTTCCAGCGCCTGGCGGCGCGACCATCACGCTGGGCTCGGGCGGTACGCTGACGATTCCGCCGAACGCCGCCATCCAGGGGCTAACTGAGGCTGTGAGCGGAGTGCCGACTAACTTGGTGACAGTGAGCGGGGCGAGCACATACGGAGTATTTCAGGTAGATTCCGGCACGACCGGCGCGGTTCTCGACAATCTGATCATCATTGAGGGAGTAAGCAGTGGCGGCGGCATTTACAACCAGGGCGCGCTGTCGGTGACCAACAGCACCTTCTCCAATAATTCCGTGCCAAGCGGCGGCAGCGGCGGCGGCATCTACAACAATGGCACGCTGACGGTGGCCAACAGCACCTTCTCAAGCAATTCCGCCTACTACGGCGGCGGCATCTACAACAATGGCATGCTAACGGTGGCCAACAGCACCTTCTCCAATAATTCCGCCGTCGTACTGGGCGGCGGCATAGTCAGTGTCGGCACGCTTACGGCGACCGGCAGCACCGTCTCCGGCAATTTCTCTGGCGGCAATGGGGGCGGCATCTTCATTAACGGCGGCATACTGACCCTGACCAACAGCATTGTGGCCGGAAACACAGCGCTCGACAGGACGTACACCTACGCCGACATTGAAATCGACTCAGGCACCTTCAACAACAACGGTGGAAACCTGATCGGGACCAGCGCCAGTGGTATATCAACAGTCAATCCCGGACTCTCTCCGCTGGGCAGCTACGGCGGTCCCACGCAGACCATGATCCCGCTGCCGGGCTCGACGGCCATTTGCGCGGGTCTCTCGGCGAACATCCCCTCCGGTGTGAGGACAGACCAGCGCGGAGAGCCTAACGAGAACACTGATTACGCCGGATACTCGGCAACCACACCCTGCGTGGATGCGGGCGCGGTGCAGACTAACTATGCGCTCGCCTTTTCCACCCAGCCCTCGCCCATTTCTCCGGCGACGGCGATCTACGCCAATACCAGCTTCCAGGCCGCGGTAACACTTAACGAAAGTGGTACCGCATTCATCGCCACAAGCATCAACATTCCGCTTTCGTTAAGTGGCAACGGGGCGCTGAGCGGCGGCACGGCATCTACAACAAACGGAGTGGCTGACTACTCTGCATTGCAGGTGAGCCAGTCGGGCACGGGGGATCAGCTCAAGGCAAGCCTTACGCTGAACCCCGCAGCAACGCCGATGCCGCTTCTCTCGGTCGCGAGCAACCTCTTCAACACGCTGTCCCAGCCGCAGACCATCACTTTCCCGGCCATCACCGCCGAACAGTTCGCTTTGACCAGCCTCACTCTGTCGGCGACGGCGAGTTCCAGCTTGCCGGTGAGCTTCTCTTCGACCACGCCCGCGGTGTGCACGGTGTCGGGCAGCACGGCCTCCCTGCTTCAATATGGCAACTGCACCCTCGAGGCGTCGCAGGCCGGTAACGCCAGCTATGCTGCTGCGCCCACGGTGGCGCAGACCTTCCTGGTGCA
>JASHTS010000167.1 GCA_030040425.1 Acidobacteriaceae bacterium | reverse complement strand
GCGCAGCGCAACGGCGACTTCTTCTGGTCGTCCGATATCTACCCCACCTGGGACACGCTCAAGCGCCAGATCCCTACCGGCCTCGATGTCGCCGCCTCAGGCATCGCCTACTGGTCCAACGACACTGGCGGCTGGCAGTATCTCCCCGCCGTGCACCACCCCGCGCATCCGCCGCTGCTCGATCCCTCCGATGCGCGCGACAACGTGGGCGGCTACGACGATTATCCCGAGCTCTACACCCGCTGGTTCGAATACGCCACCTTTCTGCCCATCATGCGCACCCACGGCAGCCGCAGGTACAACGAGGTCTGGTCCTACGGCCATGAAGCCGAACCCATTCTTGAGAAATATCTGCGCCTGCGCTACCAGCTCATGCCCTATATCTATTCGCTCGCTTATCGCACCTGGCACACCGGCGCGCCCTTTATGCGCGCCCTTCCGCTCGATTTTCCCGGCGATCCCCGCGTGGCAGACATCGGCGACGAATACATGTTCGGCCCCGCGTTTCTGGTTGCACCGGTCACCGATCAGGGCGCGACCAGCCGCCAGGTCTATCTACCCGCCGGCGCCGACTGGTACAACTACTGGACCAGCGAGCGCGTGAATGGCGGCCAGAGCATCACCGTCTCCGCGCCCATTGATACCATTCCTCTCTTCGTCCGCGCCGGCTCCATCGTTCCCCTGGGCACGCCCGTTCTCAGCACGCACGATCCGCAGTCCATCGCGCAGGTGCGCGTCTATCCGGGCGCCGACACGCACTTCACCCTCTTCAACGACGACGGCACTACCTACGCCTACGAGAAAGGCGCCGGCTCGGTGACTGAATTGCACTGGGACGACGCCGCTCATCGCTTCACCCACTCGGGCGCCGCGGCCTGGACCGGACCCGACAGCACCGTGGTCCACGTGCTGGCGCCATAAAACCGCGGCCTGTTTGCGGCACGCCGCGCGCATTTTCAGGCTGTCTTTTTTGCCGGTTCACCGTCTCTCTAGGAGAAGATCTTCGGTGGTGTTTCGTGCATGGGCCACCTGCGCTCTCAGACGCGCCGACCGGCCCATCCGGCTGATTTACAATCGCAAGAGAGCAGGAAACATTCTTGAATGAGGCTTTTTCCCATGATTTCAGGCCAGGGGCGCGTGCTTTTGGTCGAGGTATGCGCGGCCCTCGCGGTCTCGGGCGTCCTTGCCGGGTGCGGCAATAACTATCGGCCGGTGGTCACGCCGATCACCCCCAGCGGACCGGCGCCCCAACCCACCTCCAACGTGGTCGTGGTCTCGTCCACGTCGCCTTCTGCGCCCGGTATCGCCTCCATCATCGATTACTCCGGCGATTCGCTGATGGCCGTTGCGCCCATCGGGCCGGGTCCCCTGGCTTTCACCATTGACCAGGGCGGCGACACCGGCTACACCCTGAACAGCGACGGCACCATCACCAACTTCCCCGTCTCCACCACGCTGCAGGCTAAACAGGTCCTCCAAACCACGCTGCCCTTTACGGCCGCTCCGGTAAACCTGATGGCGCCCTCGTCCGGCTTGTGGGCCGCCGATCTCAACGGCGACGTGGCCGACGCCTTCACGGGGTCGCCGGAGGTCTTCAAGCTTTCCATTCCCGTGGGAACCGCGACTTCTCCGGCGACCATGCCGGTATCCATCTTCGGTCCTTCCACGCTGACTGGGTTGCGCGATTACGTCCTCAGCCAGAACATTCCGGACACGCCTGCCGACGCCATGGCGTGCACGCTCACGCCCACCGCGGTAACCAGCAACGGCGTAGCCACCGGGATCGAGATTTCGAGCAATGTGGCCGATGCTCCGATTGTGCTTGACCCCACTTCGGCGAGCGGGACGCTCAACGCCAAATGCCCCGTCTACGCAGTGGAATCGACGGACTTGAAACGCCTGTTCGTCCTCAACCGCGGCAGCGACACGGTTTCCGTGATCAACAGCCAGAACAACACTCTGGATCAGTGCACGCCCTTCGTCAATCAAAGCGGGCAAACCGTCACCTGCCATCCCATCCTGCCGCTCTCGCTCTCCGCCGTAACCGCCACCGGCGTTACCCCTCCCAATGGAACCGCGGGCATGACCAGCGTTGCCGGTCCCGTCGATGCGGTCTACAACGCCGCCACGCAGCAGCTCGTCGTGGCCAACTACGACGGTGGAACCATCAGCGTCATTGACGTGAGCCTCGACGAGTACGGCAACGACAGCTCAACCTTTGGCACCACCTATACGATCCCCGTCGGCAATACGGCCACTCCTCAGCCGGCCGGCGTCACCGTCCTCTACGACGGCAGCAAGGCCTACACCGCCAACCAGGGCGATTGCACCCCCGACTGCACTTCCTCGCCCGACGGCACCGTCTCCGTAGTCGACCTTTCCTCGCACACGCTCGAGAAGACGCTGCCTGTCGTGGGCTTCCCGCGCACCGTGGTTTCCACCCAGAACTCGGAGTTCAGCAAGATTTACGTGGCCTCGCCGGACAGCCCCTTCCTCACCATCCTTGAATCGACACCCACCGTGGGGGACCAGGTGGACACGACCGTTCTGTTGGAAGGCAACGTGGTCGACGTGCGCGTGACTACCGAGAGCGGCTCCGGAGGCAACAGCAATTTCACCAGCCGCGTGCCCGGCTACGGGCAGCCCTGCAATCTGCCGCCCGAGGCTTTCGCAGCCGCTACGCTCGCGGATTGCCGCCTGCAAGCTGTTCCATAAAAGGTCAGCACGCGAGATGAAGACACGTCTCGATCTTCTTCTGGTCGAGCGCGGCCTCGCATCCAGCCGCGAGCGGGCGCGCGCTTTGATCCTCGCCGGCCGCGTTCTTGTCCGCGAACAGAAAATCGATAAGCCCGGCGCCTCTGTTGCGGACGTTGCGCCCATCCGGCTTCTCGGCGAAGACCAGCCCTACGTGAGCCGCGGCGGAGTGAAACTCGCCGCAGCCCTCGCTCACTGGAAAATCGCCGTCGGCGGCCGCGCCTGCCTCGACGTGGGCGCGTCGACCGGAGGTTTCACTGACTGTCTGCTCCAGCACGGCGCAGCCCACGTCACCGCCATCGATACCGGCTTCGGCCAGATCGCCATGAAGCTGCGCACCGATCCGCGCGTCACCCTCCTCGAGCGCACCAATGCCCGTCTCCTCGAGCCCGGTTCGCTCGCTCCATTGAATGGGAGACCGGAGTTCTCTCTTCTCGTCCTCGACGTCTCCTTCATCTCCGCCACCCTCGTGCTCCCCGCTGTCCTGGGCGCTGCTTCTCTGCTGCGCGAAGCCGTCATCCTCGTCAAGCCGCAGTTCGAGGCTGGCCGCGAGCACGTCGGCAAGGGCGGCATCGTCCGCTCGCCCCAAGCGCACGCGCTCGCCGTCGCCCGCGTCGCCGATTGCCTGCGCTCCCTCGATTGGGAAGTCGTCGGAACCATCCCCTCGCCCATCACCGGCGCCGAAGGCAATCAGGAGTTTCTGCTTTACGCAAAACGGAGCTAGCGGTGTCAGCGGAGTTAGCGTTGTCAGCGGTGCTGGCAGGGTTAGCGGAGTTGGTGGTGCCATGGGTCTCTCGTCGCTGACTTGCCGACTTGCTGACTCGCTGACCTGCAAACTCCGCTAACCCCGCTCGTTTACACTGAATCCGCATGACCCGCGTCGCCATCGTCTGCAAGCCCCACAAGGAAGAGCTCGCCCGTCTTGTGCCCGAGCTCATCGACTGGCTGCGCCGCCACAACTACGAGCCCATTCTCGATCACGAAGGCGGCAAGTACACGCAGGCTGCGCCATCCGTCAATCGCGCCGATCTCCCCGATCACGCGCCGGCCCTCGTCATCGTGCTCGGCGGCGACGGCACGCTGCTCTCCGTGGCGCGCATCTTTGCCTCTGTGGGCACGCCCATCCTCAGCGTCAATCTCGGCTTTCTCGGCTTCCTCACCGAGGTGAAACTGTCCGATCTTTATTCCACCCTCGAGAGCTGGTGCGAGGGTTGCAACAGCGTCGACGAGCGCGCCATGCTCGACGCCGTGCTCTGGCGCGCCGGCGCGCAACACTCGTGTTATACGGCCTTGAATGAGATCGTCGTCTCCAAGGGCGACATCGCGCGCATGGGCGACTTTGCCGTGGAGCTCGACGGCACCAGCGTGGCGCGCTTCCGCGCCGACGGCGTCATCGTCTCTACGCCCACCGGCTCTACCGCGTATACCCTCGCCGCCAATGGCCCCATTCTCACGCCGGATGTCGATGCTCTGGTGGTTACCCCCATCTGCCCGCACCTGCTCACGCTGCGGCCCATCGTGGTGCGCGGCGACGCGCACCTGACCATCCGCATCGAGGGCGTCCCGGAGCTGGCCCTGCTCACCGTCGATGGCCAGCAGGCAGTCGAGTTGCTCAAGGGCGACGAGGTGCGCTGCCATCGCTCCAGGCACACTGTCAGGCTGGTCCGCCTCAGCGGAAGCGGCTTCTTTGAAGCCTTGCGCAGCAAATTGAGCTGGGGCGAGCTCTGAAGAGCTGGCCCAAAAGAATCGGCGTGGATATCGGTCGGCTTCGAAAATCCTGCCCAAAGTAACGCTGTCATCCTGAGCGAAGGGAGTCCGCCCTGGCGGACGACCGAAGTCGAAGGATCTGCGGTTGCTCCGGGCTCGTCTGTAGCCGGGCCCCGTTCTCCTACTGCGTCAACTCCTGCAGCAGCACCTTCGCTTTTTCGGCCAGCGTGTGCGCGCCGTCCACATCGCCTGAACTCAGCGCCTGTTTGGCTTCCTTCAGGTCTTCGCGAATCTGATCCGCCGTCTTGTTCTCGGTGTCGTTCAGCGTGCGCGTGATGCTGCTCAATCCCTTCTCCGTTGCGGCGATCATGTCCTCGGTTTCCTTCTTGTAATCGGCCGGGTCGCCCGAGGAAAGCTGCCCGATTGCGCTCACGCCCGGATTCGGAGCCGGATTCGCGGCCTCCTCGGTTGTGCCGCTTGCATTGCCGGCCGGCGCAGATCCGTTATCGTTCTCCTTGTGCTTCTTGTGTTTTGCCGGTGGCTTGGTCGGAGGCGTCGGTGCGTTCTTCGTCGGCTCTGGCGGTATGGTCACCACCGGGGGCGGCAGATTGACCGGCGCAGTCGAGGGCGCAGGGGGTGGGTTATCCTCCACCGGAGGGGCCAGTGGCTGCACCTGTGCCTGCTGCTGTTTGTGGCAGGCAATAAGGAAAAGAGGCAACAGCCAGACAATCATCTTCGCAGGCAACTTCATCCCGCAAATCCCTTCTAATCTTCTACCACTGCCGGTCGAGGATGCCGGCGACCCCATTCCGTAGCGGCGAGGGGAATTCGCAGCCGGAATTCCGTGCCACGGTCTCTCACTGATTGTACTTCCACGCTCCCGTGATGCAACTGCAGAATCCGGTAGGTCATCGCCAGCCCGATTCCGCTTCCGCCGCTCTTGGTGGTGAAATAAAGATCGAAGATTCTGTCGCGAATCTCCTCCGGAATGCCCGGACCCTCGTCAGCAATGCGCAGCACCGCCGACTTCCATCCCGGCGCCCCCGGCCTGTCTCCCGGCGTAGCCCGCCAATTCCCTGAGCGGTCGGCCGTTCCCGTAAACCGCTGGTCTCCTTCGAGCACCACCTCCAGCCGTCCGCCTTCCGGCATGGCCTGTGCGCCGTTCTGGATCACGTTCAGGGCGGCCTGCTTCAGCAGGTCCGCGTCCACGTTGGCAATCAGCGGCTCGTCCGGCATGTTGCTCACCAGCGTCACGTTGCGCGTCGAAAGCTCTTCGGCGGCCAGCGCCAGCACATCGGCAATCACGCCGCGCAGATCCTGCTCGCGCAACTGCAGCTCCACCGGCCGCGAGAAATCCACCAGCATCTGCACCACGCGGTCCAGCCGATGAATCTCGGCGTCGATCACCTCCAGGTGCCTGGCCGCAGGCGCGCTCGCGTCGCCGAGCTTGGCCTTGAGCAATTCGAGATGCACCACGATCGCGTTGATCGGATTCTTTACCTCGTGGCCCACGCCCGACGTGAGTCTGCCGATCGCCGCCATGCGCCGCGAAAGCTCCAGCTCCGATTCGATCTCTTCGGCCGATTCCACGTCGTGCAGCGTCACCAGCGCGCCCAGTCCCTGGTTGGTCTCATCGTCGTGAATAAAGTCCACTGATGCCTGGATGCGCTTCCCGCTTTCCGTGCGGATCTCCTCCTGCACCATGGGAACGCCCGCATCCAGCGCATCCCACAGCGTGCGGCCCAGCAGCGTGGAGCCGTCGAAGATGTCGCGGGCATGCAGGCCGAGAATGTTGTCGCGCTCGCGATGCAAAAATCGCCGCGCCGCCTCGGAAACCAGCACCGCCCGCCCGTCTCCGGTAAACAGCAGGATTCCGTCCTGCAGGTTGCCGAGAATCTGATCGAGATTTTCCTTCAGCGCCGCGAAGACCTCTTCCACGTTGCGCATGCGCTGGCCGATCATCTCGATCTTGGTGGACACCTGCGCGGCCAGCTCCTGCTTGGGCTCGTCCACCTTCGCGCTCTGCGTCTCCCCGGCCGCGGTCCAGTAGTCGAGCTGCAGGCTGATCTCCTCCATCGGCCGCAGCGCCAGGTTGCTGAGCAGGAATCCCACCACCAGCGCCGCGCCCAGGGCAAAGCCCATCAGCCACAGCGCCTGCTTCAGCCAGGGCATGTAAAACGCGCTCAGCAGCGTGGTGCGCACGCCCACGTGCACGCTCAGGAACGGTTCGCCGTTGCGGTCCAGTGGCTCCACCACGTCGAAAACCTTGGGCGGCCCGAATACCTCGGCCATCAACTGCAACGGCCCGGCATCGAGAAGCTGCTGGTACCGCGGCCGCACCGGCAGCGGCTTGTCATCGTTGTCGCGGTTGGAGCTGACCAGAATCGTGCCCAGGTTGTCGCCGATGTTGACGTCGTACACCGTGAGCGAATAGCGGTTGACTGAATCGATGACCGCTTTGAGCGGAGCGTCGCCGCGCACCGCCTGCGCAGCCAGCGCGCGCAGCTCCAGGGGATTGTTGGGATCGACCTCCTGGCCCTTGAGCCCGTTTTCCAGCGCGTTGTCCAGCGCCAGCCGCACCTGCTCGGCCACCATGCGGGTGTTCTGGTAGGTCTGCTGCACCGCCGCGCCCACGAGCTGGCTCACGTACACCAGAGACACCAGCCCGGCTACCAGGAAAACCAGCGTGGTGATCGCCAGGACGAGTTTGGTCTTCAGGCGCATCGCTCAAACCTTCACACTCGGTTCAGACAATGTCCCGCAGCGGGCCGTCTTGAAGAGGCGCGAGCCGGGAGCTTGCCGGGGAAGCTCTTCGACGGATCGTCTTGTATCAGAGCACGAGTTCACTCGTGCCGCAAACTTCGCAAGACGACCGGGGTCTTCAGCCTTTGAGAGGTGCATATCGGAAGTTTTGCCCCGGTAGTGATTGGTCACATTCCCCGCTCACGTCTCGTCTGTAGCTTTATACTCCTTCAGCTTGTTGTGCAGCGTCTTCAGGCTTACGCCCAGAATCTCCGCCGCGCGCGTCTTGTTCTGCCCCGTGGCCTCGAGCGTGCGCAGGATCAGCAGGCGCTCCGCCTCGTCCACCGTCGCGCCCACCTGCACTGAAATCGCTCCCGCGTCCGGCGCAGGCGCGACGGCCGGCTTCGCTTTGCCGAATCCCGGCGTGAGATGCCCTGCGTCCAGCGGCGCGCCGTCCGGGCACAGAATCACCGCGCGCTCGATGGTATTCCTGAGCTCGCGCGCATTCCCCGGCCAGTCGAAGCCCATCAGCCGGTCGAGCATCGATTGCGCTACACCCGACACTTTGCGTCCGTGCTTCTCATTCATCTCGTTCAGCATGGCCTCGGTCATCGCCGGCAGGTCCTCGAGATGTTCGCGGAGCGGCGGCATATGAATGTTGAAAACGTTCAGCCGGTAGAAGAGATCCGTGCGCAGATGCCCCTGCTCCACCGCCGACGCGGGATCGCGGTTGGTCGCCGCCAGCACGCGCACGTCCACGTCCTGCTCGGTGCGCGCGCCCAGCCGCCGCAGCTTCCGCTCTTCCAGCACGCGCAGCAGCTTGGCCTGCGTCCCGATCGGCATCTCGCCCACCTCGTCCAGCAGCAGCGTTCCGCCCGACGCCAGCTCGAAGCAGCCGATGCGACGCTCCGCCGCGCCCGTAAACGCGCCCTTCTCGTGCCCGAAGATTTCGCTCTCGATCAGCGTCTCCGGAATCGCCGCGCAGTTCACCGCCACAAACGGCCGCGCCTTGCGCGGGCTCAGCGCATGCAGCGTGCGTGCCACCAGCTCCTTGCCCGTCCCGCTCTCGCCCGTAATCAGCACCGGCACATTCGAGGGCGCAATCTGCTCGATGAGCGAGAAGATCTCCCGCATCTTCTGCGAGCTCCCCACCAGCGCGCCCAGCACGCCGCTCTCGCGCAGCCGCCGCCGCGCCACTTCCAGTTCGATCGCCGTCTCCCGCTGCCGTGTGGCATTGCCCAGAATTGTCCTGAGCCGCGTCGCGTCCACCGGCTTCTGCAGAAAGTCGTACGCGCCCAGCTTCATCGCGTCCACGGCCTGCTGCACGCTTCCCATCGCCGTGAGCACCACCACCGCCACGTTGGTGCTCAGCCCCGAATTTCCCTGCGCCAGCTTGGTTAGCAGGCCAATCCCGTCCAGGCGCGGCATTTTCAGGTCCGTTACCACGATCGCCGGATCCCACTGCAGGGCTTTTTCCCACGCCTCCTGCCCATCCCGCGCCGTCTCGGTGGTATAGCCCCAGCCTGAGATCAGCTCCGCCAGCCCCATCAGCGCATGCGGCTCGTCTTCGGCAATCAGCACTTTAACCGCGTTCTCCATGAATTTTTCCACTGTTCTCTAGCTTACCCTTTTGCCGCAGCCTCCCGCCAAGCCCGCCCGCGGCGCAGATTGCGCCCGCCCTCAAGCGACCTCGTCTCCGGCCACGATCGACTCCTGGAGCCTCGAAGTCGACCGGTCGGTTGCGCGATACTGAGGTTTCGCCCACGCGTAATGAACCTCATGCCGAAAGGCCTCATCCTCATCGTCGCTTGCTGTTTTCTCCTGCCCGTGCCCTGCTCCGCCCAGGTCAAGCCCGCCGCGCTCTTCTCTGACCACATGGTCCTCCAGCGCGACATGCCCGTCCCCGTCTGGGGCACCGCCACTCCCGGCGAAACCGTCACCGTCACCTTGAACGGCCAGTCGCAGTCCACAACCGCTGCGCCCGACGGCCATTGGATGCTGCGCCTCCACAAACTCGCAGCCGGCGGTCCCTACGAAATGCGGATCGCCGGCAAGAACACCATCGTCCTTCACGACGTCCTCGTCGGCGAGGTGTGGCTGGCCTCAGGTCAATCGAACATGGCCTTCACGGTTTCCCATAAGGCCGAGTTCTATGCCGGCATGCTCGACGAAGACAAGGTCATCGCCGCTGCCAACCACCCCGACATCCGCATGTTCACCGCGGACACCGTGAAAGCCCTCACGCCCCAGGTAAGCGTCATCGGTTCCTGGAAGGTCTCGAGCCCGCAGACCGTGGGCGCCTTCTCCGCCATCGGCTACATCTTCGCCCGCGAGCTCGAACAGCGCCTGCACGTCCCCGTCGGCATCGTCACCGTGGCCTTCGGTGCCAGCACCGCCGAATCCTGGCTGCCCCGCGAGGCCCTCGCTGCCGACCCGCAACTCAAACCCATGCTTGACCGTTTCGATGCGGCCGAATCGTTTTTCAAGTCCCATCCCCGCGCCACTGTGGGCGATGCGCCGCCCGCGCCCGAACCCCTCAACGGCCATCCCCTGGCCCCATCCACGCTTCTGCGCGACCCCGCCGAAGACCAGCACCAGCCTACCGTGATGTTCAACGGCATGCTCCATCCCGTCATCCCCTATGCCATCCGCGGCGTCCTCTGGTACCAGGGCGAATCCATCGTCGGCGGCGCCTCCGGCCTTGCGCTCTATCCGCACGTGATGGAGACCCTGGTAAAGACTTGGCGCGCTCTCTGGGGCGAAGGCGATTTCCCCTTCTACGCCGCGCAGCTCGCCGCACTCCAGAACATCAGCAACAACCCCGTCGTCCGCGAGCAGCAGGCCAAAATCCTCACTCTGCCCAACACCGGCCTCGCCATCACCATCGACGTCGGCGATCCCACCAACGTCCATCCCAAGAACAAAGAGCCCGTCGCCCATCGCCTCGCGCTCATCGCCCTCGCCAATGTCTACGGTAAAAAAGTGGAAGACTCCGGTCCCGTCTACTCCTCGATGAAGATCGAGGGCCGCTCCATCCGCATCCGCTTCACCCACGCCGCCGGCGGACTCGTCGCTAAAGACGGCCCGCTCACCGGCTTCACGATTGCAGGCTCCGACCAAAGATTCGTGGACGCGCTCGCCGCCATCCAGGGCGACTCCGTTCTGGTGAGCAGTCCCGGCGTGTCCAAACCCATTGCCGTCCGCTACGCCTGGGCCAACTATCCCGCAGGCGTCAATCTCTATAATGCCGCCGGCCTTCCCGCCGCGCCCTTTCGCACCGACCACTGGGACGCGCTCTCCGCCCTCGCATCGCAATTCACCGGCAACTAGCAGCCGGCATGGACAGGTTGAATGAACCTGCGCAACAGCCCCTGTCGCAGGCCGCCGAAGAGCTCTATCGAACGAGGCTTTGCAATAAGGGCACGGCTTCAGCAGGGCCGCATAAGCCCAATCAAATTGCCCGGGCTTCAGCCCCTGCAGGCACGGGAAGAGGCCGGCTGGAGCTTCGTGCTTTCATCCCGGAGGGATGCGGGAAAATAGCCCAGAATGGAGTTTGGCGTGCGCTATTGCCTACAGCAAACGGAATCCCGGAAGAGGCGCAAAACGAATCTCGAGCCTCGTAGGGGCGACCGATTCACGGCCACAATGGGCGCCTTCGGTCTCTCGCCTTTGGCGGCCGGGGATCCCACGCTGACAAATGCCGCCACTCCACCGCCTATACTTCTTCTTTGACTCGAATCCGCCGCAAGGAAACAAATTTATGTCCTCATCCGCCGTCGCCTTCGCTTCTCAAAACCACGCGCGCTTTCTGGCTGAGTTGAAAGACCTGCTGCGCATCCCCTCCATCTCCACGCTGCCCGAGCACGCGTCCGACTGCCGTCGCGCCGCCGCCGCCCTTGCCGGCGAGCTCAAGCGCATCGGCATGGAAAACGTGCGCGTCATCGAAGTGCAGGGTGGCCACCCCCTCGTCTACGCCGACTGGCTGCACGCAGAGGAGAATTCAGGGGTCCCCGCGGACAGGTCTACGTCCGCGGGGCGTAAACCCACCGTGCTCATGTACGCCCATTACGACGTGCAACCCCCCGATCCTCTCGACGAATGGCTCTCTCCGCCCTTCGAGCCCACCGAGCGCAATGGCAACCTCTACGCGCGCGGCGCCGTCGACGACAAGGGCCAGCTCTGGATCGAGATGAAAGCCCTCGAATCGTTGCTCGCTGACGGGGGGTTCGCCGACGGCGGCAAGCTGCCCCTCAACGTCCGCGTGCTCTTCGAGGGCGAAGAAGAAGTGGGTGGGGAGGGAATCGCCGCCTTCGTGGCCTCCAAACCCCCCGAGCTCCAGTCCGATTTCGCCCTCGTCTGCGACACCGAGCTCTTCGCGCCCGGCCTGCCCACGCTCTGCGTCGGCCTCCGCGGCATGATCTACACCGAGCTCGAAGTCCGCGGCGCCAAAACCGATCTCCACTCCGGCATGTACGGCGGCGCAGCCCCCAATCCCTTCGTCGCCCTCGCGCAGATCATCGCCCGCCTCAAGGACGAAAACGGCCGCATCCTCATTCCCGGCTTTTACGACGGCATCGTCCCGCCCAGCGCCGAAGAGCTCGCCGCTTGGAGAAGCTTGCCCTTCGACGAGGAGGAATACCGCAAGACTGAAGTGGGCTCGAAGCAGCTCGTCGGCGAATCCGGCTTCAGCATTCTCGAGCGCACCTGGGCCCGCCCCACGCTCGACGTCCACGGCATGCCCGGCGGCTTCATCGGCGCCGGCGCAAAGACTGTCATCCCCGCCAAGGCTCTCGCCAAAGTCTCCATGCGCCTGGTCCCCGGCATGACCCCGGCGAAATCCTTCGCGCTCTTCAAGAGCTACGTCGAAAAAATCGCGCCCGCCGGCGTCGAAGTCGACGTGCGCCTCATTCACCAGGGCGACCCCTGCCTCGTCCCCGTCGACAACGCCTACATCCGCGCCGCCACGCGCGCCCTCGGCGAGGTCTGGGGCCGCGACACCGTTTTCATCCGTTCCGGCGGCTCCATTCCCATCGTCGGCGACTTCGCCCGCCATCTCGGCATTCCCACCGTCATGATGGGCTTCGGCCTTCCCGACGACAATCTCCACGCCCCCAACGAAAAATTCAACTTGAAGAACTTCGAGCTCGGCATCGTCTCCACTATCCGCTTCCTTGAAGAATGCGGAAACTGAGGCATCCCAGTCTCAACCCAGTACGAAAATGGGTGTCCCCGGTCCCGATTCTGGAACCTGGGAGAGCAGAGGCCCTCGGCGCCCCATCCATTCGCCGCCTTTTGGCGAATGGGTGGGATAACACGAACCTTTCTTAAGCTTTGTCATCCTGAGCGAGTTTTGGCGCGCTTTGCGCCAAAATGAGTCGAAGGACCTGCGGTTGCTTTCCGGTCACGGTTGCCCCATCCTTCTCGCGTCTTGTGCGGGAAGGGTGGGAAACGAGAATTCTCGCATGACGCATGGATCCACCGACCAGGACGCCTCCGCCTTCATCCTTGCCGGAGGCCGCTCAATCCGCATGGGCCGCGATAAAGCCCTGCTCCCGTTCGCAGGAAAACCCCTCATCGCCCACGTCCTCGACCTCCTCGCTGAAGCCGGACTCCCGGCCGCGATTGTCGGCTCACGCCCGGATCTCCGCGCCTACGCACCCGTCCTCGACGACACACAGACAGGCCTCGGACCGCTCTCGGGCATCTGCACCGCGCTTGCCTCTACAACCGCGCGCTTTGCCGTATTCCTCGCGGTCGACCAGCCCCTGTTCCCCGCCTCGTTGCTCACCTATCTCCTCCACCACGCCCGCACCACCGCGAGTCCAGCGACCGTCGCCTCCGTGAACGGCTCCGCCCAGACCTTCCCCGCCGTCCTCGACCGCGGCATTTTGCCGCTCCTTCAGAAAGAGCTTGCAGCGGGACGCTCCGGCTGCCTCGCTGCCTTCCAATCCGCCGCGGCCGCGCTCGTCCAGCCGTTGTCCGTCGTTCCCGTCGAATACCTCGCTCAGTCCGGGCATGTCGCCCATCCAGAGGGCCTTCCCGCCGCGCGCTGGCTTCTCAACCTCAACACCCCCGCCGACCTCGACCGCGCCGGCCGCTTTGCCCAAAATCTCGCCCGTCCCATCGCGTAATCTGAATGCACGCGCATGGACAACCCCGATCGTATTCCCGACGGCAAACCATCCTCCGATTCCGCGCGGACGGGCGCCGATTCGGCCGAGACCGATCTTCCCCAACTCGCCGAGACCATGGCCGAGATCACCGCGGCCGAGCCGCCCGAACCGCTTCCGTCCATGCAGTCTGCGCCCGGCGAGCCGCCGGAGCCCATCATCTCCTTCAACCATGTCTCCATTTCTTTCGGCGGCCGGCTGGTTCTCGAGGATGTCAGCTTTTTCGTTGACCGCGGCCAGACGCTCTGCATCCTTGGCCGCAGCGGCGTGGGCAAATCCGTCTCCCTGCGCTTGCTCATGGGTTTTCTCCAGCCGGATTCGGGCTCCATCGTCGTCGAAGGCCGGGAGATCGTCGGTCTGAGCGAGGCCGAATTGATGGCCATCCGCAAGCGCGTCACCATGGTCTTTCAGAACGGCGCGCTCTTTGACTCGCTCAGCGTGCGCGAAAACGTCCTCTTTCCCCTGCGCGAGCGCGGCGGCCTCGATGAGGACCAGTTCAATCAGCTCGCCGATCGCCTCATCGCTCTGGTGGGCGCCGAAGACGTAGCCGACGCGCTGCCGGCAAGCCTCTCCACCGGCCGCAAACGCGCCGTCGCCATGGCGCGGGCTCTCGCCGCGCAGCCCGAAATTGTCCTCTACGACGAGCCCACCACCATGGTCGATCCCATCATCGCCAGGCGGCTCGGCAACCTCATCCAGCGCCTCAAGCATCAGCTCGGATTCACCAGCATCGTGGTTACGCACGACATGCGTTTCGCTGAGCGGCTGGCCGATGCTGTGCTCTTCCTCGATCAGGGAAGGGCACGCTTTTTCGGCCCGCTTGAGGCCTTCCTCGCTTCGAGCGATCCCACAGTGCAACAATTCCTTACTCTTGACGCCTATATATTACCTAGGGCCTAAACCATGGTGTTAACTCGTAATGTGACCGCCGTAATAAAACCCTTGCCGAAAGGCACCACTTACCGCCATTCTAGACAAGTTAACTCCGACCCAGCGTCCATCCGGTCCGATGGGGAGAATCAAGACTGGGCACTTGCCTGTCACTCCCCGAAAGCGTGTCGGAACTCGCCTGGATTCAATGAGTTCGAGCGTTAACGAACGGATCGGGCCAGTGCGTCGGGGCTTCTTTCGTCGGTTGCGCGGGATCCGCTTGCGCTCGCTCGAGCGGGACCGCGATGCCGCTTCAGACCGGGAGTCATTCCGGCCGAAAGCGGGTTCAGAGGAGAGAAGCGTTTTTTAACCCAACCGGGATTCACTCAGTTCGCCGAGATTCGGGCTGTGTTTTCCACGTTTGCTTTAGAAATCGGCAACCGGATCCCATAAAAACCGTCTAATCGATAACGAAATTCGATTAAGCGGAACTTCCAGGAACCGGGCACGGTTTTCGGAAGGATTGTGTTCGTAAGGCACGCAAGTTCTTGTGCTGGTTGCGGCCCGCTGCGAGTTCGTGTGCTCGCCGGTATCCCAGGTCCGCCAATCCCTTCCTGAAACGCCGTTTAAGTTTGTGCTGCGTCACTTTTCTGCCCTGCAAGGTTTTCCTTAGTTTCGAGGTTTGCGCAAACGATGGCGAGTTCGGACTTCTGGCAAAAACTGTCGGCAACCATCTCTCTTCCCTCTGAACGAGAGGGCAATCTCGCCGGGACCCCCGTGCGCGGCGCCCGCAGGGCCGTCACTCTCTGGATGGTGCTTGACGCGATCACCATCCTGGGCGCTTCCATTCTTGCCACTCTCTACGAGCGCCACACGGGACCGCTCGCGGGCATGCGGGGCTTCTGGCATGGAACTCTCATCCATGGCCGTTCCATGTCGATTCTTCTTGCCCTCCTCTGCGGCTTCACTCTGGTTCTCATCGTCGTCAGCCGCCGTCTTATGCTCTACGCTCCGGTGCGCATCTCCGGCATCCTGCATGAGCAGAGCCTGAGTTTCCAGGCATGTTTTACCGCCGCCCTCTTCCTCACCGGCACGCTCTACCTCCTGCACCTGAACGATATTCCCCGCAAGATCGTATTGCTCACCGTTGTGGTTGTGGCCTGCGCACTCAATCTGCGCCGGCTCATCTACAGGCTCATGCTGTACCGCCGCTTCGAGCGCGGCGTGGGCACGCGCAATGTCCTCATCGTCGGCACCGGGCCTGAAGCGCATGCCCTGCGCCATCACATTGAGAGCATTCGCCACCTCGGCTACGCCTTCAAGGGCTTTATTGACCTTCCCGGCCCCGCGCATCGTTTTTCCACCTCCAGCGCTGAGACGGTCGGCACCCTCGACACGCTCTTTCAGAACGCCCGCAAGCACTTCGTCGACGAAATCTTCTTCACCACACCCTGCGAGCGCGACGTCGTCCAGGGCGTCCTCGATCAGGCCCGCACGCACGGCGTCGATCTGCGCGTGGTCCCCGACATGTACGACGGCCTGGCCTGGAACAGCCCCATCGAATACATCGGCCAGTTCCCCACCATCCCCCTCCATTGCGGCCACGTTCCCGAGCTCGGCCTTCTGTTCAAGCGCACCTTCGACATCGTCTTCTCCACTCTGGTTCTGGTTCTGCTGGCGCCGCTGCTCATTGTTATCGCCGTCGCCATCAAGCTCGACTCGCCCGGTCCCGTCTTCTACCGCTCGGAGCGCATCGGCAAAAAAGGCGTCGTTTTTCGATGTACCAAGTTCCGCACCATGGTGCCGGACGCGGAAAAGCGCCGTGCCGACGTCATGCACATGAACGAGCGCGACGGCGTGCTCTTCAAAATCTCCAATGATCCCCGCATCACCAAGCTCGGCCGCTTTCTGCGCAAGTACTCGCTCGACGAGCTGCCGCAGTTCTTGAATGTGCTCAAGGGTGACATGAGCGTTGTCGGACCGCGTCCTCCCATCGCCAGCGAGGTAAAGGAGTATAAGCTCAGCCATCTGCGCCGTCTCGACGTCACGCCCGGCATCACCGGCCTATGGCAGGTGCAGGGACGCCAGGACCCCTCGTTCGCCAGCTACGTCTCCCTCGACGTCACCTACATCGATAACTGGAGCGTCTGGCTCGATTTCAAGATCATCGTCAAGACCATCGGTGTGGTCTTCGCCGGCACCGGCACATAATCTTTAGCCCTTGTTTCAGCATCGAATTCGGGTGCCCCAAGTCCCGCTCTTGGGACCTGGGAGAGTGCTGCCTTGAACCGACCGGCTGTCGGCTGATCCCTGACCCCTGATCCCTGACCCCTGACCCCTGTTTTCCCCTCGCGCTAAACTGGAACTGTGAAGATCGCGCTCGCCCAGATAGACCCCACGGTTGGCGACTTTGCCGGAAACCTTGAAAAGATTGTTGCCTCGTGCCGCCGGGCGACGCAATTGGGTGCGCGCCTCACCGTCTTCTCCGAGCTCGCCATCTGCGGTTACCCTCCGGCCGACCTCCTCGAAAAACCCAGCTTCCTCGACCGCTGCCAGGCCGCCGTAAATGAGCTCGCGGAAGCCACGCGCAATCTGCCCACAGCCGTCCTTGCCGGGGTCGCCTTGCGTTCTCCATGGGAATCGGGAACCTCCGGGGTCCCCGATGACAGGTCTTCGTCGTCGGGGTGGAAGCCGGCCGTCAACGCCGCCGTTCTTCTCGACCGCGGCCGTCTTTTCCTCGAGCAGCGCAAGCGCCTGCTGCCCTTCTACGATGTCTTCGATGAGCAGCGCTACTTCGCCCCAGCCAAATCGCAGCAGGTGGTCGAGCTCGACCAGGTCCGCCTCGCCATCACCATCTGCGAGGATGCCTGGAACGACAAGAACTTCTGGCCGCGCCGCCTTTACACGGTCGATCCCGTCGAAGACCTCATGCGCCAGAATCCCGCTCTCCACATCAATCTCTCTTCCTCGCCCTTCTGGCACGGCAAACGCACCATGCGGAGGGAGATGCTCGCGGCCATCGCCACGCGCGACGCCATTCCGGTGCTCATGGTCAATCAGGTCGGCGGCAATGACAGCCTTATCTTCGACGGCTCCTCCTTCGCCCTCGATGGCCGCGGCCGGCTCATCGCCCAGGCCGCCTCGTTTGAGGAAGACCTCGTCGTCGTCGATCCCTTCAGCGCGCCGCCCATCGTCCCGCCCGCGGACGACGCAACTCAAGCCGCCTGGCGCGCCCTCGTCCTCGGCACGCGCGATTACGTGCGCAAGTGCGGATTCAAGAACGCCCTCGTGGGCCTGAGCGGCGGCGTCGACTCCGCCCTGGTCGCGGCCATCGCCGCCGAAGCCCTTGGTCCGGAAAACGTGCTCGGTGTCGGCATGCCCAGCCCGTACTCGTCCATCGGCTCCATCGACGACAGCCAGCGGCTTGCTTCCAACCTCGGCATCCGCTTCGAGCGCATTCCCATCACCGCGCTCTTCGAGGAGTACCAGCGCTCATTGCGCCCGCTCTTCAACGGCTGTGCGCCCGGCATCACCGAAGAGAACCTGCAGTCGCGCATCCGCGGCAACCTGCTCATGGCCCTCTCCAACAAGTCGGGCGCCCTGGTGCTCACCACCGGCAACAAATCGGAGATGGCCGTGGGCTATTGCACCCTCTACGGCGATATGGTCGGCGCCCTCGCCGTCATCGGCGACCTGGTCAAGACGCGGGTCTATGGCATTTGCAAATTTCTCAACCAAAACCAGGAAAAAATTCCGCCCGCCATCCTCGAGAAACCGCCCTCGGCGGAGCTGCGTCCGGGGCAGAAGGATACTGATTCGCTTCCGCCCTACGAAGTTCTCGACCCCATCCTCGAAGCCTACGTGGAGCGCTACGAAACCCCGGAGCACATCGCCGCCGCAAACGGAATCTCCCTCGATCTCGTCCAACAGGTGGTGCGCCTGGTGGAGCGTTCCGAGTACAAGCGCCAGCAGGCCGCGCCGGTGCTCAAAGTCACCTCCAAGTCCTTCGGCATGGGCCGCCGCTTTCCCATCGCCGTCAAAACCACGGTCTGAGAAGAGCCCGCATCATCGGGCGTAAGACGTTAGCCCCGGGCGTGAGCCTGGGGCAGGGAATCAATGCACGGCCGCAAACCCCTCTAAGGGGGCGAAAGAGGGTTTTCCCATGGCCGGGCAACCTGGCTATTCGCCGGGCCGGGCGACCCGCAGGGCCACAGTGCCGGGGCTCGCCCCTGCGCAAACCAACCCGCTACCATTTAAGCTGGAGTGAGGGAGTTTTCCCACGATCTCGAGCGTTTCTCGCGTTCCTTCGCGGCGGGAAGCGCCTCAAGGAGAAATATTCTTGATACCCGCATCCACCCGCCTGTTCAGCGCCCGCATGGCGGGCGTCGCCGCCCTCGCCGCGCTGATCGTTCCCGCCCCTCCATCCCGCGCGCAAACCCAGGTTCCGCCCGCTCCCGCGCAGTCGCAGTCGGCGCCTACGGCCGAACCGGCCGCGCCCGCCCCGGCTGGCCCGCCCACGTTTCCCAAGCCCGATCCAGCCAACTTTACTGCGACCTCGCCCACAACCGCCGAGGTCAACTCCTTCCTCCAGGCCGACTGGGGCTATGATTCGGACCGCATGTGGCAGGTCCAGGCCATCCTCAAGACGCCCGTCGACGGGCTGAGCAAGGTGATCATCTACATCGGCGACAAGACCGGCAAGGAGAAGCCGCAGGGGCTCGCGTTCTTCGTCCTTCCCGACGGCAAGCACATCATCTCCGGCGACGACGTGCTTCCCTTCGGCCCGCATCCCTTCGCCGACTACCGCACCGAGCTGGAGCAGCGCGCCGACGGCCCCTACCGCGGCTCAGCCTCAAAGAACCTGGAGATGGTGGAGTTCGCCGATTTCCAATGCCCGCACTGCAAAGCCGCTCAGGCCAACATCGACAAACTGGTAGCGGACTTTCCCAACGCGCGCATCGTCTTCCAGAACAATCCCATTCCTTCGCTTCATCCCGAAGCCGAGACCGCGGCCGAGTATGGTGTCTGCGTGAACAAGCTGGGAGGAAGCACCGACTTCTTTCAGTACGCTTCCGCCGTGTTTGACGGCCAGGAAGGCCTGGCTACGCCCGACGGTGCTACGCTCACGCT
>JASHTS010000019.1 GCA_030040425.1 Acidobacteriaceae bacterium | reverse complement strand
TGATGCGAACGAAGTGGATGCAGGCCGTTCTTTGTGCGGCGGGCGTGGCCGCGCTGGGCAGCGCGGTGTGCCCGGCGCAGCCGAGTGGAGACGGCCAGGCACAGGCCAATGTGGCCACCCCAGCACAGGCGAAGGCCGCAAACGAGCCGGAGTTTTCCATCGGCGGAAGCTTTTTCGAGGCAATGAACAAGTCGACCACCGGCAATGGAACGCAGCAGACGACCACCAATGCTTCAGGCGGCATGCTGGAGGTGCGCTTCATCGACAAGCCACTGGCGGGTTTCGAGTTCACCTATGCGTACAATCCGGCCAATCAGACCATTGAGCCAACGACCACAAACTGCGGCTACGCCTGCAAACCGACGATTCCGGCTTTGAAGGTGAAGGCAAGCGAGGTTGGCTTGGATTACGTAGTTTCAAAAAGGTTCAGAAGCCTGCGGCCGTTTGCGGTGGGCGGCATAGGATTTTTCATCAGCTCGCCCGATAACAGCGAGTACGAAGTGCAGACGGTGGTGAGGCCCGCGTACATTTTTGGCGGCGGAGTGGACTGGGCGGTGCTTGGGCACTTCGGCATCCGGGCGCAGTTCCGCGACAACGTGTATAAAGCGCCGAATCTCTCGAACTTCAATCCGCCCACAGGCCAATTCACGCATTCGGCCGAGCCCATGGGCGGGGTGTATTACAGCTTCTGAATCCGATGGAGCGCCCGCTGCACAGTTTGCCTGCAGCGCGGCAGAGGGCAAATCGGGAGCCTGCCTGGGCATTTCCGCGGCGGCGCGCAGAGCGCGGCGCAAGGGCGGGGCAAAGAAAGTAGCACATTACGGTGGTGTTCGACAAGACTTGCAATTTGCGCGGGATGCCCCTACTATCCGCAATAGAAACCGGCCTGCAAAGCAGGTGGGTGGTCAACGCTGGTTGAACCTACATTCATTGAACAGGGGCTCTACTCGACCATCGGTTCTGTGTGCCGTGTCCGCCAGTCCGGAATGCCTAATGAACCGCGGGGAGCTCCACCGTCTTAGGACGGGTTCACCGGCGCATTGCTCACGGCCCAGTGGGTCGGATTTCTACCTTTGGATGTACGTTTTTTCTGCGCGCGAGTGGTGGAGTTGGAGAGAACCATCCCTCGGCGGCTAAAGCCGGAATTCTTTTCGGCCGTTTCGCGGCACAGTTGAAGCCGTGCTCTTCCAAGACAAATCCAGGGTGGCCACCGACTGCTCGCGGATGCGCGCCGCGCATCGCGTATTCTTCCTGTAAGTGCATCCGGTCCTGTTTCACATCGGGTCGATTCTCGTCCCGTCTTATGGCGTGATGGCGGCCGCGGGCGTACTGCTGGGCCTGGCCACCGCGCAGCAGAGCGCACGCGCGGCGGGCGTGAGCGCGGCGCATGTGTGGAATCTGTGCGTGGTTGCGCTGTGCGCCGCCATCGCGGCGGAGCGGCTGCTGCTGGTGGGCGCCAACTGGGCTGTGCTGCGGCGGCATCCTGCGTGGACGCTGGGGCTGGGGATGGTGCATCATCCTCTGCTCGCGGGCGCGGGCGCGGCAGCGGGACTGGCGGTGGCGTGGTGGTACGCGCACCGGTACAGGATGCCGCTGGCCGCGACCGCCGATGCGCTCGCGGCCCCGCTGGCCCTGGGGCTGACCTTTGAACAATTGGGCGCGCTGCTGGCGGGCTCGGGTTATGGACTCGCAGCGGGAGCGCATTTGAAATGGGCGGTGACGTACCGGGACCCGCAAGCCGCGCTGTGGAGCGGAACGCCGCTGGGGGTTCCGGTGCATCCGGTGCAGGCGTATGCGGCGCTGGGCTATTTTCTGCTGGCTGCGCTGCTCTTTGCGTGGCTGCCCAGGGAACGGCGAAGGGGCGACGTGGCCGGGATATTTCTGCTGGGCGCGGGAACGGCGATTTACCTGACGGAGATCTGGCGCGACCCGGAAGGCCGTGGCGTGGTGCTGCACGGAGCGCTCGATGGGCCGCAGATGGCGGCTGTGCTGATGGTGGTGGCCGGGGCGGCGGTGCTGTGGGAGAGACGGAGCCAGCGGGGTTAACGGGGTTGACGAGTTAGCGGGTTAGCGTCCGCCTGCGGCGGACGTTCGCGAGTTAGCTGGGTTGGTGCTTTTCCAGGTCCCAGAGTCGGGACCTGGGGCACCCCGGTTCGTGCTGGGTCAGGAGCGGGAGATTAAGTAAGGAGCGCACAGGAGATTGAGTAAGGAGCGCACATTCGAGGCGCCGAGGGAGGCGCGCGGGCGCAGGCTGGATCAGTTTCTGGTCGAATGCCTGAGTACGCCGGGCGAAACCGTGAGCCGGTCGCGAGTGCAACTGCTGCTCGAGCAGGGCGGCGTGCGAGTGAACGGAGCGCAGGTGAAAGCCGGCTTCAAGCTGCGCGGAGGCGAGCAGATTGGGGTGACGGGCGAGGCGCAACCGGCGCCGCTCAAGGCTGAGCCGGAAGCGATTCCGCTCGAAGTGGTGTACGAGGACGACGATCTTGCCGTGGTGAACAAGCCGGCGGGGATGATGGTGCATACGGGAGCGGGCGCGAGCGACGAGGCACGGAACAAGGGAACGCTGGTGAATGCGCTGCTGCACCGGTTCCGTGCGCTGTCCTCGACAGGCGGCGCGCTGCGGCCGGGCATTGTGCACCGGCTGGACAAGCAGACGAGCGGGCTGATCGTGGTGGCCAAGAACGACCAGGCGCATGCGCTGCTGAGCCGCATGTTTGCGGAACGGCGCGTTCATAAAACTTATATTGCGCTGGTTGAAGGGGAAGTGAAGCGCGACAAGGGCACGATCGACGCAGCCGTGAGCCGCGACCCGGTGCGGCGGACGCGGATGACGACAAAACCTAACGAAAATGCGCGCGCGGCCGTCTCTCATTACGAAGCGATCCGGCGACTTTCGACGCGCTTTGGGAAGTTCACGCTGGTGCGCGTGCGTATCGAGACCGGGCGCACGCACCAGATCCGCGTGCACATGGCGTCGATCGGGCATCCGGTGGTGGGCGATACGCTCTATGGCGCGGCGGGACTGCTGACGGACCAGGAAGAGCTGCGGCCGGCGCGGTCGAGGGCAGCGAGGCGGAAGATGGAGCCGGAGCGGCTGAAGCTGGGACGGAATTTTCTGCACGCGGCGCGGCTGGAGTTCGCGCACCCGCGCACGCAGAAGCCGATTGCGCTGGAGGCGCCGCTGCCGAAGGAGCTGGAGGAGTTTTTGAGCCGCCTGGTTTGAGCGGCCTGGAGGGCAGAACCAATGTGTGTACGAACCCGCGCTGCGGGAGCGGGCGCACGATTGATAAAATGAGGATGTGATGACCAGGAAATCTCTCTTCTTTGCGCTGGCGGCATGCTTGGCGACTGCGCTCGCGCTTTGCCAGCTGCCTGCGCAGCCGGCTCCAACCCAGGCTCAGGCGCAAGCGGCACAAAATGCGGCCGCACAGCCGGCGCAGAACGTTGCGGCGCCGGCACAGGACGCTGCCGCGCCGGTGCAGCCCGCGAGCACGGGCAGCGACACGGGCGCCTCGACCCTCAAGCTGGGCGTCAACGAAGTGAGCCTGATCTTTACCGTGACGGACGGCCACGGGCGCTACATTCCCAACCTGACGCAGAACGATTTCGCGCTGCTCGACGATCAGAAGGCGCCGGAGCGGGTGAACTCGTTCCACCAGCAGATCAATCTGCCGCTGCGCGTGGGGCTGCTGATCGATACCAGCACCTCGATTCGGTCACGGTTTCAGTTCGAGCAGCAGTCGGCGATCGAGTTTCTTCTGGAAGTGCTGAAGGCGCGGGGCGACCGGGCGTTTGTGATGGGCTTCGACGTGACGCCGACGGTGACGCAGGACTGGACGAACGACATGGATGGTTTGGAGACGGGGGTGAACCGCTTGCGGCCGGGCGGCGGCACGGCGCTGTTCGATGCGGTGTACACCGCGTGCCGCGACAAACTGCTCACCGAGCGCGGGCCGGAGCCGGTGCGCAAGGCGATGATCCTGATCTCGGACGGCGACGACAACCAGAGCCGCGTTTACCTGAGCGAGGCCATCAAGGAGTGCGAGCGCGCGGAGACGATCATCTACTCCATCAGCACCAATTGGACGCCAAGCCGCGGGCCGGGCGACAAGGTGATGGAGGAGCTGGCCGACGAGACCGGCGGCGAGGCGTTCTTCCCGCCCAATGTGGACGATATGGCCACGAGTTTCCAGAATATCGAGTCGGAGCTGCGCAGCCAGTATGCGCTCAACTACACGCCCGCGGATTTCAAGACGGACGGCGCGTTTCGCACGATTTATCTCTATTGCTACGACCGGCGTTACAAGGTGCACGCACGTAAGGGATATTTCGCGCCGCGGGATTGAGGAAGGCAGCGGGTCGGCGAGTCAGCGAGTCAGCGGGCCGGCACCGCAGAAGCTGGGGATGAAACGGTAGCGGGGCGGGAGACACGATTGAGCAGCCAGATTTTCTTGGAGGCTGCCGTGTGGATGGATCTTGTGCTGCTTTCCGCAGCGCTGCTGCCGTGGATTGCCGATCGATATAAGAAAAAGCGGGCGCACGTTTATTTAGAGGCGCACACCGGGCCGTTCAGGAGTCCGCGGAGCCGCCGCCGCGCGCAAGCAGCGCGAGCAGTCCGGCTTCATCGAGAACAGGGATTTTGAGCTCGTGGGCCTTATCGAGCTTTGAGCCGGCCTCTTCGCCGGCGACCACATAATTCGTCTTCTTGCTCACGCTGCCGGAGACCTTACCGCCGGCGGCTTCGATTTTCTGCTTGGCCTCTTCGCGCGAAAGACTCGGCAGCGTGCCGGTGAGCACGAAGGTGAGGCCGGCGAGTTGCGCGGTGCGCTGCTTTTTTTCCGCAGTCATCTCCACGCCGGCATCTTTGAGATGCTGCACCAGCTTGCGATTGGCGGGCCGGGCGAAAAAATCGACAATGGCTTCGGAGATGCGCGGGCCCACTTCCTCGACGCGCTCCAGCTCTTCGGCCGATGCGGCCATAATCGCGTCAATCGATCCGAATTCCTGCGCGAGCAACTCCGCGGTGCGCTCGCCCACGAAGCGGATGCCGAGGCCCATGAGCACGCGGGCGAGGCCGGCTTTCCTGGAGCGCTCGATTTCGCTTAGCAGGGTGCGCGCGGATTTTTCGGCAAAGCGCTCGAGGTCGACGAGTTGCTCCTCAGTGAGCGAGTAGAGATCGGCGACGCTGGAGACAAGGCCGCGCTCGAGCAACTGCGCCACGGCGGCGTCGCCCAGGCCTTCAATGTTCATGACGCCGCGGCTGCCGAAGTGGAGCAGGGACTCGCGCAGCTTGGCGGGGCAATCGGCGTTGACGCAGCGCCAGTCGGCTTCGCCTTCTTCGCGGACGACGGCGTT
>JASHTS010000166.1 GCA_030040425.1 Acidobacteriaceae bacterium | reverse complement strand
CGCCCGGTCAGGTAACTGCTCGGCACCGGATTGTCGTCGCGATTCTGATTGCGCGCAAACAGCGCTGTCACCACCGCCACCAGCACCACCGCTCCCAGGCACGCGAGCAGCAGCTTGCGGTCTTTCGCGTCCAGTTGCGCGAACAGCTTCACTCCACCCCCAGCTCGGCTGCCATCGCCATCGCCGCCTCAAAATCGCGAGATTGCGCCTCGCGCCCTCCATACCAGGTGCGCTCAAAGCTTTGCGTCAGCGCGGACAGCTTCGCCTTCCGCGGATCGGTTCCCTTGAGAAGCTGCAGATACTCGCGCGGAGTGCGCGCGCTGTCGGACGGCCACAACCGCATCTGCTCCAGCCGCGAGATTGACGCCCAGTAGAGAAAATGGATCGCCTCGCGCCATCGCCCCTCCGCCGCCATCGCCCTTGCATCTTTGAGCCACAGTTGCCATTCCCGTGCCGAGGGGGCGCTGCCTGCGGCCTCAACCTCCGGCGTAAGACGCACGCGCGATCGCCGCTCCAGCCGGATCAGCGCCCAGATCAAAGCCGTCCCCAGCCCGACAACCAGCAGCGCCTCCAACACGTAACCGATCCACGGTGCGCTGGCTCCGAAACCCATCAGCCCTTCAAAGAAGTCGTTAATCTTGTTTGCCAGCCACTCCTCGAAACGATCCCGCGCGGAGATCTGGCTCGTGCCCTGATAATCCCGCCGCGCCAGAATTGCATCCAGCGACTTCCGTTCGGGGCTGTAATCCCGCACCTGCGCCGTCGGCGCGCCGGCCTCGCGCCAGTCGCTTTCAAGCCGCTGTTGCGCCTGGGCCAGCAGCTCATCCATCGTTACCGGCGTTGTCTTCATTCCCTGCAACTGCACCCCGATCCCCGAATTGGCTGCCGGCGTCTCTTTTTTCCCCGCACGCTCGAGCAGGTTGCGCAGCCAGTCGTAGCGGATGGTGCGCTCCGTGGTTGCGCCGCCCGCGAACCACATTACCTTGTCGTCGGCGCCCACCTGGGTTGCGTCGCATGCTGCCCGGGTGCGCTGCTTGCGGCATCGCGCGACCAGTGCGTCCAGCGCCTGCAAATGATTTCTGTAACTCTGCACACTGGCGCTGTTGCTGGCCTGCGGATCGGCCGCCTGCGCATGCGCAACCCACGTTATCCCCGCCGCCAGCGGCAGCAACAGGACGCAAATCCGCCCCAGGTAATCCGTCCGCAGCTTCGTCATGCGCTCCCCGCGCCCGCATCCGCTGCCGGACCAAACGCCATGGCGCCTGCTCCGGTCGTCGCCGTGGCCCCCGCCAGTCCCGCCTGTTCCATCATCCACTCGATATCGTAACCTTCAGTGCGGATGCGCTGGTCAAAGTAAAACAGCACCAGGGCCGTCGCATACACCGGCGTCACCAGGACCTGCACCGTAAAGTTCGCCAGCACATTGAAGGTTTCAGAGATCACCAGCACCGCCGTCGCGTACTCCGCCCCGCGCCCCATCGCTGAAATCGCCACCACGGCGATCATCATGGGAATGTACGCCGCCATCGAGACCACCGCCGACAGCACCCAGATCAGCACCAGCATCAGAAAGATTCGCCCGCGCGTTCCCTTGCTCAGCTTCACGGAGCGCTTCATGGCCTCCCACGCGGGTTTCTGCTCCGCTACGCAGGCTGGCATTGCGAGCGAATAGGTGAGCATGAGCAGCACCATCGCCACGAGGGCAGCCGCTACGATGGCGAAGACAAAAAATCCAACCGCGGCCCCCGTCGCCAATCCTCCGCCTCGCACGGCCGCGGCGGCCGCGAACACAATTCCCAGCGCTCCGCCGGCAATGGCGCCCGGAATCAGCCCCACGAACACCATCTGCAGAACCAGAAGCCCGAAGTACCGCCAGAACCGCGGCCACACGCTTTGGATCGCCTCGCGGATGCGCAGTCTCTGGCCAAAATGCGTGCCGATCGCCGCTCGCACCAGCGCCGCTTGCGAAACCACCGTCGCCCCGATCTCGGCCGGTACGAGCACAGCGAGCAGCGCGATCAGCGCAACCGCAAGCGCCACGCCGTGGGCCTTGATGCCTCCCACGCCTCCCGTGCGCGCAAAGAAGCCCACCACGGCAGCCATCGCCAGCAGCATGGCCAGTATCACGGCTGAAGGCGGAGCTGCCGCTCCGGCAAACAGCAGGAAGTTGCGCCGGTACAGTTGCATCGTCCGGTCCAGGATCTCGCCGAGCGTGTATGGCCGTAACGGTTCGTTCATTTCATGTCTCTCCGGGAAGAATTTCGAGCGGCTCTGTCAACCCGGCCGATCGCATCATCCACTCGAGATCGAACCCCTCTTTGCGCACTCGCTGATCGTAGTAGAACAGCGTCAGACCGGCCGAGTAGATGGGGCCGATCAGCGTGTTGATGGCAAACGCGGCAAGTTGCTGGATCGCCAGCAGCCCCAGCGGCAGCGCCTGGCCTACGTGCCGCATTGCATAAATCAAAAATGGAATGCCGAAAACGATACCCAGCATCACGCGCAGCGCATACACCAGCAGCCCCAGCACGAAGATGCGTCCGCGCGCGCCCTTGCTCAGCTGGATGCTCTTCTTGATCGCCTGCCGCGCGGGAAGATTTTCCACCACGCTGGCCGGAACCGCCAGCGAGTAGCGCAGCGACATCAGGATTCCGTAAACCAGCGCTCCGGCAAAGAGCGGCGCAAACACCAGGAAGCCGAGGCCCAACTCCAGCATCGCGGCCGGATTGGGCGGCGGTACTCTTTGCATCACTCCGGGATGGGTTAGGAACCCGTGCGGAAGAAACGCGAACATCAGCGCGAAAATCGCCACATACATGACCGCCAGCGGCGTCCACGCCCGCACCCCAGCAATCGTCATCACCCATAAGTAGCGGCCGAGCCGCGGCAACACGCCGCTCGTGGCCGAGCGCACGGTCGCCGGTTCGCCCAGGTGAATCCACGCCACTGCGCGGCTGATCGCAGCCACTTCCACTCCCGCCACCAGCAGTGTGACCAGGATCGACAACACGGCCGACACGGCGACTGCCCACTCCAGCCTGGGGCGAACCTCGGGATACCCGAGCTCGGCCAGGGCGCCCAGGTGCAGCATCTGTATGAGCAGCATGGCCCCGGCGAAAAGGACCGCGATACCCGCAAACACCAGAAAATTGGTTCGGTAAAGAGCCGCGGTGCGGTCGAGGATCTCGCCCAGATTCAATGGACGGAGTTCGTTCAGAGGACCGGGCTGCTTGGTCATCTTACCCCTCGCGCCGGCAGCGTGCGCGCCGCCGCGCCCGCCGCCCGCTGCCTGCTCGATTGTGATGTGGCGATGGCCGAAGAGCACGAGCCGTCTTCCGGCTCGATCCGATCAAATTAAGATCGACTCAATGAGCAATCGTAGCCCGCATGGTAGCACAACTTCTCATTCCGGCCCTTTGTTTTGCGCTCCTTGCTAAGGAGTGGCGAGTGCCGGCCAAATAACCGCTCCGGCGCCCTCCTTTGCGCGTAATTTCCAATCCCCGGTTTCAAAGATTGACTCCCCTGGCACAATCCTCTTTGCCTGCCGCACGTCCCAAAACGCCGCCGACCGTGCAGCCGTTTCGCGCGTTTTTATCGGCTTTCGCTCCTTCGCTTTACCATCCTTTGAAATCAATCGTTTTTCACATGCCTTCGGTTCCTTGTAGCTATGGACCCTCCGCGCTATACTGGAAATGGAAATACGACTATTTCAGTCGTATATTTCCACAGGTCGGTCCCCGAAAATGAGGCCAAGACCCGGCCGGTCAGCATGATGCACGCAACCGTGCGCGCTCCCGAGCATCTGGAGAGACTATGGGTTCAAGCACCGAGACAATCCGCGATCTAACCCAGCAGGATTACAAGTGGGGCTTCGTCACCGATATTGAGAGCGAGCGGGTTCCGCGCGGACTCACCGAGGACACTATCCGTCTCATCTCCGCCAAAAAGCGCGAGCCGGCGTTCATGCTCGACTGGCGCCTCAAGGCCTTCCGTCACTGGTCGTCGCTCGAGAAGGCCCAGGCGGAGCCGCAGTGGGCAAATGTCCATTACGGCCCCATCGACTACCAGGACATCATTTACTATTCGGCGCCCAAGCAAAAACCCAGCCTCAAGAGCCTCAACGAGCTCGATCCCGAGATTCTGCGCACATATGAGAAGCTCGGAATCCCCCTCGCCGAGCAGCAGCGTCTGGCCGGCGTCGCCGTCGATGCCGTCTTCGATTCCGTCTCCGTGGCCACCACGTTCAAGGAAAAGCTCGGCGAGCTCGGCATCGTCTTCTGCTCTTTCTCTGAGGCCGTCGAAAAGTATCCCGATCTCGTCAGGCAGTATCTCGGCACCGTCGTGCCTCACACGGACAACTTCTTCGCCGCCCTCAACGCCGCCGTTTTCAGCGACGGCTCCTTCGTTTATGTCCCCAAGGGCGTGCGCTGCCCCATGGAACTCTCCACGTACTTCCGCATCAACGCCGCGGAGACGGGCCAGTTCGAGCGCACCCTGATCATCGCCGACGAAGGCGCCTACGTGAGTTATCTCGAAGGCTGCACTGCGCCCATCCGCGATGAAAACCAGCTCCACGCCGCAGTGGTCGAGCTGGTGGCGTTGGACAACGCGCAGATCAAGTACTCCACGGTGCAGAACTGGTATCCCGGAGACAAGCAGGGCCGCGGCGGCATTTACAACTTCGTCACCAAACGCGGCAAGTGCGCGGGCCGCAACTCGAAGATCTCCTGGACGCAGGTGGAGACGGGCTCCGCCATCACCTGGAAGTATCCCGGCTGCATTCTGCAGGGCGACAACTCGGTGGGTGAGTTCTACTCTGTCGCGCTCACCAACAACTATCAGCAGGCCGACACCGGAACCAAGATGATTCACCTGGGCAAAAACACGCGCTCCACCATCGTCTCCAAGGGCATCTCCGCCGGCCACGGCCAGAACACCTACCGCGGCATGGTGAAGATTCTCAAGGGTGCGACCGGTGCGCGCAACTACACCCAGTGCGATTCGCTCCTCATCGGCGACCAGTGCGGGGCGCACACCTTCCCCTATATTGAGGTGAAGAACTCCACCGCGCGCATGGAGCACGAGGCCTCCACGTCCAAGATCGGAGAAAACCAGATCTTCTATCTCCAGCAGCGCGGGCTCAAGGCCGAGGAAGCCGTCTCCATGATCGTCAACGGCTTCTGCAAGCAGGTCTTCCGCGAGCTGCCCATGGAGTTCGCCGTCGAGGCGCAAAAGCTGCTCGGCATCAGCCTGGAAGGCAGCGTGGGCTGATCCACGGTCGAGGCTTGAAGCGTATTGAAGAATTGGCCGGAACAGCACGAAGTGTCAGGACGCGACTTGAGTCGTGCTGCAACGCGGCAAGAAGTTGCAACGCGGGCTTTAGCCCGCTGGAGGGAGCAGCGGCCTTCAGGCCGCTCCAAGAGCAGGATCACCTCCCGAGGGCTTTAGCCCCGGAACGAACGGCTCGAATTGAATCTATCGAGGAAAACGAATGAGTTTGCTTGAAATCCGCAATCTGCACGCCCGCGTCGGCGGCCACGAAATTCTCAAGGGCATTGATCTGCAAGTGAACGCCGGCGAGGTGCATTCCATCATGGGTCCCAACGGCTCCGGCAAAAGCACGCTCGCCCAGGTTCTCTCGCGTCGCGAAGCCTTCGAGGTCACCGAGGGCGCAATTCTCTTCCACGGCAAAGACCTCCTTGCCATGAAGCCGGAAGAAGCCGCCTGCGAAGGCATCTTCATGGCCTTCCAGTATCCGGTCGAAATCCCCGGCGTCGGCAACGCCTACTTCGTGCGCACGGCGCTGAATGCCATCCGCAAATATCGCGGCCTCGACCAGCTCGACGCCATGGACTTCCTGCCCCTCTATCGCGAAAAAATGCGCCTCCTCGACATGGATGAGCAGTTCATGAACCGCTCCGTCAACGAGGGCTTCTCCGGCGGAGAAAAAAAGCGCAACGAGATTCTGCAAATGGCCATGCTCGAGCCCTCGCTCGCCATCCTCGACGAAACCGACTCCGGTCTCGACATCGACGCCCTCCGCATCGTCGCCCAGGGCGTCAACGCCATGCGCTCGCCCGATCGCGCCATGATCGTCGTCACCCACTACCAGCGCCTGCTCGACTACATCACTCCCGACTTCGTCCACGTCCTCGTCGATGGTCGAATCGTCCGCTCCGGCGGCGCCGATCTCGCGCTCGAGCTCGAAGAAAAGGGTTACGTGTCGATCGAGTCCGAGGCCCGGCAAACCGCGCCGGCCTCTGCCTGATGGAGCTCTCGATGGCGGTCCAGACGGCACAACTCGAGAGCTATCTTGAAAGCTTCACTGATTTCGTCCGCGCCACTGCGCCGGAAACGCCCGCGTGGCTCCGCGACCTGCGCGACACCGCGTTCGCCCGTTTCTGCGAGGTGGGCTTTCCCACCACGCGCAACGAAGACTGGCGCTTTACCAACATCTCTGCCCTGGCGCGCATACCTTTCCGCCCTGCCCGGGAAACCGACCGCGTCGTCGCCGCTTCGCTCGCCTCATCCCATCTCGCCGCCTGGCACATGGAGAATGCGCTTTCGCGTCTCGTCTTCATCGACGGCCTCTTCGTGCCCGCGCTTTCTACCATCGGCGCATTGCCCCAAGGGGTGGTCATCGACAGCCTGCGCAATCAGATTGCCCAGCGGCCGGCCTTCGTCGCCGAGCATCTCGGCCGTTATCTCGACACGGTGCGCGATCCCTTCTGCGCCTTGAATACGGCCTTTCTCGAAGATGGCGCTTTCGTTCACGTTCCTCGCGGCATCGCCCTCGAGCGGCCCATCCACCTGCTCTTCGTCTCCACCGCCGGGCCCGCGCACACGCCCACCATGACCCATCCGCGCAATCTCATCATTGCGGAAGAAGAAGCCCAGGCCGCCATTTTCGAGGATTACGTCTCCTTCGGCGCCGAGATTCACGCGTTTTCCAATGCCGTCACCGAGCTCGTCGCCCGCGGCAACTCCAACATCGAGCACTTCCTCATTGAGCGCGAGCATTTGCAGAGCTTCAACTTTTCCACCCTGCGCATCGAGCAGGCCCGCAGCGCCAACGTTGCCTCGCACTCGCTCCTGGCGGGCGGCGCGCTGGTGCGTAACAACGTCCATCCAGTGCTCGCCGGCGAAGGCGGCGAGTGCCTCATCAACGGCCTCTTCATCGGCTCCGGCCGCCAGCATCTCGATAACTACATGCTCGTCGAGCATGCGAGCCCGCACTGCGCCAGCCGCCAGTTTTACAACGGCATCCTCGATCAGCATGCCCACGGCGTCTTCCACGGTCGCATCATCGTCCACAAGAATGCGCAGAAGACTGACGCCAAGCAGACCAATCGCAACCTGCTCCTCGCCGACGACGCGCAGATCGACACCAAGCCGCAGCTCGAAATCTACGCCGACGACGTCAAGTGCACCCACGGTGCCACCATCGGACAGATCGAAGACAACGCCCTCTTTTATCTTCGCGCCCGCGGCATCGGCGAAATCGAAGCCCGCCGTCTTCTTCTCGAGGCCTTTGCCGGCGAGTGTCTCGGCCGCATCAAGTCGGGTCCGGCTCGCGACTATGCCCAGGCAGTGGTCGAAGCCCGGCTCTTCGCTCTCGCCACCCCGGCTCCCTCGCCCGCCGGCGCCGCAGAAACCAAAGAACGCAATTGGGAGGAGGTCGGATGAGCATGTCTGTTGCAGTTTCCCGCCGCCAGCTGGAGACCGGCCGCACTTCCGGATTCGACGTAGACAAGATCCGCGTCGAGTTTCCCATCCTCCGCGAGCGTGTCCACGGCCGGCCCCTTGTTTATCTCGATAACGCGGCGACCTCGCAAAAGCCCGACGCCGTTATCGATGCCACCTCCAACTACTATCGTCACACCAACGCCAACATCCATCGCGGCGTGCATCTGCTCTCGCAGCGCGCTACGGAGGAATACGAGGCCGCCCGCGGAGCTGTCCAGGCCTTCCTGAACGCGTCCGATCCGCGCGAGATCGTCTTTGTCCGCGGGGCCACCGAAGCCATCAATCTCGTGGCGCAATCCTACGGCCGCACCCACGTTGGCCGTGGCGATGAAGTCCTGATCACCGCCATGGAGCACCACTCCAACATCGTGCCCTGGCAGTTGCTCTGCGAGGAAAAAGGCGCAATCCTTCGCGTCGCGCCCATCAATGACGCCGGCGAACTCATCACTTCGGAATTCGACAAACTGCTCACCCCGCGCGTAAAGATCGTCGCCGTCTCGCACGTCTCCAACGCCCTTGGCTCCATTAATCCGGTCAAGGAGATCGTGCGCAAGGCTCACGCGCTCAAAATTCCCGTCCTCATCGACGGTGCGCAGGCCGCTCCTCATCTCGCCGTCGATGTCCGCGATCTCGATTGCGACTTCTACGCGTTTTCGTCGCACAAGGTCTACGGTCCCACCGGCATCGGCGTCCTTTACGGCAGGGCCGCGCTCCTCGAAGCCATGCCGCCTTACCAGGGTGGCGGCGACATGATCAGCTCCGTCACCTTCGAGAAGACGCTTTACAACAAGATTCCCCACAAGTTCGAGGCCGGCACGCCCGATATCGCCGGCGTCATCGGTCTCGGCGCGGCCATCGCCTGGGTGGGCAATCTCGGCATTCGCGCCATCGGCGCTCATGAGCACTCTCTGCTTGCCTACGCCACCAAGGTCATCGGCGCCATACCCGGCGTGCGCCTCATCGGCACCGCGCGGGAGAAAGCCGGCGTTCTCTCCTTTCTCATCGAAGACATCCATCCCCACGACATCGGCACCATTCTCGACCAGGAAGGCATCGCTGTGCGCACCGGCCACCACTGCGCCCAGCCGGTGATGGAGCGCTTCAACATTCCCGCCACCGTGCGCGCTTCCTTCGCCGCCTACAATACGCTCGAAGAGATCGACGCCCTCGCCCGCGGTATCGAGAAAGTGCGGGAGGTGCTGGGCTGATGGCCGATCTGCGCGACATGTATCAGGAGGTCATCCTCGAGCACGCGAAGTCGCCGCGCAACTACCGCGCGCTGGCGCCGCCCGCGCACAAGGCCGAGGGCTTCAATCCCCTCTGCGGCGACCGCTGCACCATCTATCTCGCCACCCAGGGAGACGTGATCGAGGACATCGCGTTTCAGGGTAACGGCTGCGCCATCTCCCGCGCCTCGGCCTCCATGCTCACGCAAGCGCTCAAAGGCAAAACCACCGCCGAGGCCGAAAAGCTCTTCAAGAGTTTTCACTCGATGGTCACCGGCCAGAATGCCAACGGCGACCGCGCCTCCCTGGGCAAACTTGAGGTCTTTGCGGGCGTCTCGGAGTTTCCCGCCCGCGTCAAATGCGCCACGCTCGCCTG
>JASHTS010000165.1 GCA_030040425.1 Acidobacteriaceae bacterium | reverse complement strand
GCGGACCCCAAGACGGGCGAGGCGCGGCGCGCGGAGTTCCGCTACGCGGGCGGCATTGCCGAGTTTGTGAAGCACCTGAACCGCGGCAAGCAGGTGCTGCACGACAAGCCCATCCTGATGGAGGCCTCGCGCTCCGGCGTGGAGATGGAGATTGCGCTGCAGTACAACGATACGTATTCGGAAACGGTGTTCAGCTTTGCCAACAACATCAACACCGTGGACGGGGGCACGCACCTTTCCGGATTCCGCACCTCGCTGACACGGACGATCAACTACATCGGCCAGCAGATGGGGCTGTTCAAGGATATGAAAGAGTCGCTCTCGGGCGACGATGTGCGCGAGGGGCTGGTGGCGGTGGTGAGCGTCAAGCTGCCGCAGCCGCAGTTCGAAGGGCAGACCAAGGGCAAGCTCAACTCCGACATCGCCGGCATTGTGCAGGCGTTTGTGAACGAGCGACTGGGGATGTTTTTGGAGCAGAATCCTCCCGTGGCGCGGCGGATCATCAACAAGGCGATTGAGGCGGCGCGGGCGCGCGAGGCGGCGCGCAAGGCGCGCGACCTGACGCGGCGCAAGGGCGCGCTGGACGGCGGAGGCTTGCCGGGCAAGCTGGCCGATTGCTCGGAGCGCAACCCGGAGCGCTGCGAGCTGTATCTCGTCGAGGGCGAATCGGCGGGAGGGACGGCGAAGCAGGGACGCGACCGGCGTTTCCAGGCGATTTTGCCGCTCAAGGGCAAAATTCTGAACGTGGAGAAGGCGCGCTACGACAAGATGCTGGGGCACGAGGAGATTCGCGCCATGATCACGGCGCTGGGCACGGGCATCGGCAAAGACGACTTCGACCTGGCCAAGCTGCGCTACGGCAAGATTATTCTCATGACGGACGCCGACGTGGACGGGTCGCACATCCGCACGCTGCTGCTGACGTTTTTCTTCCGCCACATGACGGACCTGATCCGGCACGACAACGTGTACATTGCGCAGCCGCCGCTTTACAAGATCAAGAAGGGCAAGTTCGAGCAGTACATCAAGGACGACCGCGATTTTGTGAAGGTGATGGTGGCGCGGGCGTCGGAAGGCATGATCGTGCGGCACGGCGAGGGCGCAAGCCGCATCGAGGGCGCGGACCTGACCCGCTTCATGGGCACGCTGAACGAGTATCTGGGCTTCGTGGAGAAGGTGGACAAGCGCATCCGCAACGAGCAACTGGTGCACCTGCTGGCGAAGGCCGAGCTGACGCACCGCGCCGATTTCGCGTCGAAAAACGGGAGTAGCATCCCGGAGAAGCTGGTGCGGCTGCACGCGGAGCTGGCCGAGCGGGCTGTGGAGTTCCAGATCAAGGTGAACAAGCCGGCGGAGGACGAGGAACACCACACGTGGTCGATCTGCTTCACGGACGGGCAGGGAGCGTCGCGGTGCATCGACTGGACCCTGGCATCGAGTCCGGAGTTCCGGCAGATGATGGCCAAGTACACGCAGATCAAGGAGTACCTGGAGCCGCCGTTCCTGGTGGAGTTTGCGCCCAAGACGGCAGCGACCACCGACCTGAGCCCCGAAGAGGAGGAGCCCGATGCCGAGGGCGCGCCGCCTCCGGGCAGCCTGCTGACGCGTGCCGAGTCAAAAGCCGATAACAGGGCCGGCGGCCGCGCCGCGCGCGCGCTGCGCGAGCCGGTGGAGAAGCCGACGGCGCGGGAGCTCTTCGGCTACATCGTGGAGCAGGGGAAAAAAGATTATCAGGTGCAGCGGTACAAGGGGCTTGGCGAGATGACCAGCACGCAGCTCTGGGAGACGACGATGGATCCGGAGCGGCGCACGCTGCTGCGCGTGAAGCTCGAAGACCTCGCGGAAACGGACGCGATCTTTACCACGCTGATGGGCGAGGATGTGGAGTCGCGGCGGAAATTCATCGAAGACAATGCACTGGATGTGAAGAACCTGGACATCTGAAGATTCCGCATTCTCTTCCCTGCCCGCTTGCGCATCCGGCGTGAGCGGGCTTTTTCGTGCGCGGGGATTGCGCATCTCAACGGAAGAGAGGCGCAGGGCCAACGGTTGGGGCCGGCGAGGGATGCATGGGGTTGAGAAACACGCGGCGCGCGAAGGGGATCGGGTTGGCGCTGATTCTGCTGGCGGCCTTGGGACCGGCGCGGGTGCGCGCGCAGGCGGCGCTGCTGATGGAGGAGCCGTACGGGCTCGGCGGGACGTTCAATCCCACCGGGCACGATGCGGTGTACTTCGCGCGCATCTGCGCGGCTACCCCGGTGAAGCTTCGCCGCTGCCGCCGGGGCGAGATGGGCGCGGTGATTGCGCGCTACAAGAATGTTGCCGGATACGACTGGCTGGCGATCCCGGTGATTCCGTATCTTTACGCTGTGAGGAGCGCCGGCGAAGTGCCAGCGCAGGCTCAGCGGAAGGCGGTGACGGCGATGCGGCGCGCCTATATCGCGGCCCACGTTTTGCCGCAGGTCGATCCTTCGGCGCGGAGCGGCAGCCGCGGAGACAACTGGTACAAGCGGCAAAACTGGTATGAGCTGGCCGGCTCGGCGTACGACCGGCGCATCTATGCGTTCCGGTTCAATACCACGGAGAAGCAGGACGATGCGTTCATCGCGCACATGAACGCGTCGCGCAACCGCTCGCACTTCAGCCTGGTCCGCAACAACTGCGCCGACTTTGCCGCGCACGTGCTGGATTTCTACTTTCCGCACGCGTTTCATCGCCGCATCCTGCCCGACGCGTTCATCACCACGCCGCGCGAGAACGCGTGGGAGCTGGAGCGCTACGCGCGGCGGCATCCGGGGTTCGAGTTGACGATCGACGAGATTCCGCAGGTGCCCGGCAACCGGCGTCCGACGCGCATCAACAAGAGCGTGGCCGAGTCGCTGGTGGTCAGCGGAGACGTGTTGCTCGCCGGCGTCGTCCTTCCCTACGCGGGTCCCTACCTGGCCGGTACGGTGTGCGCGGATTTCCTGGCCTGGGGAAGGTACCCGCTGGAGCTCAAGGCGGCGGAGGTGCTTTCGCCCGAGAGCGTGGCGGCGCTGGAAACCGGGCCGGCGGCTTTGAGCGCGAAGGTTTCCGCGGAGAGATGAAGTTGTGTCCGGGCAGAAGGTCGAGAGGCTTTAGCGCGTGAATTCAGAGGCTGAAGTGACGGCGTGAGAACTCGGGCGCGATGGTCGGGCTCGAATGCCTCCACGGGGATGGGCCGGTTCTTTTCGGCTTCGATCGGCGAGCTTCACGCGCGCGGCTGTCTTCTTTCGCCCGCTTCGCGGGCTGGCAGATCACGGGCGCGGGTGAATCAGGCGCCTTTCACCGCGCCGCGGCCATTGGTCTTCACGGTGTACATGCGCGTGTCGGCGGTGCCAATGATGGCGTGGAGGGTTTCCCCGTCGGCGGGCGCGCTGGCCACGCCGACGCTGGCGCTCACGCTGAGACGGAGACCGTTTTTCATTTGGAAGCGGGTTTCCAGGAGGCCACGCAACAAGGCGCCGGCCTGCGCCACCGCGGATACGGCGTCCGTCTCCGGCATGAGCAGGACGAACTCGTCGCCGCCGTAGCGGAAGCACTGATCCTGCTTGCGGCTGAGCTCCTGCAGGCGGCGGCCGGCGCGGGCGAGCAGCTCGCTGCCCACCAGGTGGCCGTGCTCGTCGTTGACCAGCTTGAAGCGGTCGAGATCGAGAAAGGCGAGGCTCACGGGGACGCGGCTGCGGCAGGCGCGCTCGAGCTCGCGGCCGAGGACATTGTAGAGATGGCGGACGTTGTAGAGGCCGGTGGTGTCGTCGGTGATGGTGAGCTGCTGGATGCGGGCCACGTCGCGCGCGTTCTCAATGGCGATGGCGGCGTGGTCGGCAAGGATGTGCAGGAAAGCGATGGTGTAGTCGGTGAGCTGATCGGCGCGAGGATTGACGATCTCGATGGCGCCATGGGTGCCTTTGCGGCCGCAGAGAGGCAGGGCGATGACGGAGCGGACCTTGCGCGCTTTTTCGAGACTCGCGTCGTCCCCGGTCTGCAAGCGCAGATCGTCTTTGGCTTTGAGACGCGGGTCAAGACGCGAATCCCGGCGTGGATCTTGCTCGGCCTCGGGAACGATGAGGGTTTCGCCGTGCTCGACCACCCAGCCGGCTACGCCCTCGCCGACCTTCACGCGCAGGTCGCGCAGCGCGGCCTCTTCGCCGCCTTTGGCCAGGGCGTAATAGAGCTCCTGGGTCGCGTCGTCGAGCATGAGCAGGGCCCACAACTGGGCCTCGATGGTCCGCTCCATGTGCTCGAGAATGGTGCGCAGGATCGTATCCAGGTCGAGGCTCGAGGTGAGCGAGCGCGCCAGTTGATGAAACACGAGCAGATCCGCGAGCGGGATGCGTCCTTCTGTCTCGGTTGTCATCTTGCTGCCTTCGGGGGAGCCGGCAAGGACCGGTAAAGACCATTCTTTCATAGAACGCGATGCGTGGAGGGAGGAATGGAGCGGGCTCAAGTTACTTTGCGTGCCTCCGAGAGAAGGCCTTCAGCCGCCGATATGAACCATCGACCGGGAGGGCTTGAGGAAGCCGGACTCGCCAATGTGATGGCGGGCTTCCTTGCGTTCGATGACGCGGAGGATATAGGCGCGGAGCTCGTCGTCGCTTGAGCCGGCGCGCATGCGGCCGTAGAGATCGTGCTCGACCTGGGAGAAGAGGCAGGTGCGAATCTTGCCGTCGGAGGTGAGGCGGAGGCGGCTGCAGGCGCCGCAAAAGGCCTGGGTGACGGGCGCGATGATGCCGATCTCGCCGCGGCCGTCGGCGAAGCCATAGCGGCGCGCGGTCTCGCTCGCCTCGCGCGCGGGAAGCTCGACCAGCGGCAGAACGCGCTGAATACGGTCGACGATCTCACGCAGCGGGACGACGATCTCCGGCGACCAGAGGCGGCCTTCTTCGAGGGGCATGAACTCGATGAAGCGCACGACGACGTCTTCGTCGCGGGCGAAGCGGGCGAAGGATTCGATCTGATCGTCGTTGAAGCCGCGCAGCAGAACGCAGTTGACCTTGAGCGGGGTGAGGCCGGCAGCCCGGGCTGCGCGGATGCCGGAGAGAACGGCCTGCGAGCTGCCGGGGACGCGGGTGATGCGCTCGAAGGTGGGCGCGTCGACGGCGTCCATGCTGACGGTGATGCGGTTCAGGCCGGCATCTTTGAGCGGGCGGGCGAGCGAGTCGAGGAGATGGCCGTTGGTGGTGAGAGCGAGATCGAGGGGCCGGCCGGCGATTGTTCGCAGACGGGCGAGTGCGCGGACGAGATCGAGGAGGCCGTGGCGGAGCAGCGGCTCGCCGCCGGTGAGGCGGACTTTGGCGATGCCGAGGGAAACAAAAAGCGCGATGAGGCGCAGGTACTCGGAGATCTCGAGCTCGGGGTATTGGGCGCCCAGCTCGCCGGTGCGGCAATAGACGCACTTGTAATTGCAGCGGTCGGTGATGGAAACGCGCAGGTCGTGAATGGTGCGGCCGTAGCTGTCAGTGAGCCGGGGCGCGGAGGCCAGCGCGGGAATTTCGGAGAAAGAAGCAGCAGCCATGGGTCAGTTGAAGCGCGCGCGAAGCCAGGAGAAGCCCGGAGAAAACGAATTCCTGAACCTGGGCCCGCTGAGCATTTTTGCTTTCCGGCGTGTGATCCGCCGCGACGGACGAAACCCTGGAGCACTCGTTTCCGTGCCGGCGCGCTGCAGGGCTTCAGTCGATGCGCGGCGTTCCCTTGCGCAGCACCAGCCCGGTAATGCCGAAGCCGGCGACGAAAAACAGGCAGAGGACAAAGTAAAAGAACATGGGGTGGTCCCATCCCGGCGAATATTGCAGGTCCTGCCCCACCCAGAGCAGCAGCACGGTGGCAATTACGGCGAACTGGCCCGCCATGACGAGAAAGGTGTGGCCCAGACTGCGCCGTTTATCCAAGGCCTCTACCTGGTTCGGGGTCAGGTTGCGCTCTTCGGGGGGCAGCAGGGTGTTGGGCATCGGGGAATCTCCCTTTATCACTTCGATTCAATCATAGTCCTGCGGGGCGGCGCTACTCCTCAGGGTGAGAAGCCCGTTGTTTGTTATCCAGCTCCGGACCGGGCGCGGGCCATCACGGTAAAACCCGGCGCGCCGGTTCAGTCGATCAGGAAGGCAAGGGACTGGAGGGTAGTGATCTCGAAGGGTTTACGGCAGCGGATATTGATGCAGGCGAGCTTGTCGTCGCGGCGCACCATGTAAGACTGGGCTTTGGCGAAGCGGGCGCGGTCGCGTTCGTCGGCGCCGCGGGGCAACTGGGCGCGCTTGCGGCGGACCACCCAGGTGACCTTGTACTCGGCAGCCTGGCCGCATTTGGGGCAGGTGAGGGTGTGGGTGCGCTGTTCGGTGCTTTCGTTGAAGAAGTCTCGCTCTTCCATGGGATCCGGCCCTCCCGCTCAGCGATTAGATTCGCGGATGCGGATGCCGCCCCAGTTCCCCCATTTTCAATCCGGCATGCGCGCCCTTCCCGGCGGAGGACTTCCGCTCCGGCGGGATTTCTTTCATACTCATCCTTAAGACAAGGAAACGCAAGGCCGTGAGGAAGCGCAAGCCAGCCCGGTTTTCTGCCGCCAAGGCGGTGAGGGCGAACGCCCGCGAGCGCGTGGGCCAGCCCAAAGCCGCGCGGGTCATTGATGAAAAGAAGCCGAAGACCGGACGCAAGGCGAAACACAAGGAGAAGCTCGAAGACCTGGTGGAGGGGGAGTGAAAGAAGCAGGGAGTAGGGACTAG
>JASHTS010000164.1 GCA_030040425.1 Acidobacteriaceae bacterium | reverse complement strand
GCCATGGCGGAGCGCACGCCGAACCGCCGCGCCTCATACGAAGCGGCGCACACCACCGAGCGATTGCCTCGCCACGCCACCACCACCGGCTTGCCGCGCAGTTGCGGATCGTCGCGCTGCTCTACGGAGGCGTAGAAGGCGTCCATGTCGATGTGCACGATCTTCCGCTGCGTCATCCTGCATGCATCTTACTCGCGCTTGCGAGCAACGGCGCGGCCATTCCAATACGCAGGCCGAAACCGGATGTTTATCTGCGAAGATGAGGGAACGGAGATAAAACGAATGCAGGAAACGGCCTGGATCGGCGTGGACATTGGCGGAACGAAGACTGCCGTGGTCCTCTCGCGCCAGCCGCCGGCGATGCTGGGGCGCATCGAGTTTGCCACGCTGCCTGAAAACGGCCCCGAGCGCGCCCTTGCGTCGATCAAGCGCGCCATTCGCGAACTGCTCTCTTCCTCGCAACGCGGAACGGCGCGGCTCGGCTGCATCGGCGTCAGTTGCGGAGGACCTCTCGATCAGCGCTCCGGCGTGATTCAGGCGCCTCCGAATCTCTCCACGTGGGTTGACGTGCCCATCGCCGCCATGCTGCGCGAGGAATTCGCAGTGGAATGCCGGCTGGAAAACGATGCCGACGCGGGAGCCATTGCGGAGTACCGGTTCGGAGCGGGCAAAGGCACGAGCCACATGATCTTTCTCACCATGGGCACCGGCCTGGGTGCGGGCATCATCGCCGATGGGCGGCTGCTGCGCGGCGCGGCAGGCCAGGCGGGCGAGATCGGCCACGTGCGGCTCTCCGCCGAGGGGCCGGTGGGCTATCGCAAGGCCGGCTCGGTGGAGGGCTGGGCCAGCGGCGGAGGCATGGCGCAGGTGGCCGCAGAAGAAACGCGCGCTGCGTTGCGGCGCGGCGAAGGCACGCTGCTCGCAGCCAGGCTTGCTGCGAGCGGATCGCTGACGGCCAGGGATGTGGCCGAGGCCGCACAGGCCGGCGACGCGGTGGCTGCGCGCATTCTCGCTGCCACAGGAACCCGGCTCGGCGAAGCCATGGCCATCCTGGTCGATCTGCTCAATCCGGAGAAGATCGTGGTGGGCGGACTGGCCATGCGTCTCGGCGAAACCCTGCTGGCGCCGGCAAGGCTGGCTCTCGCGCGCGAGGCGCTGCCCGGCTCGGCGAGAATTTGCCGGGTGGCGCCGGCGGCGCTCGGCGAAAGCATCGGCGACGTGGCCGCCGTCTGCGTGGCCATGGGGTTTTGAATGGAGATCAATCGCGTTTCACGCCGCCTTCAGCGAGCAGGAAGTCCGGAGGAAACACGAAAGCCTTCGCGCCTTTTCCGCGCGCAACCTGGGCGCGCCGTTTTGCGCGCCGGATTCGATTGCTTCCCGTGCACACCGGCTGCTATAGTCCTGCTTTGACTTCATTCCCAGACTACATAGAGAGCGGCGCCGATGCGTCCCTGGGCCTGTTGGCCGGGGGAAAAGGGAGAGCGCCGCGAGGTGAAGGCTCGCAATACATTGGAGAGTTCGGCCAGGGACAGCATAGCCGTTGCGGGACGCGCGCTCGCCTCGAAGCCGAGGCGGATGCCGCGCCGGGACGCACACCAACGCGGTGGATACAACCCGGAATCGCTGACTGGAGATCGAATTGTCCGAGGCCCCTGGCACTCTATTCCTGAATCGATCCAAGCGGCGCGCCAAAACGCTGGCCGTGCATCGCAAGCCCACCATGAGCGACGTGGCGCGGCTGGCCGGCGTGGGCACCATGACGGTCTCCCGCGTGCTCAGCGGGACGGTGCGCGTCTCGGCTGAGACCACGCAGCGCGTGCAGACGGCGGTCGAGCAGCTCAAGTATCGCCCCAACGAGCTGGCGCGCGCCTTTCGCGGCCAGCGCAGCCGCTCCATCGGCCTCATCATTCCCTACCTGTACGATCCGTTCTTCGCCAACTGCGCCCAGGCGGTGACCTCGGTGGCCAAGGAGCACGGTTATTCGGTGATCATCACCACCTCCGCCGAGGACCCGGACACGGAGTTTGCCGAGGCCGAGCACATGCTGGAGCGGCACGTGGACGGCATGGTGGTCATCCCCTCGCGCTTCCGGCAGACCCGGCTCACACGCAGCCTGTTCGGCAAGACGCCCGTTGTTGCCTTTGACCGCCCCGTGCAGGATCCTTCGCTGGACGTGGTGCTGGTGCAGAATGCAGCCGGCGCGCGCCGCATTGTGGAGCATCTCATCGAGCACGGGCATAAGCGCATCGCCTACATGGGACTGAGCCGGTCGCTGTTCACCATCAATGCGCGCTTCCTCGGCTACCGGCGCGCCATGCAGGACGCCGGCCTTGCCTCCGACGCCGTGTTTGATTGCACAACCGAAGACGACACGCGGCGCATCCTGAAGGAAAAGATGAGCGGAAAGGATGCGCCGACGGCGATTCTGACTTCAAACACGCTGGTCACGCGCTACATCCTGAGCGCAATCGCCCATTTCGGCATCCGCATTCCCAATGACGTGGCCTTCGCCGGCTTTGACGACTTCGACATGGCCGAGTTCACCGCGCCTCCGTTAACGGTGGTGCGCCAGCCTGCGCAGGAGATGGGCCGCGTGGCCGCGAGGCTGCTCTTCGACCGCATCGCGCGCGGAGAAACGCCCCGGACCGGCAACCGGATTGTTCTCCCGGTGGAGATTGTGCTGCGCCGTTCCTGCGGCTGCAAGCACCGCAACCCGGTGGTCATCAGCTAGAAGAGCACGTCGCGCGGCGATGCGGGAAGAGGTCTGCCTTCCTGCCGTGCCGAATCTGCGCAGAAATTTTTCCGCCGCGGTCTGCCGCGGCGCCGGCCCGCGTGTGGTAAAAATAGTGACGATCTCACGCGAGAGGGAAGCGGTCTCATCGACTGAATCGCGCGACTGACTTATGCCGGAACCAGAAGAGAGTCGCGTGCTTACCTTCGATGTGGGCGGCAGCCATGTGGCGGCAGCGGTTTGCTTCGAAGCGGGTTTCCGTCTGGGGCCGGTTGTGACTGCGCATCACGACGGCGTGCGGACCAGCGCCGCCTTCATCGATCTCTTGACCCGGCTGGGATCGGAAGCGGCAGGCGGCTTCGGGGGCGGCATCGCGGCAACTCTCGCCGTACCCGGCCCATTCGATCTCGGGGCCGGCATCAGCGGCATGCGGCATAAGCTGCCGTATCTCTTCGGCGTGGACCTTCGCCACGCCCTCGCCCCGCGCTTCCACTGCGAACCCCGCGAAGTGAAATTCCTGAATGACGCCAATGCTTATCTTCTGGGCGAGGTGGGCGCCGGCGCTGCGCGCGGATTCGGCCGCGTGATAGGGCTGACGCTGGGAACCGGCGTCGGCTCCGCCTTCGCGGTCAACGGCAGGGTGGTCACCGAGGGCCATGGAGTTCCGAAGGACGGCGAGATTTGGAACTTGCCTTACGAGAACGGAATCGTTGAGGATTGCGTTTCAGGCCGGGCCATCTCTTCGGCCTATGCGCGCCGCACGGGAGAAACACGCAGCGCGGCGGAGCTGGCCGCCGCAGCGCCGGAGGACTCGGCAGCCCGCGAAGCCTTTGCCGAATTCGGAGACCACCTGGGCCGCACGATCGGCACGGTTCTCGCTGAGTTCCGAGCCGAGGCGGTGGTTCTGGGCGGCGGCATTGCTCACGCTTCGCACTGGTTCCTGCCGGCCGTTCGCGCCCGCCTGCCGCACCCCGCTCCCGAGCTGCGCATCTCCGCGCTCATGGACCGCGCCGCGCTCGTGGGCTGCGGTGTGGCGTGGTTCGACAGTCTCCGCAACACTTCAATTGCGGACCGCTCTGCGCTTGCCCGCAGCGATTCTCTTCCTGGTTAGATTCTTCGCAAAAAGTTTGCGGGAGCGAGGCATCGCTCCCGCTGCGTCAAAACCCTGCATCCGGAGGATGCTGTTTATTGACCCACGGTTACGTAGATGGTGTACGGCAGCGACATCTGGTTTCCGTTCGCATTCACAAGATACGGTCCGGTGGAGGTGGTCACCACCGAAGTGCCCACCTGGTTCGCGGTCACTGAAACCCAGTAGCTCCCTTTCGGCGTAATGCCGGTCGACGCAGTGCCGAGTGTGGTCGTATTGCAGGCGGCGATGCCGGCGGTAAGAGCGCCGCCCAGCAGCAGCACACAAACGGCGGTCATGAGTCCCCTCAGCCGGGATACGCGCTTGCGAAAACCGAGACCGAGCAGGCCCAGGCCCAACAGGCCTGCGACAGCCACGCCGCCTTTATAGGTCTTGACACTCGAAGTGGAGTTCACCGGCACATTGGTGGTGATGGTCATCACCACCTGCGCCGGCCCCAGGCATCCATCGTCCGTCGCATCGCAGGGCGTAGTCGAGGAGGCATGCGAGTTCACCGATCCAAGCGGAGGGCCCACATCGGCAGCGCAGTAGGTCGTAGTGCTGTTCTGGCAGAGCAAGCCGCCGAAAGCCGGAAAGGCCTCGGCACTGTTGAGAAGGCTCCCCGCCGGATAAGCGGTGGCTTGCGCGTCTGCCGGATTGGGAGCCGGATAGCTGAACGAGCACGAGGCGTAGGCGGGCAAACCCTCGCACTGCAAAGCGATCGGCATGGCATAATTCGGATCTCCCGCGCCTGTACCGCCACGGTCTACAAATCCATATCCCAGGACCGAGGTAACCGTGAGCGTAGCCGAAGCCGACGATCCGGCGGCCACAGAAATGGTTGCCGGGCTGGAGCTGATCTGCACCACGGGATGCGAGACAGCCCAGATGTTGATGGGTGCCGATCCCTTCGAGCTTTCGTAGTTGGGATTGGTTGAGGTCAGGTCGTTATAAGTTCCGGAATAGGACGGCGTGAAGGTGTAAAAGGCCGTGAATACCGGCACCGTGGTGTTGGTGTTGGTGACCGGCGCGCAACTGACAGAAAACGGCGCCAATTCGATATCGCTGTTGCCGGCCACGTCGACCGTATTGATAATGGATGAGCTTCCCGCCAGGTTGCCGCAGATAGACGACCCCGTGGACAAGAGGTTGTTCACGGCGCCATAGTTCCAGCCGGTTTCACATGCAAGTCCGCTCGTACAGCTGGAGTTGCTGTAAACGGCCGTGCCAATCATCTGATCGTTGCTGGCCGACGCCACCGTCACGTTATAGACGTAAAGCCACTGGTCGTCCGAGCCGTCAAATCCCCACGAGCCCGAGCAGCCGGTGCAAAGTCCGCCGGGAACGAGGTAGCCTGGTGAGTTGCTTGCAGGCTGCCCGAGGCTGTAGTCGGTGGTGCAGCTGGATGGCGTGCCCGATGTGCACGGCAAAGTATAGGGCTCGAGCTGCGCGGGACTGCTCGGAGGCGTATTGAGCGCGGAGGCGCTGATTGCGGGCTGGCTGAGCACCGTCGGCACGGGGGTAGCGACAGCCACCGCTCCCGAGTTGATGGAGTTCGCGTAGGTGTAAGCCGCGTCGCCGTTGTACCGCGCGTTGAACGTGTAATTCGCGATCGGCAGCTGGGTCGGGTCGAAGGTAGCCGTGCCGTTGCTGAGCTGCGTGGTGAGCTGATACTTGGTGGGCATCGCGGGGTTGGTGAGGGGCACATTCGCGCCGTACTGCACCGTCAGGGTGACCGTTCCCGTGGGCGTCGGAGCCCCGGCGGTCGCGGGTGTCACCGTCACCGACACCGGAACTCCCTCGATCGTGCCCTTGGCACTCACCGTCATCGCCGTCGTGGTGCCGGCCAGCGTGGGAGCGACGCCGATGCCGTTGACGCCGACCGGCGCATTGGCCACATTGCCCTCTACCAGCACCTGACCCGTGAGGCTGCCTCCATCGCCGGGTGCGGGGCTGAAAGTGACCGTGGCAGTGCAGGTGGAGTCGACGGCAATCGAGTTTCCGGAACAGGTATCCGAGGTCTCCGTAAAGTCGGCTTCGGTGTAAGAAACTCCGTCGGTGGTGCTGCTGGAGTCAGGAATGGGCTCGAAGTAGCTGATGGGGCTGTTATAGCCGGTCACCTTCAACGGCGCATTCCCATAGTTCAACAGGGTGACGGTCTGCGCGATTGAGGAGCCTGCGGGCGGCGGGTTGCTGGTGGGGTCGGCAGTGAGGGTCCCAAAGTTATAAAAAGCGCTCGCGCTGGTCAGGTTCACGTCGAGCGCGGAGCCGTCCGCCACGTAGACGTTGCCCAGAGAATCCAGGGCCACGGCCGCCGGGCTGGTGACGCCGCTGGCCACGGTTGTCTCCTTCCCAGGGTCCAGGGCCCCACCGGTGTAGGGGATACGAACTGTGCCGCCGGGAATGGAGGCGTACAGCGAACCCGATGGATCGACGGCCAGCCCGTTGATGCCGCTGACGCCGCTGAGCACTTGCGTCTGGGCTCCGGCCGGCGTGACCTCGTAAACGCTGCTGCCATCCACCACGAAGAGGTTGTTGTTGTGATCCACGGCGATGGCGGAAGGCGCGCTCACAGCAGCGCCCGAGAGGGTAATGCTTTGCGAGGCCAGGACTCCGGGAAGGTTCGCGTTCCAGCCTGTGCTGAAATTCTCCAGCTCATACGCCTTCTGGCTGCTGGCGTCCGAAACGTAGAGGTCGCCCAGGCCGTCGGCGGCCAGTTGGATCTTGGAACCCAGACCGCTCTGGAGCGTTATCTGCCCTTTGGCGTTCAAGCCATTGGCTGTTTCCGGAACCTCGTAGACGTTCCCGCTGTCGGCGATAAAGACATCGCCGGCGCCATCCACAGCCACGCCGGTCGGCGCCACCAGGCCGGTGCCCACGGATGTCGGCGCCGTACCCGATGCGGAACCCGAGGGGTACATCTCGACTTTCTTCAAGCCGGGGTCGGCGACATAGAGATTGCCCGCCGCATCCACGGCGATCTGGCTGGGAGTCACAAGACTGCCGTTGCTGCCGATGGTCGATTGCGCAGCGGGCGTAACCTGCACCGCCGCGCTTGTCCCGCTGCCGCTCAAGGGGATGGAACCGAGCAAGTTGTTGTTCTTGTCGAGCATCACCAGCGTGGCCGAAACATTGCCCGCCGACTGCGGGGCGAAGCTCACGGTAACCGGGCAACTGGGCGCGCTTCCGCTCCCGCCATAGGGCGGCGGCGTTTGAATCGACAGGCAGGTCTTGCTTGCGCTCACCACGGCAAAGTCGGGCGTGCTCTTGCCGGCTTCAAGCACTTCAATCGTGACCGGGGTGGTGCTGGCGTTGAAGGTAAAGGTCACCGATGCCGATGCGGGACTGGTTGCGCCCACGGCAACCGCGCCGAACTGGGCTGCCTGGAATGCCACTTCGGCGACGTCGCCGTAGCCGTTCGATTGCGTCTGGGTGGTGGGAACAAACAGGCCTGCATTGCCGGAGAAGGCAACCCCGCCCTGCGCAGTCACGGTGGTGAGCTGGAAGGCCGCGCTCGAAGATTTCGCCCCCTGGGGAAGGATAAAAACGCCCAGGGTGTTGTCGCCAATGTAGACATTGCCGCTGCTGTCGGCGCCCACGCCCGTGACCTGAGGCAGGGAAGGATCGATGCGGGTAAGTCCGGAATCCGACGTCAACCCGGTTTGACCGGCGGGTATCTCATGGGCGCCCACGAGAGAGCCGGTGCCGTTCTCGACGAAATATGTGTTACCGGAGGGATCCGCGGCAATTGAAATCGCCGCTCCTGCCATCCCCGAGACAATCGTGGCCAGCGTCCCGGCGACCGGGGCATCCGAGGGGCCGGTAACGGGAATGCTGACAATGCTGCCCCCGGCTGAGGCGCCTGCAGGACTGGTCCCGACCACAAGACTGGCAGAGGCCGAGCCAATGGCAATGCCCCACGGCTGGGTTCCGGTTCCGAAATTGTAGAAGGTCGAGGCTCCGCCGCAAGCTGCCGCAGAAGTGGCGCTGGCCGTGAGCGCGGACAATCCGCTCCACGGGTAGGCATAGGTGAGAATGCAGGAGCCGCCTTCGATATAGAGATTGTTCGCGGAGTCGATGGCGATCCCCGGAACGGCAAGCTGGTTGACCGCTGTGCCCGCCAGTCCCCCTGCTGCCACCAGCACCACGGCATCCCCGCCGCCGGCAGGAAACTCATAGAGCGCCCCATTGGAAGCGTCCACGGCCAGCAAGTCTCCATAGCTATCGGTAGCGATATTCGCTATGACGCCCAGCGTTCCGATGTTGCCGGAGGCGGCGGTATGATTCACCCCGGTAGCGAAACTGGCGATGGCTGCCGGCGCTGCCTGCGCATGAGCCTCCGCGCACAGGAATCCGGCGAGGAACAGCACCGCCAGCGTTAATCCCGAGAACCGCCACCGTGACATGAATGACTTGCTCAACATGATATGTCTCCCTGGAAAACTCATACCAACCTTGCCCGTGGTTTGAAGCCCCGCGATAAGAGAACCTGGATTCTGCGGTTTCCGGAGTCGCTGCTCTCTCTCCGTAAACCGGTTGCTCCCGAACTTGCCGGATTACTGGATAGTGACCCCCAGCGTGAAGGGCAGCGACTCGACAGTGCCCGTCGATGTATTGGTGACGATGATGCTGACGTTGTAAGTGCCGCCCGGCGTCGTGTAAGTGGGAACCTTCGGCGGATGGCTGTAACTGGAGTTCGTGCAACTCGTGATTCCCAGCACCGCTGCGGCAAGAAAGAGCACCAGGCATCCGGCGCCAAGCAGATACCGGTTGAAGATTCTCCTCCTGCGCAACGCCAGTCCCAGGAGTCCCAGGCCGAAAATGCCGGCCGGCAGTACGGGCGAGAAGCGCGGCGGCAACGTCGGTGCGTTGCTCGCACTCGAGGGAATGTTGACCGGGATGTTGGAGCTGAGCGTGACCACGGTGGTGGCCGGTGTGCACGTATCGCCGGGCAAACCCGTGGGCGCGCAGATATCGGGCTGCGGATTATTGAACGTGCATTCGGCGTACGGCGGCACCGTATCCTGCGGAGTGACCTCGCAGGTGATGTTGGCGCCGGCGGTGGCCGAGAAACCGACCAGCGACTGGATGGTAATGGTGGACTCCACCGGCGTTCCCGCCTTGGTGGAAACGGTAGCGGGACTGGCCGTGAGCAGCACACTCTCCGGTATGACCTGGAAAGTTACAGCCGGAGAAGAGGTGACCGAGCTGAAGTTCTGATCGCCGCTGTAGACGGCGGTGAGATTATAAGAACCCGCCGGCAGGCTGCCCGTGGGGAAAGTCCAGGTCTGGCCCTGCGTGTAGGTGGCCGTACCCACGGCGGTTCCGTTGTTCATGATGGTGACGGTGCCGGTGGGGCTCCCGATCGTCGAGGAAACAGTGGCCGTGAGCGTGGTGTGTCCCTGGTAGAGCACGTAGTACACGCCATTCGTGGCATTGGGGCTGATGCCCTGCGGCTCGGAAAGGGTGATGGCCGGGGCCGCCGTCCCTACGGTGAAGGTCGCCGTGCCGGTCGATTTCTGGAACAGCTGTTCGGTATTTCCTCCGTAGGCCGCCGACACGTTGTAGTTTCCGCCGAGGAGGCTTGACAGGCTGAACGTGGCCGTGGTGCCCGCGTTGGTCCCGGTGGCCTGCGCGGTTTGCACGATCGGAGCCTGCGTGCATCCGGCCGTGGCGCAGCTCAGCGTGAGAGTCACGGTGCCCGAGGGCACATTGTTGGGGTAGTCGACAGAGGAAGTCGGCTCCGGTGCGACACTCACCACCACCGATGCGCTGCCGGGATAGTTTGCGGAAGTAAGAGTCACCTGCACCGTGGTCTGCGTGGGTTCAAGGCCGGCGAGTGCAGAACCCTGCAACCCGGCGCTGACCGTGCCCGCCGCCACGTTGGTCGCGTTGGTGGGGACGGTCATGGTAACCCCGGAATAGAGAATGGAACCGGTATCGCCCGCGGGCGGCAGAGGCGGCGTAAAGCCCGCGCCTAACGTGCAGGAAGCGCCGGCGGCCACCGAGGTATCGCCCGTCGTATCGCACTCCGTGCCGCCGCTCGACTGGCCGATGGAGAAGTAACTGTCTTCGCTCGCCGTGCCGCCGCTGAACGTGATGGGATTCGCCGCAACCAGACTCAAAGGCTCGTTGCCGATATTGACCAGCGGAACGTCCTGCTCGGTCAGTTGCGTGGGAACGAGGCCTACGCCGAAGTTCACGAATCCGTTGATGCTCAACTGATATAGGTTCGGACCGTTCGAGGAGTCGATCACATATAAGTTGCCCGCCTGATCCAGGGCCACTCCATCCGGCGAGGTGATGCTGACGGTGGTGACGCTCGAGGTTGAGGTGCTGGGCACAGCCACAGCGTTGTCCAAGGGACCGGCGCTGTTGACGCTCAGGCCGCCGTTGATGAAAGGAATGCGCAGCATGCCGCCGCTTTCGGCCACGATCACCGATCCGGAGGCGTCGACGGCCAGGCCGGTGACATCGGTCAGGGTGCCCTCCACGATCTGCGTCTGCGCGCTCTGCGGGGGCACGGAGACTTCATACAGATTCCCGCTGTCGGCAACAAACACGTCGCCGAATGAGTCAACCGCGACCGCCGAAGGTGCGGTGAATCCGGAGCCGACTGTGATCGTGGTGGAGGTAGTGGTGCCCAGCGCATTGTTGCTGGTAATCAGACCGGACTGAGCCGGGTTGGGGATCTTGACCACGCGGCCATTGGCGGGATCCGCAACATAGACATCGCCGCTGCCGTCGGTTGCCAGATTGAGACCGGTCGTGCCGAGGCCCGTGGCCACGGTGGTCTGGGTTCCATACGCGCAGCCGTTTGCACTCGTAGTGCTGCTTACGCAGGGAATCTCGTAGACGTTGCCGGAGCTCGAGTCGGCAATATACACGTCGCCCGATCCATCCACAGCAACGCCGGTGGGCGCGGAGAGCCCGGTTCCGATGGATGTTCCCTTTGCGCCGGAAGAGCCGGCCGGGAAATACAGAACCTGCTTATTGCCGGGATCGGCGACCCATGTGTCTCCGATCGCGTCGGCCGCCACCTGCGCCGGAGTTTTCAGTCCGGCGGCGAGCGTGTTCAACTGCGGCGAGTCGAGCATCGAAACCCCTGGCCCCTCTCCGGTTCCACTCACATACACCGTGCTGCCGGGAACGGGTTTGTTCGTCGAGTCAAGAAGCGTAAGCTCGCCGGAGACAGCGCCCGGGGCGGTCGGGTCGACCGTTACCCACAACTCGCACCACTGCTGCGCCGAATAGGCCGGGTACATTCCGTTGGTCAACGTGTTGCACGGAGCCGCGGGAGTCGAGGTGGAGGAAGTAGGCGGAATCGGATTGGTCGCTGTGGTTCCAAAAGGCGACGCCGTGCCCGGCGCAGAGGAGAACTGAAATCCTCCCGGCGTAAGCCCCGAATTGAAGGTGTAGTAGAGAATCCCTGCGGCTCCCGGAGCTCCCGTGGGCGTGGGCGAGGAGGGCACCAGGTTCAGATTGAGGGCGCCCGGCTCCCACACCACAATTCCATAAATTCCCGGATTACTGCCGACTCCCGGATAAGGCCCGTTGTCGTTGGAGGGAGGCCAGGATGCCTGGTAGGACGGTATCCATAGATAGCCCCGCGAATCGATCGACAGCGGCTGGTTGCCGTCAATCGGAGCCACCATCGAGGTATCGTTCCAGTTCAGGCACGCGGTGACATTGGAGGCGGTCACCCCGGTCGGGCCGCAGGTATTGGGGATCTCCCAGACCCCGGCCACCGTCTCGTCGTAGTTCGAGTTATTTTCCGAGGTGAGAAAGAGATCGCCGTTCGCGTCGAGCGTCACTCCGGCATAGACAATCGGAGTTGTGCTGCTCGCCTGGCCGGCATCGATTCTTACGATCGGCGATCCCACTCCCACCAGACCGTTCTGGCCCGCGGGGATGAACCATATGCCGGTGTCCCGCGCATTGTTCAGCACGCCGTGATACTCGACAAAATAGATGTTCCCGCTGGCGTCGACCGCAATCTTTCCCTGGCCGGCTTTCAAATTGGTGACGATGGAAGTGGCGTTGACTGCATTCCCGTTCTTATCCACCGGAACGGACCAGATCTCATTGGGAGAGGTGGCCATCCAGTACAGCGTTCCGCTGCCGTCCATCTGCGGGCTGTTTTGGAAGAAAGCCTCGTCCGTGTAATCGCCGTCGGCCTCATCGACGATGGCGTTGCCGGTGCCCGAGTCGATGATGGTGTCGCCCCAACCGGTGCTGGCGGTGACGCTCCACGTGCCGTTCTGGTAAGGAACCCGCCAGAAGAGCGCGTCGGAGTTGAGGGAGCTGGCGTAGGCGATGGTGATGTAGAGCGTGCCCTGCGCGTCGATGGTCATGCCCTGGGCGTTGAAGCCGTTCCCCAGGATCCCTCCTTTGGCCACGAGGGTATTCCATGTGCTTGCGCCCGGCGCAAGCTGATACAGCGCGTCGTTGCCGGCATCGAGCGCCAGCACATTGCCCTTATAAAAAAGAATCTTGTAAATCTGGCCCCAGGTGTTATTGGCGGGAACGGTAATTACCGAGCCCGTGGTGACGGGCGGCACCTGGCCTCCGGCGGCTGTGCACAGCGTCAAGATCCCCACAAACATGCAAATCCCGACGCGCACGCGCTGGCGAAAGTCGGCTGCCATCCTGATGGCCATAAAAATCCCCCTCCAAAATCTCATTTCCCAATCCTCTGCGAGAAGCGTTCTAGCCCGCCTGCATCCTGTGGCCGCCCGGACCGGTCATCTTTTTGCTTCTCTACCGTCTGGTCCGTAGATTTTTCCGCCGCCCGTCCAGGCCCTCCCGGTCCACGCTCTCAGCGGCCGTCAGGCGCCGGGCGCGCGGCCGGCGGGCGATGCGTTAAAACGTATATTTCGCACTCAATTCCATCAGGCGCGATCCGTACTTCACATTGGCGATACCGAAGTTCTTGTAGCCCAACTCCGCTTGCGTAAGGGACTGCCCTGGAACCGCGTTCAACAAATTGCCCAGGTCCAGATTCGAGTTGTCGTTGTTGTTGAAAGACACCAGGGGATGATTGAGGAAATTGAAAGCCGAAGCCCTCAACTCCAGTTGCTTGCCTTCCCCCGTCGCGAAATCTTTCAGCAGGGAAAGATTGTGGTTCATGTAAGCCGGGCCGTGAATATACGGGAGGCGATACACTCCCTGTCCGCTCGGGTTCTTGGAGAGCGCGTACTGGCCGGTCGTGGGGCTGCCGGGCAGCGGAACGCCGAAGCAGGTGGCCTTCATGAACTGGTGTTGCGCACTGCCGCCCACCGGGTTGCAGGTCACGGTCGGCATCAGCAGGTAATCGGGAGTGCCCATCCAGACCACCGGGTCGATGTTCTGCACGCAATGCGTATTGCCGTTCTTGTCAGGCGGGATTCCGTATGTATTCGCGCAGTTCGTATCCTGCTGGGGGCCTCCATCCTGGGAGCCCAGCGCGACCTGGGTCGCCACAATGTTTCCCCCGCCGAAGGAGAAGTTCTCGCCCTGCTCCGAAGGCAGGTCGGGACCGCTCTGCACCGTGGATATGCCGGAAACCTGCCAGCCGTTGGCGACTATGGAGAGAAGGTGGTTGCCGCCGTTATAGCGCCTTCCTAAATTGACCAGGTAGTGGATGTTGAAGACCTGGGTGCGGTCGAAAGGAGCGGGGTTGTAATCGTTGCGCAGATTCAGCGGATCGGCGAGCTGATTGTTGTAAGAGGCGGCCGTGGCCAGATCTTTCGAGAAGGTGTAATTGGCTCCCCAGCTCGCCATGCCGGCCGACTTGTTCCAGGCCACCTGCAGACTGTTGTAGTTCGAGTAGTAATCGTGCCGCAGCGTGTAGATGTGCTGGTAAAACGGATAGTTCCGGAAGAAGTCCGTCTGCGGCGTGTCGAGATCGCCGAGGTTGACGGCGGTTGAGGTGTTTCCTGCAGAGACGTTGCCCGGAATCTCGGCGGGCTCGAAGAGCGTGGAGGAGAACAGCGCGCCCAGGGGAATCACATTCAGATCGGAGGCGCCGTTGTAGCCGCTGGCCTGGGTATTGAAGGTGGCCAGGTTTCTGCTTTCGTTTCCGACGTAAGCAAACTCCAGCAGCGAATTCCACATCACCCTCTGGTCGACGGTCAGGTTGAACTGGTAATAGATGGGCCGCACATTGTCGGAGGGAGAGAGCGTATCGACGTTGATATCGGGAGGATTGATGGGCGACTGATCGTCGACCAGCGGGAAGGTCAAAGGGCCGATGGACTGGCTGGTCTTGTAACCCTGTGCGGTGGCCGCCGCCAGAGCATACGGCGAAAACTCCTCCTCGTTGCGGTAGATGCCCCAGCCTCCGCGCACCACCGTCCTGCCCGTTCCCAAGAGGTCATAGGCGGCGCCGATCCGCGGCGAGAAATAAATCTTCGGCGGGCTGCTCACCGAGTTGCTGATGGCGGAGTTGGCGGAATGCCAGGTGATTCCCGGCATCGCCAGGCTGCTGCACTCGCGGAGAATGGGAGGTCCGCTGGGAACGGAGTCGTCGTTGGAGCACTCGCTCGAATAAAGCGACGGAGAGAACGTGGCCAGGCCGTTGTTGTGGCGGTCAAACCACGGGCCAAGGTGCTCGACACGGGCGCCGAGCATCAAGGTCATCCGATGCAGCTTCCAGGAGTCGTTCGCAAAGCCGGCCAGCGAGGTGTACTGCATGTCTACGATGGGCGAAAAATTGGTCTGCGTAAAGCTGTCGGTGTAGCCCGTGTACATCATGGCTACGGGGTTGATACAGCTTCCGAAGTATGCGGCTCCCGAGAGGCGGCTGGTGCCCAGGGGATCGGGACTCTCGCAGGAGATGTAAGCTGCGTTGTCGAACGCCTCGCCCTGCGCGCTGTTGTACTCAAAGTAGCCGTTGCCGGGGTTGAACGTGTACTCGCCCTGGGGAAACGCATTGGCATAATCCGCGTCGCCGTTCAACACGCCGCGCTCGGCATAAACGCCGAAGGCGAAGCTGTGCTGGCCCTTGATCCAGTCCACGGTATCGGCCACCGTGGGCACCACCTTTTTCATTTTCACCTGGTTGTTGTAGAAGCCGCCCGGCATCAGCATGTTGGGATAACCGAGCGACGAATAGTCAGAGAGCGCCGGCACCGAGTAGTCGCCGTTGTTCTTGTATTCGCCCAGGTAATTGAAGTTATCGCTCGCGGGATTGTTGCAGGACGCCGATGCGCGCTTCGCCGGATCGGTGCAGTTGTACTCGTTCATGTAAAACCGGCTCACCGCGTTGGGATTGCCCATGTTGCCGGGATCGCTGATGAAGGACATGGTGGCGCTGGCTTCGTTGGTGACGCTGGCGCCGAAGATGCGCGTGTAGTGGAAAGAGAAAACGTTCGAGATATCGCCGGCCGTGATGTCGCCGGGATAGAGCATGGCATCGTTGGGAATGTAACCCCAGGCCACGGGCTCGTCGCTGATCTGCGATTGACGGCCCCAGGTTGCATAAAATTTGTTGTAATCGTTCAGGTTGAAATCCACGCGGGCATGGAGCTGCGACCCGTTTTGCGTCTGGATCACCTGCTGCACGTAGTTGTAACCCTGCTCGTTGACAAACGGATCGGCATTGGGCAGCGGCAGCCAGTTGAGCAGCGCCACGCCGGAAGAATCGGCATATTGACTCACATTGCCGTTGGAGACCGGAGTGCCGTTGGGCAGGTAGCTCTCCGCGTAACACATGGGCAGAACCGCATCCAGATTCACTTTGCCGTCGGGACGCGCGCCGCAGAGCTCGGAGTTCAACGACGCCGCGCTGAAGTCGCCGTTGCGCTCGGACATGGTGGGAACCCAGGAACCGAGAGTCTCCGACCAGAAATTCTGGTTGTAATACTCGTAGCCGACGAAGAAGAAGAGCTGGGTATTATGCGGCCCGAAGTGCGTGCCCGGAATCCAGAGCGGACCGCCGATCTGCCCGCCGGGATAGTAGAAGCTTCCCGGCGGCCGCGTCTGCAAAAGATAGTTGTTGTACCAGTCGTTGGCGTTGAGCGCGGTATTGCGGGCGTACATGTAGGCTTCGCCGTGATACGCCGTGGTGCCCGCCTTGGTGGTGGCGTTCAGCACCGCCGGCCCCTTCGAATATTCCGAGCTGAAGGTCGACGTGGTCGCCTTGATCTCCTGAATCATGTCGGAGTTCACCGTTTGCACGGTGCCGGCGTTCGTATCGATGTCCTGAATGGAGACGCCGTCCATGATGGTCGCCAGTCCGGTGGGGCCGGCGCCATTGGCGGAATAAGAGCCGGTAGGGCCGCTCATGCCGACCACCGCGGTGTTCGGAGCCTGGTTGTTGACCTGCGGGCTCACCATCGCGAATCCCGGCAGCATTTCGATCAGCTCCGTCGCGTCACGGCCCTCGATAGCCAGCGTGTCCAGATCCTTGGCCGTAATCACGTCGCTGCGCTCGGGTGTATCCAGAGGCTTGATGGTCTGGTTTTCGGCCGCCTCCACGGTCACTTCCGCGCTGGTCTGGGCCACCGGCATCTTGATATCGGAGAAGCTGATCCGGTCGCCGGGCCGCAGCGGAAAGGGCCGCGACTGCCAGGACGAAAAACCGGCCATCTCCACCCGCAACTGATAGCGGAGCGCCGCCGTGATGCCGGGAATGGTGAACTCGCCCACCCCGTTGCTCGTGGTCTTGCGTTCGGACTTATTGTCCAGGTTGGTCACAATCACTGTGGCGCCCGGAATCACCGCACCCGTCGTATCCTGCACCACGCCCGACACGCTGCCCGTGGTTTCCTGCGCCCGGGCAGTTAGCGGCCATAGCAGGGCCACCGCGATGAAAAGCGCAGGCCATGCACACGCCCGCCTCAATTCAAGAAAGAACCTCATCGTCACAACCCCCTTGGCTGCCTAGCTTTTGCGAGATTCGGAGCGCGATGGTATCGATAACAGTTCCGGCGACCTGTTGCGTAACATGATTCCAAACTGCGCTGAGTGTGATCCCGGGTTCAAATTATGGTGCGCAACCGCAACGCCAGTCAAGCGATTTATCCGGGACCGAATCCAGGATTGGTGCCAATGGAGTAAGCCTGCGCCGGGCCGGAATTGCAGCCGTTTGCAGAGAGAGGTTATGGGCCTTCAATGGACATCTTCACCCCCAAGCTCTCGCTTTTCCCCGCGCCCGGGCGGCATGTTACCAATGGCATGGTCGCGCCCGGCCATTTGACAACGGTCTCCGCAAAGCCGCGTTGACGCGAGCACTTACAGTAACTTTAGGAACGCTCCTGCCCATTAGACCCGCGATGAACAACGCCGCTTCTTCTCTCCGGCCGGGAAAGGTCCGGCCTCGATAAAGTTACGGCGATCTGGCGCGCGGCGGCGAGGCGGAAAGGCGCGCCGTTCGCGGACTTACGTCAACTCCGGCGATTCATGAGACAGGAAAAACCTGCCGTACAGTGCAACCCGGGCCGGGGCCCCGCAGCGCTCCCCGGGCCGGAAGAAACTTTCCACTTTAATTATCTTGACAACAGTCCCGGGGCAGACGAAGATTAATCCGCATTTCTTTGATTCATTGCCACGGTCGCCAATGCTCAAGCTGTAATTTGCGGCCGGGTTCACTGCGGTTGGGGGCGGTAACACGCTTTACTCGGGCCTTCCGGAGCCCCCGGTGCAGTTCATCGGCGACTGCCGGAGGATGGTGAAAGTTCGTGTCGGACTCAGTGAAACTGCCCTGATCGACGCGATGCGGTATCTCTGTGCGCTCTGCCCGGGAGCCGAATGTCAGCGCAAGAAGGGGCGAGTCATCAGGTCTCACGAGAGGATTTGCAGTTGGAAAGTAAGCCACCGAAACCGCATCTGCGCACAGATGACTTGTTCGCGGCCGCGTCCGGTGGGCTTGTCAGTTTGTAAGCGAACCACAGTGCGGACGGCAACAGCGTTGCCCGTTTGATAACGATATTCACGAGATTACGGGGAGGATTCGTGATGGGAACGGATTTGAACAAGCTTCAACAGTACACGCGGCGGGGAACCTTCGTTGCCCTGCTTTCCGCGCTGACCATCGTGTTGTTCGCTGCAGCGAACGCCGGGGCACAATCAGCCATTCTCACCCCGGCATCGCCCGCCATTGTCACCAGCCAGACCTCCACCTATGGAGCCTTTCCGGGAGGCGGATCGCTCGCCGGTGAGAACGGCGGTGGCAGCTCCTGGGGCATCAACTCGCTGGGGGTCATTGTCGTCTCCGGCACGTATAACGGCACGATCTATGAGTTCGCTCCGCCCTATACGACCGGAACCGCAATCGGAACCTACGGCAACGGTAATGCGGGTCCGATCGCCATTGACAGCAGCGGTTTCCTTTACGTGAGCGCTTTTTACAGTGGCGATATCGTAAAGGTCCCGATGAATGCCAACGGGACCTACACGCTTTCTGTGGACCCGACCGTGAGCACGACCGTGCTGCCTGCCTGCGTGGGCGATACAAAGGGCGACGCGTCGGGAGAATGCCTGATGCCGCTGAGCAGCTCGAGCCTCGGCTATTTTGGCGTGTCCTCGATGGCCTTCAACTCCTCGGGCGCGTTGTTCTTTGCCACGGACGACCAGGGCAGCACTCCGTGGTCCATTTTTGAGTGCAACGCGGTCTGCCTTTATCCCACTTCGGGGTCGCCTACTCCGACGTTGATCTACGCGGAACCTCAGGCTTCGGGCTATCCCGGGACAAAGAATGCTGCCCCGACCGTGGGCCAGCTATGGATCGGCGCGATGGCGTTCGACGGCCAGAACAATCTGTTCTTTACCGATTCAGCCCTCAATGATTTTCCTGTTTCTTCTTACAACACCGGGAGCTTCTATTCTGACCTCAACGAGCTGCCCGTCGCAGCTGGAAAGTACAACACTGCCGGCACTGGCTACGCGGCGAGTCCCTGGGTGATACTCACTTACACCGACGCAACTCCTGCCGCCTATGATGATCAACTCGACGCGCTCACTATCGACGAGCACGGGCACATCTTCATCGGCATGGATAACAGCGGCATCTACGGCCTTGTGGATGATTTGACCCTCAATTCGTCGTCTACGGCGACCGCCACTGCCTCCGCCGCCAGCCTCTATGGAATCACCAGCACAGGCACAAAGCTGCTGGCAACAGACAACAGAGGTAACGTCTATTCCGTTGGAAGTGTCAGCGGGGCTGACACGGTGATTTACACCTATACCGGCGCAATTCAGTTCGCGACCGGCGCAACTTCTGCAAATGTGGTCGTGGCCGACAATGCGGAAGCCTGCACTCCCACTTTGACCTTCGGGCTCAGTAACTCTTCTGACTTCGGCGCCGCTCTGAGCACGACGGGCACCTGCGGAAACATGTCCCTCGGGCCCAGCACAGCCCCCGTTGCGGCTCCTCCGCCGGGACCCGCACCCGCCTCCGTCGGCTCGTTTACTCCGGTCGTCGTTTCCTTCACCGGAACGGCAGGAACCTTTGCTGACGGAACGCTTACAGTGACTGACAACTCGAGCAACTCCTCGGCTCCGCAAACGGTTTCTTCCAACGGCGCAGCCATTACGATCAGCCAGTCGACTTGGGGAGCGAGCGAGAAGAACAGCGCAGCCATCTTCGGAACCACTACAGTGGCTACAAGCGGCGGCAGCTTCGGCTCCGATTCCGCTGACGGCCATTCCGGAGGCGCTAATTCCATGGGCACCTTCGTGGTTGGCACCTCCTACGGAGGCTTCGTAGAGCAATTCACAAGCCAAGGCTCCGCCATGAGCGTAGTTGGTGAGGGCGGAGGCGGCGCTGCGGGCATGGCCATCGACAGCAACAACTATCTCTACATCTCCGGCGAGTACTCCAACGTTGTCTATAAGCTCCCCATGAACACCACGGGAACCGCACCCTACGGGGCGGGAACCTATGGGCCCATCAATTCCGTCTCAGTGAATGGCAACTATACTTTTGAAACCGCCAGCGGCGCGACTCCCCCAGCCTGCGCCGGGGACGGCCAGGCGCCCGATAATGCGGGGATCTGCCAGATCAATCTCGGCAATGGGAACTTGGGCTTCGACGTGGCGGGCATCGTCGTTGACAAGAGCGGCAATATCTTCTTTACCACCGACGACGAGGCTCCTTCCACGACGGTCACGAATGTTCCGTACTCGGTTTACGAGTGCAACACGGCCTGTCTCTATCCCACCGGCGGCGCAACGCCTACACCCCTGCTGCTCTTCGCCGAGCCCAATCCCACCACCAGCACAGGCCAGCTTTACACTGGCGCCATTGCCGTTGATCAGAACGGGAACGTGTACTTCACAGACTCGTTCATCTCAAATTCTCCTGCGGGTAAGGAATATAGTCTCTACTCCGACCTGTACCAGCTGACGTACTCAGGCGGCGCCTATTCTGCCACTCCGACGCTGCTCGCTACACTGACGCCGGCGTGCTCGACGCCTATAAACGGCTCCTCGTGCAACTACAACGACGCAATCACAACGGTCGTCACGGATGCGACGGGCAACGTCTATTTTGGCGCCGTTTCCGACGGTATCTTTGAGATCGTAAACAACGGGAGCGCTCTGCAAGCCAATCCTCCCGTCGTCCCCATCGCCGGACAGGGCGTGAAGACCATTGTTCCCGATGGAAATGGCAACTTCTACTTCATCAATTACAACAGCAATGCAACGGGCGGAGCCAATGACTCGGCCGGCTTCATTTCGATCGGGTCGGTTGCGGTCACGGCCATAGCTTCGCCTGGATCTCCGGCGACCGCCAGCGCTACGGCTGTCGATGCCGGTGCTTCCTGCTTCACGGGTCAGGGCGATCTGACCATCACCGAAAACTCGACCGATTACGGGTTCTCGGGCGGCGAAGCCACCAACTCAAGCTGCAGCAACCTGCCGTTTGAAAGCGGCACCAATTTCCCGGTGACGGTCACCTTCAATCCCACCGCCTCGGCGTCGGGCGCTGTATCCACATCCATTACTGCGACCAACTCCAACAGCGGCGATACGGGAACGGCCTCGGTATCGGGCACGGCCGCATTGGCGCAGCCCGTGGTGCTCACCGGCATCACCTCGCCCGTT
>JASHTS010000163.1 GCA_030040425.1 Acidobacteriaceae bacterium | reverse complement strand
TGGATCGAGGTTCCCAGGCAACTGATACCGGGAAGGGTTGGCCGGTGCGACTCCACAGAGTAATCAGTGCGGCGGGGGACTCGAGCCTCAATTATCAAGATACCGCCGGGGCAGGGCGGCAAGGTGCAACTTTTGGGGTATCGGCAAGGGAGTTTGGTTCGGGGGACGCGGCGATGCGAGTGGATGGGCGGGCGTGGCATGATGAATTGCCATCGCAGCGGCCGGATTTAAGGGGCAGGTCGAGGAGGGGAGGGCGGGTGAAAACAGATGCAGACGAACAACTTCGCGTGACGGTGGCGATTACCACGCATAACCGGTGCGAGCTGCTCAAAAGAGCGCTTGCGAGCGCCCTGGCACAGACCTACCGGAATCTTGAGATCGTAGTGTCGGACGATGCGTCGACGGACGAGACGCAGGACTGGATGGCGCAGGTAGAGGACGCGCGGGTGCGGTACGTGCGGATGGAGAAGGCGGCGGGGATTGCCGGAAACTTCCAGAACGCGCTCGATCACGCGAGCGGCGAGCTGTTCATGATCCTGAACGACGATGACGAGCTGGAGCCGGGGGCCATTGAGGGTCTGGCGAAGCCGTTTGCCGAGGGTTGCGAGGGGGTAGAGCGGGAAGGTGTGGTTCTGAGCTGGTGTCCGTGCAAGATACAGGACGCGGAGCGGCGGGTGCGGTATGTAACCGGGAGCGGACCGGGGGCGGAGCCAGGGACAGAGCTGGTGGCGGGATTGTTCGACGGGGTGCGGGGACCCCGGTACTGCGGGATTCTGGTGCGAAGACGAGATGCGGCAGAGGTTGGATTCTCAGGGGAGCATGGGCCCATTCCGGATGTGGGGAACTGGGCGCGGGTAGCGGTTCGCGCGGGGATGGCGTGCTGCATCAACGTGCCTCTCGCGCGCTACACGGCACACGACGCCAGTTGCACGGGAACGTCGCAGGCGAAATCGTGGCAGCAGGCAGGAGAAGCGATTGTGAGGGACCTTCTCCAGGACTTGCAGAGGAGGGGCGACGCGGAGAAAGCGCGGCGGATCAGGCGGAGCCAGAGAAACTTCATCACCGGGTTGCTGGCGACGGTGCTGATGCAGTCATCGGGGCGTCCAGGCTGGAGTGTGCGTGTATTGAGGGAGTTTGCGCGCGCGCCGCAATACTTTGTGACGCCCATGACGGCACGGCGGCTGCTTTTTGAGGGCGCGAAGATTTTTCGCAAGGGAAAATGAGGAGAGGGGTCAGCGGCGGTGCCAGGCGGCGGTGCGGCGGATGGCGTCTTCGAGGGTAACCTTTTCACGCAAGCCGAGCAGTTTTTTGGCGCGCTCAACGGAAGGAACATAACGCGCGGGGGCTGCATCCGGATTGGCCTTTTGGGCAACGAGGATCTGCGTTTCCGGGCGGAGAGTTGCCGCCACGAGCTGAGCCAGCTCAAGAATGCTGAGATCGCGAGCGGAGCCGACGTTGATTGGCACGAGCGAGGGCGCGCGCAACAGGATGGTCCAGAGCCAAAGGGCGAGGTCGGCAGCGTAGAGATAGGAGCGATGCGGTGTGCCGTCGCCGTGAATCCGGATGGGACGGCCGGCGAGCACATCTGCGATGAAGTTGCCGATGGCGAAATGCTTGTCGAGCGGGAGGTGGGGACCGCAAAACGCCCAGCAGCGCGCGATCTTGCATTCCAGCCTCGACCGCTGGTGATACAGGGAGCAGAGGAGTTCCGAGACTCGCTTGCCTTCAGCATATTCGCTCGCCGGGTCCAGCGGGTCAGGAGCTCCGGTATAGGTTTCAGGAACGTGGGTCAGGTTGCCGGGCTGCTTGCCGTAGACCGCTCCCGAACTGGTGAGCAGAAATTTTTGGGCTCCATGTGTGGCGGCGAACTCGAGAACGCGTTCAGTCCCATCAATCGCCGTGGAAAGGCGCTCCAGCGGAGAAATCTCAGCTTCCCTGGCCCAGGATTCCGTGGCGGCGTGAATGACGTAGCGGAATTCTCCCTGGGGAAACGGGAAGGTACGCACATCGCCTGTGTGCAGGGTTACCGCGGGATTGGAGACGAGGTGCGGGCACTTTTGCGCGAAGGCCTGGGGGTTGCGCGTGAGCAGCGTGACGCGGGCGCCCAGATCGAGGGCCCGATTGATGGAACAAAAACTCTCCACCAGCCAGCAGCCGAAGAAGCCTGTGCCTCCGGTGAGGAAGAGGCGCTGGCCGCGGAGCTCGTGCCAGAGCCCGTCGGTGGCGGCGGTGATCAAGTCGAGGTCTTCGGCGGGCAGGTGCATCACGGCATCCGGAGCGGGATCGGCGTTGGAGGCAGGCGGCGGGATCAATCGTCGACGGTGAGGCCCCGCTTGTAGATGGTGGAGCGCAGAGAAGGGATCTGCGAGTAGGGGCTTTCGATGTCGTCGATGCGGATGGGGGCGTCTTTCTTGACCGGGTTGAGCAGCATTTCGCCGCGCATGAGCTCGCGGCAGGAGAGCTGACCCTGCTGGAGGGGGATGGCGAGGTACACGTCCTCGTCGGCGAGACAGTGGCCCTCGGGAAGATCGGAGGCGGCGTAGACGCCGCGGACAAGGGCGTCGAGGTAATCGATTTCCTTCTTGGGGGGAATGCGCTTCTGGGTGCCGGGAGCGCCGCACATTTCCTTGGCCTTGTGGAAGGCCTTGAACCACTCGTCCACCTGGTGAGGAAGACTGCAGTAGGGGGAGACTTTTGCGCCGTCGGTTTGAATGTCAATGTGGCGCTCGAACATGCGGGCGCCCTTGGCGTAGGCGATGAACATGGAATTCGTCCAGTTGCAGTATTCGTGGGTGGAGAATCCGATGGTGTGGTTGGGATAACGGGTGCGGAGGAAATCGATCTGGTTGAGCTCGAGTTCGGAGTCTTCGGAGGGATAGATCGAAACGCAGTGATTGATCCCGATGGGGATGTTGCGATTGGTGAAGAAGGTGACGATATCGTCGAGATCCTTGAGGGAAGAACCGCCGGTGGAGACGATGACGGGCTTTTTGGTTTTGGCGATCTTTTCGATGAGGATCCAGTCGTTCATGTCGGAGCTGGCGATCTTGATGATGGGAATGCCCAGGTTGGAACAGAGGTCGACGGAGCGCTCGTCAAAAGGGGTAGCGGTGGCGATGAAACCGGCCTGGCGGATGGCTTTGACGAGGGTTGCATAATCCTCGTCGGTGAGGCGGGTATCGAGGGTTTTCCGGATGTAGCGAAGGTCCTGGCGGTCGACGAAGTCAGGATGGATGAAGGTGCCGACATCGCGGAACTGCAGTTTGATGGTGGCGCGAACATTGTTGAAACGGACGACCTGGGCGAAGCCGCTGACGATCTTCAGTCCGCGATCGAGACTGCCGAGATGATTGTTCGCCATTTCCAACACGAAAAGGTCTTCGAAGATGTCGCGGTCGATCATCAGGCATTCTCCATCGTCATGCAGGCGAGCAAGTCTGAAACCATGCGCAATCTGAACCGGACGGGAACATCGACGGGCAATTCGCCATATCCACCTTCGACAAAGGCTGCCGCCATTCGATTCGCAGCTGAGGCAGTAATGTCGTCCATTGTATCTCCGACCATCAGGCAATTCGACGGAGATGTTCGGAAGTCGTCCAGGAAGTAACGGAGCATATCGGCTTTGGAAGCAGAGGGCGTCGGACAGGAGTCCGGCGTGTAGACACGCTCGAAGAAAGGCAGCAGCCGCTCGCGTTCGAGGATCCTCAAAGAGATGTGCTGCGGCTTGTTGGTGACGACCATGAGCCTGTGGCCGGCGGCTTTCAAGGCTTCGAGCGTTGCGGGCACGCCTTCGAAGCACGAAGTCTTCTGCCAGCCTTCGCTGTCGTAATCAGAGCGAAAGGCCGATTCGAGTCTGTCCAGAAGCTCCGTGTCATTGCACTGCGCCACTTTCGAAAAGATGGTCCGAATCGGCGGGCCGAGCAGGCGGCGCAGATCGACCGCGGGCTCGGGTATGCCAACCACCCGGCAGGCGTAGCTCAGCGAAGAGGCGATGCCGGGCAGGGAGTGCAGCAGCGTGCCGTCCTGGTCGAAGAGAACGAACTGGGGGATCGGGAAGCTCACTTTTTGTCTCCGGCGAGGAGATTGGAAGCCAATTCTTCCGGATCGAGGAACGGATACATATCTTCCAGATCAGGGGTGAGGATTCTTCCATCGGGAAGGATCCGCGAGCGCAGCCGAGGTTCAAATCCCTGGTTCACATCGAGGTGAACGTCGAAGAGCGCGGGGCCGGGCTTTTCCAACTCGCGTTCGAGGATGGAAAAATCGGCGGCCTTCTCGAGAGTGAAGGAAGGGATGCCGTAGGCGGCGCCGAGCCGCACCATGTCCGGGAAGGTGACGCCGCTGTGGGGGCTTTCGCCGATTGTGCGTCCCGCAAAGAACCCGGTCTGGGTTTGGCGAATGGAGAGATAGCCGCCGTTGTTCAGCACGAACAGCTTGACGGGCAGGTTGTAGCCGACGAGGGTCTCAAGCTCCTGCACGTTCATCTGCAATGAGCCGTCACCTGCCAGGCAAATTGTGCGCGCGTTCCTGGCGACGGCCGCACCGATGGAGGCGGGCAGATCGTAACCCATGGAGGCGGCGCCAGAATTGGAAATCAGCCGTTGACCCCGCTTCAGCCTGGCAACCTGATAAGGAACGATGCAGGCGGTGGCGTTTCCGCAAACTACAGCGTCTTCAGCGCCCAGCAGCTCGAAGAGCCGATCGATGAAATCATAAGGGTTCAGCGGAGGCCCCGGCACTCTTTGGGAAGGCTGCACGACGGGGTACTTTGCCCTCCACTGACGCGCCCGTTCCAGCCAGGGCCGGTGCTGCACACCGGGAGTCGAGTGCCCGCCGAGCTGGCGCGCCATCTCCGCGAGGAAAAGCTTCACGTCGCAGTGAATGGGAACGTCCGGCTTGTGCAACGGCTTGCGCAGTTCGGCGGGATCGACGTCGACCTGGATTTTGGTGGCAAACCGGGCGAAGGATCCCCAGTTGTAACTGGTTTGACGAATATTCAATCGCGAACCGAGCACGAGGAGGACATCGGCATTCTGGACGGTAAAGTTGCCGGCCCGTTCACCGATGGTGCCCGGGCGGCCGCAGAACAGCTCGTCATCGGAGGCGATGAGATCATGGGTCCAGGCTGTAACCACCGGAATGCGAAGCGCGCGGATGACCTGCTCGAACTCGGGAATTGCACCGCCCAGGCGGACTCCGCTGCCGGCGAAGACAACGGGGCGCCGCGCGCGGGCGATACGTTCGAGGACATCGGCTACCTGGGCTTTCACCGTGCCCGGATCGAAGACCAGAGCGTCTTCGGATGGATCGTAACGTCGAAGAGTGGCGGGATCGATAAGCGCCGACTGCACGTCGACGGGAATGTCGAGCCAACACGGACCGGGCCGTCCGCTTTGCGCGAGGAACCAGGCGCGCTCCAGATGATAGGCGATGGAATCGGGATCGCCGACGAAGACGGCGTACTTGGTGATGCCGCGCACCATGCGGATGATGTCAACTTCCTGATCTCCCAATTGGCGCAGATCGGTAAGACCGTAGGTTGCCATACAGGTTTCACGCTTGACCTGGCCGGAGAGGACGAGCATGGGAATGGAATCAGTGAATGCGCCGAAGACGCCATTGAGGGCGTTGATTGCGCCCGGGCCGGCGGTAACGTTCAGGACGGCGGGCGTGCGGGTGATGCGCGCGTAGCCCTCGGCAGCCATGGCGGCCGCCTGTTCATGGTGCATGCATAGATAGCGAAGGCCGCTGGTTCCGATTGAGTCGTTGAGGTGCATGGCCGCGCCGCCGGTGACCAGAAATACTTGGCGCGCGCCCCACTCGCGCACCCGGGAAAAAATGTAGTCCGAGAGCTTCATACGCGTCAGTTCATTCGGCATTCAAGAGGACTGGCAGCGGTCTGACTCGAGTGGCGAAGTTCTTCATCGTCTCCGCGACGAATTCAAGCATAGGCGCGGTGAGGCCGGGAAAGACGCCGATCCAGAAGACGTTGTTCATCACGAAATCTGTGTTCGGCAAGGTGCCGATGACCCGGTGTTCGCAATCCTGGTAAGCGGGTTGCCGTAAGATGTTACCGCCGAAGAGAAGCCGGGTGTGAATCCTTTTTGCTTCGAGAGCGCGGATGAGTTCATTCCGAGTAAATGGAGCCTCTTCGCGGACGCCGATGGGAAAACCGAACCAGGAAGGATCGGCGCCGGGCGTGGCCGCGGGCAGGAGCAGGCAGTTTTCAAGCGGCTTGAGCGCGGCGAGCAGTTGACGGAAGTTTTCTTTGCGGCGCTCGATGAAATGGGAGAGCTTCTCGATCTGCGAGGCTCCGAGCGCGGCCTGCATGTCAGTGGCTTTCAGGTTGTAGCCGATATGGGAATAGGTGTACTTGTGGTCGTATCCGCAGGGCAGGCCGCCGAGCTGCCAGTCGAAGCGCTTGCCGCAGGTATTTTCCTTGCCGGTATCGCACCAGCAATCGCGTCCCCAGTCGCGGAAGGATTCGATGATGGTTTTGAGACTGGGCTGGTCCGTGAGCACCGCGCCGCCTTCGCCCATGGTGATATGGTGCGCGGGGTAAAAGCTGACGGTGGCGATGTCGCCGAAGCTGCCGACGCGGCGGCCCTTCCAGGTCGATCCGAGCGCATCGCAGCAGTCCTCAATCAGCCACAGGCCGTGCCGGCGCACGAAGTCCGTCACGGCGTCGAGGTCAAAGACATTCCCCAAGGTGTGCGCGATCATGACGGCTTTGGTCTTTTCGCTGCGAGCGGCTTCGAGCTGGCTTACATCGATCTCGTAGGTGGGCAGCGTGACATCGACGAAGACGGGGACCAGTCGATTTTGCAGAATGGGATTAACGGTGGTGGGAAAGCCCGCGGCCACGGTGATGACTTCGTCGCCGGGTTTGAGACGCCGTTCGCCGAGCTTGGGTGAGGTGAGGGCGCTGACGGCGAGAAGGTTGGCGGAAGAGCCGGAATTGACCAGCGAAGCGCTGCGGACACCGACGAAGCGCGCCAGTTTGCGCTCGAAATCCGCGGCGAAACGGCCGGTGGTGAACCAGAGGTCGAGAACCGAATCGACGACGGAGCTTACGTCGGCGCCATCGATGACCTTTCCGGAGACCGGGACCGGGGTTTCACCGGGCTTGAACTCGGCCGGCGGGGAAGCTTCCTCGCAGTACCGGGCGCAAAGGTCGAGGATCTGGCTCCGGAGCGATGCCTTCCTGTCTGTCATTGAGGGTCCGTGTACCCAGCGTACAAAAAATCCGCACCACCAGTGTACTGAATGGGTTTAGAGAATAAAATCAAACGAAAGAACCAGTTCGCTCATGATGGTAACGCCGAGTAGAGGGGCTAAGTAACTGAAATGAAGGCAGTTATTTTGGCTGGCGGCCAGGGGACGAGGCTCAGCGAAGAAACCGTCGCGCGCCCCAAACCCATGGTGGAGATTGGCGGCCGGCCGATCCTCTGGCACATCCTCAAGATCTATTCCCAGCACGGCATCAACGAGTTCATCCTCTGCTGCGGCTACAAGGGATACCTGATCAAGGAGTACTTCGCCAATTATTTTCTGCACATGTCGGACGTGACCTTCGACATGCGGGAAGAAAACCGGATGCAGGTGCATCAGAGCGTGGCGGAGCCGTGGCGCATCACGCTTGTGGATACGGGAGAAAACGCGGGCACGGGAGGGCGGCTTAAAAAAATCGCTCCGTATCTCGAAGGGGAGAAAGAGTTCTGCATGACCTATGGGGACGGGTTGAGCGACTTGAATATCTCGGCTTCGATCGCCTTTCACAAGAGCCACGGCAAACTGGTGACGGTGACGGCGGTGCGGCCCACGGCGCGTTTCGGGGGCTTGAGCATGGTGGGAACGACGGTGAGCGCATTCCGCGAGAAGCCCGAGGGCGAAAGCGGCTGGATCAACGGCGGTTTTTTTGTGCTTTCACCGGAGATCATGAGCGAGATCCCCGACGAAGGCTCGATGTTTGAGCAGGAGCCCATGCAGAAGCTCTCCTCAAGAAATCAGGTAGAGGCGTTTTTTCATCAGGGGTTCTGGCAGCCGATGGACACGCTCCGGGACAAGCAACGGCTGGAGGAGTTGTGGACCTCCGGGAGGGCGCCGTGGAAGACGTGGTAAATCCATGGCGGGGCCGGCGGGTTTTCCTGACCGGTCACACGGGGTTCAAGGGCGGATGGCTGGCGCTTTGTCTTGCCCGGCAGGGAGCCCGCATACGGGGCTATGCGCTGGAGCCGCCAACGGAACCCAGCCTGTTTACGGCGGCATCGGTGGGCGCCGTTCTCGACGACGTGCGCGGCGACATTCGGGACTTCGCGAAGCTCGAATCGGCGATGAGGGAGTTTGGCCCGGAGGTGGTTTTTCATCTTGCCGCGCAGCCGATTCTGCGCCGCTCGTATGTTGATCCGCTGGGCACCTATGCAACCAACGTGATGGGCACGGCCCATGTGCTGGAAGCGGTGCGAAAGACTGCCAGTGTGCGCGCGGTGGTTTCGATCACTTCGGATAAGTGCTACGAGAACCAGGAATGGATATGGCCTTATCGCGAAAGCGACCGCCTGGGGGGATTTGATCCATATTCTTCGAGCAAGGCGTGCGCGGAGATGGTGTGCTCGGCCTACCGCAATTCTTTCTTCCCTGTGGAGCGTCTGCATGAGCACCGGGTGGCGCTGGCCACGGCGCGTGCGGGCAATGTGATTGGCGGCGGGGACTGGTCAGAGGACCGGCTGATTCCCGACCTGATCCGTGGATTTCAAGCCGGCCGGCCGGCGCCGATCCGGCATCCGAAGGCGGTCCGGCCATGGCAGCACGTGCTCGAACCTGCGAAAGGATACATGCGGCTGGCGGAGAAGCTGCTCGACGCGCCATCGCAGTTTGGCTCCTCGTTCAACTTTGGCCCGAACGATGAGGATGCGTGGCCGGTGGAGCGCATCGCAACCAGACTGGCGGAGATGTGGGGCGAGGGAGCCGGCTGGAAACGCGATACCGCTCCGGGCGTGCACGAGGCGCACACGCTGATGCTGGACTCGAGCAAGGCCCGGAGGCAACTGGGCTGGCGGCCATTGCTGGGGATCGAGGCCAATCTGGAGTGGACGCTCAAGTGGTACCGCGAGTGGCACGCGGGCGCGGATATGAACCGGGCGACGCTCGAGCAGATCGACCACTTTGAGCAACTGGCCCATGCATCGTGTTCCGCCGAGTGCAAGCAGATAACTTGCGGGTGAGCGCCGCATTCTTATGGTGTCGCCTTCCGATGCTTCCAGCCCGACGCTTCTCATCCTGGAATTTGGGCTGACGGCGTTTACGCTCGTCCTTTCGTTCGCGTGGCCGGGCATCGGGCAGGGCTTTTTCGCGCGCGTGGAACGATGGTTGGGGCGACTGGCGCGAAGAAGAGGGCTGGCGGTTGCGGCTGCCGGACTGAGCGTGCTGGTGCTGCGCCTGGCCATTCTTCCCCTGCTGCCGATTCCGCTGCCATTTACCTGCGACGATTTCAGCTTTCTGCTGGCGGCGGATACCTTTGTTCACGGCCGGTTGACCAATCCGACGCCGGCGATGTGGATGCATTTCGAGACCATCCACGTGACCATGAAGCCGACTTACACGACCATGTATTTCCCGGGCGAGGCGCTGATTCTGGCTGCGGGAAAAGCGCTGGTTGGCAATTGGTGGTTCGGATCCCTGGTGGCAAGCGCGCTGATGTGCGCGGCGCTTTGCTGGATGCTGCAGGCATGGCTGCCGGCGAACTGGGCGCTGCTGGGAGGGTTCCTTGCGGTGCTGCGACTGGGCATTTTCAGCTACTGGACCAACTCCTACCATGCTGCCGGCTCGCTGGCGGCGCTGGGCGGTGCGCTGGTGCTGGGAGGGCTGCCGCGGCTGACGAGGACGGCGCGGCCCGGCTACGGCGTCTGGATGGCGCTGGGGGCAGCCATCCTGGTGCTCACGCGACCCTATGAGGGTTTGCTGCTGTGCCTGCCGGTCGCTGTCATGCTGGGCCGATGGGCGCTCAAGGGAAAGAATCGGCCGTCCATGGCCGCGCTGGTGCGGGGCGCGGCGCTTCCCTTAGGCCTGGTGGTCGCAACCGTCGCGTGGCTCGGATACTACGATTACCGGGCCTTCGGCAGCCCGACCACGCTCCCGTACACAGTCGACCGTAACACGTATGCGATCGCTCCCTATTACATCTGGCAGCATGAGCGGCCGGAGCCGGTCTACAACAACGCCGACATGCGGAATTTCTACGAGTTCGAGGCTGCCTACTTCCGCAAGATTCACTCGCCAAGGGGTTTTCTGCCCCAGACGCTTGAAAAGATCGGGTTCCTGTTCCTGTTTTATGCGGGGTTTATCCTGCTGATTCCATTGATGATGATCAAGCGGGTTTTTCTGGACCGCCGTATCCGGTTCCTGGTGATCTCGGTCCTGGTGCTGGCGGCGGGGATGAGCATTGAAATCTTTCTTTTGCCGCATTATGTGGCGCCGTTTACGGCGGCTTTTTACGCCATCGGGCTCCAAGCCATGCGCCATTTACGGGTATGGAGACCGGAGGGCAAGCCAGCGGGGCTGGCGTTGACGCGGATTACGGTGGTTTCGTGCCTGATTCTGGGGGTGGTGGGAGCCTGTGCCGCGCCTCTGCATATTGTTCCAAAATATTGGAATATCACCTGGTATGGTCCGGCGGGGCAGGGAAGAGAGCGCGCGCAGGTGGAACGAGCACTGGATGGGCGCCCAGGGGGCCAGCTGGCCCTTGTCCGTTATGGTCCCGGGCACACGCCCACCGACGAAGAGTGGGTCTATAACTGGGCGGATATCGATAATTCTAAAGTCGTATGGGCAAGGGAGCTCGATCCCAAGCATAATAAGGAGTTGATCGACTATTATGTCGGGCGTACGGCCTGGCTGGTTGAGCCGGACGCTCATCCGGCAAAGGTTTCGCCGTACCCTCTGCGCGATGAGGCTCAAGCTGCGGCGCACTGAACCCCGAGCAGGGCAGGGGATCGGCGATCGCGGCCAATCCGGGAGTTCGAGCCATGATTAACGGAAAGCGGATCGCGGTGGTCATGCCGGCGTACAACGCCGAGAAGACACTGGAGAGGACGGTCCAGGAGCTTTCCGACGTAGTAGACATCAAGATCCTCGTCGACGACTCCAGCAAGGACCAAACCGCCGCGCTTTCACGCAACCTGGGCGTGCAGACCTTTGTGCACGACGCCAATTACGGATACGGGCGCAACCAGCAGACCTGCTATCGTGAGGCGCTGGCGGCGGGCGCGGACATCGTGGTGATGGTGCATCCCGATTACCAGTACACGCCTTCGCTGGTTCCGGCCATGGCGGGAATGATCGCCAGCGACGTGTACGACATGGTGCTGGGCTCGCGCATTCTGGGCAAGGGCGCGCTGAAGGGCGGCATGCCGCTTTATAAGTACGTCTTCAACCGGCTGCTCACCGCGTTTCAAAACCTTTTCCTGGGCGTGAAGCTCTCCGAGTATCACACCGGCTTCCGCGCGTTTTCGCGCGAGCTTCTGGAGACTCTGCCGTTGCTCGAGAACTCCGACGATTTCGTCTTCGACAACCAGATGATCGCGCAGGCGGTGATGTTCGGTTTCGAGATTGGCGAAATCTCGTGTCCGACGAAGTATTTCGAAGAAGCCTCCTCGATCAACTTCCGGCGCAGCGTGAAATATGGGTTCGGCGTGCTGGCTACGACGGCCTCCTTCGTCGCCTGCAAACTGGGACTGCGGCGTGCGCCGCGCTTTGGCGCCTCGGGGCGCAAGATCACAGAGACTTACTATAAGCGGATTGCGCAGAGCTCCTGAGGGCGCCGATGGGCGCGGAGAGGCATCGGTCAACCCACCGGACCGTGCGCCTGGCGGCAGGGGAGTGTGTTCCCTTTTGGTGCGCCGAAAGCGGTTTTCGGTCCTATCTTCGACGCCCGATTTTATCCTGAAGAATCTTTGTGGCTCAGCTCCTTATTCCGGTGGTTCATCCGCCCAGGGCTGGGGCTGCGCGCGTTGATGGGGATTGAAGGGGAGGGGCGGAGTTGCCCGTGAATGCGAAATCGCGCAAGGAAGGCACAGCGGTGATTGTGGGCGCTGGTCCTGCCGGGCTGACGGCGGCCCTGGAACTGCAGCGACGATCGGGCATTCGCCCCGTCATCCTCGAATCCGGCCTTGAAATTGGGGGAATCGCGCGGACGGTGCGGTACAAGGGCAACCGCATGGACATTGGAGGCCACCGCTTCTTTTCCAAATCCGACCGCGTGATGCAGTGGTGGCTGGAGCTCATGCCCATCGAGGCGGGAGCCAATGGCGCGATCGAGTTGCGCTACCAGGGCCAGCGGAGTTCGGTGGAGTTTGCCGGCTCCGGAAGCGGGAAGCGCGACGAGGACCTGGTGATGCTGGTGCGCCAGCGCAAGAGCCGGATTTATTTTCTGCGGCGCTTCTTTGAATATCCGATCCAGCTTACGTTCGATACGCTGCGCAAGCTCGGGGCTTACCGGACGGTGCGATGCGGGATGAGCTATCTTCGCTCGGCTTTGCTGCCGCAGCGCGAAGAACGCACCCTCGAAGATTTTTTAATCAACCGCTTCGGAAGACAGCTTTACCTGACCTTTTTCAAGTCGTATACGGAAAAGGTGTGGGGCGTGCCGTGCAACCAGATCAGCGCGGAGTGGGGCGCGCAGCGCATCAAGGGGCTCTCTCTCAAGGGCGTGGTCGCGCATTTCCTGAAGAAGATGTTTGCGCGGAGGTCTGCAGGCGACATCGCGCAGAAAGAGACGGAAACTTCGCTGATCGAAAAGTTCTTATATCCCAAGTTCGGTCCGGGGCAGTTATGGGAGCATGTTGCCGAGCTGGTGCAGGAGAACGGAGGCGAGATTCAGGTGGGCATCACGGTCGATCGGGTTCACGTGCATGGGCAGCGCGTGACATCGATAGAAGGCGTGGATGCGAGCGGAAAACGCTTTGAATTTGCGGGAGATTATTTTTTCTCGACCATGCCGGTGCGCGACCTGATCCGCGCCATCGGCGACGTGCCGCGCGAGGTGAGGGAAGTGAGCGAGGGGCTGCAATATCGAGACTTCATCACCGTCGGCATGCTGGTGGATAAACTTGCTCTTGCCGAAGAAGACGGATCGCCGATCAAAGACAACTGGATCTATATTCAGGAATCCGATGTGACGGTCGGGCGGCTGCAAATCTTCAACAACTGGAGTCCCTGGCTGGTGGCGAATCCTGCCAAGGTGTGGATTGGCCTGGAATATTTCTGCAACGAGTCCGATGCGCTTTGGAAGCGCACCGACGAGGAGATGAAGCAGCTGGCGATTGACGAGCTCCAGCGGATGGGAATTGTCCGTCCCGAAGACGTTGAGGATGCGCACGTGGTGCGGGTTCCGAAGACTTATCCGGCTTACTTCGGAAGCTATGACCGCTTCGACGTCATTCGCAACTACACGGACAGCTTGGAGAATCTGTTCCTCATCGGCCGCAACGGAATGCACAAGTACAACAACCAGGATCATTCGATGCTGACCGCCATGACGGCCGTCGATAACCTGATCGAAGGCGTTGTGACCAAGGACAACATCTGGGAGATCAACACCGAAATGGAATACCACGAGGAGAAATCGAAACAGTGAGTCATGAGTCTCGTGGCGCTGCAAGCAGCGAGGGCCCTCGATGTTCAGTGGATCGCCGAGCGATATACTAGCGCCGGAGCGGGACGCTGAAGCATTTTGAGAGAGATGCCCTACGATTGCCGGTTCCGCTTGTTTTCATGCTGCATCGAGAGTGCGCAATGCGAGCCGGCGGCGTGGCCCTTTTGCTCTGCGCCGCGATGGCGGTTGGCCAGCCGCCGGCCGCTACCGCGAAGGTGGTGGTCACCGCATCCGACGAAACAGGCATGGCCGTCTCCGGCGCGCAGGTCACGGTTCTCGAGCCGGGCCGCGCGCCGCTGCATTTGAGCACGGATTACGCGGGGCGCTGCACCTTTACGCCTCGGCGCGACGCGCCTTATGCGATTCACGTGGAAAAGCCAGGGTTCTACCGCGCAGATCTGAGCGGCATCGATGCGAGTCAGGCGAGCGTGCACGTAGTGCTGGCGCACGAGCAGATCGTGCGCGAGCAGGTGAACGTGACAGCATCGACGGCAGGCATCGATACGGAGCAGACTTCGGATCAGATGTCGATGAACACGCCGGAGATCGTGAACATTCCCTATCAGACCTCACGCGACATCCGTTATCTGCTGCCGTTCACTCCCGGCGTGGTGCAGGACACGTCAGAGCAGATTCATGTGGCCGGATCAGAGACATGGGAGACGCTGGACACCCTGGATGGGTTCGACATCCGTTCGCCGGAAGAGGGAACGCTGGATATGCGGGTGAGCACCGACGCGGTGCGCTCGATTGACACGGAGACGACACGCATTCCGGTCGAGTTCGGCAGGTCAACGGGCGGCGTGGTCGCGTTTTACACGGGAATGGGCGATAACAAATTCCGCTTCAACGCCACCAATTTCATTCCCTCGTTTCGCGACCAGAACGGCATTCGTTTCGATCAATTCGTGCCGCGCTTCACATTTTCCGGCCCCATCAAGCGAGATCGCGCGTGGTTCTACGATGGCATTGAGACGGAGTACGACAACGTCTACATTCCGGAGCTGCCCGCGAACGCCGATACCGACACTCTGGTGCGCGGGAGCAACCTGGTGAAGACGCAGACGAACCTGAGTTCAGCGGACATTTTCAGCGCGGGCCTGTTGTTCAACGATTATCACTCGCCGTACGACGGCATCTCCGCCCTCACGCCGCAGCAAAGCACGACCGACCGCAACATTCTGGCGTGGCTTCCCTTCGCGCGCAATCAGTGGACATTCGCCAGAGGCGCGCTGCTGGACGTGGGAGCGGCGGTGATGCGCTTTCGCGACGGATACGAGCCGCACGGCGATGTTCCCTATGTGCTGACACCGGAACTGGCGCAGGGCAGCTACTTCGAAAATCTCACCGGCCGCTCGCAGCGAGTTGAGGGAACGGCAACCTTGTATCTGCCTGCCCGCAACTGGGAAGGCACGCACAGCGTGCAGGCCGGCCTTGACCTGGACCACATTGGGTATAACCAGGACCAGATGCGCGCGCCGGTGAGCTATCTGCGCGAAGATGGAACGCTCGACCGGCAAAGCCAGTTTGCGCCGGCGGCGCCGTTCACGCTGCATAACGATGAAATCGGCGCCTATCTCGAGGACCGCTGGCAGATGCCAAGAGCGTTGCTTCTCGAGCCGGGACTGCGCTTCGACTGGGATACGATCATCCGCCGGCCGCTCTTTTCGCCGCGGATGGCAGCCGTCTATGCGTCCCCGGGCGAGAGCGGGACGACGAAGATTTCAGCAGGCATCGGCCTCTATTACGAGCACACGCAGCTGGATTATCTGGCGCAGACGTTTGCCGGCATTCGATCCGACACGTACTTCGAGGCGGACGGTGCGACTCCTTCGGGTCCGGCGCAGGAAACGAGTTTTACGGGAAACGACGGTTTGTTGCGGGAACCGCGGGCAGTGAACTGGAGCTTCGGCGTGGAACGGAAGCTGCCCGGCGCCGTGTTTGCTTCGGCCAATTTTATGGAAAAGCGGACCGCGAATGTGTTTACATTTGTGAATCAAAGCGGACCAACGGCGCTCGCGGGCGATTATCTGCTCACCAATGCGCGCCGGGACCGCTACGATTCCTTTGAAGTGGACGGACGGCGGGAATTTGCGAACGCGTACACGGTGTACATCGCCTTCACGCATTCTTCCGCGCGCACGAATGCCGCGCTCGATTATCTGCCCACGCCGTCGCCTTTGGGATCGCAGCAAAGCGGGCCACTGCCGTGGGACTCGCCCAACCGCGTCATCTCCTGGGGCTGGCTGCCCGTGCCCTGGGCGAAACTGAGACGCCGATGGGATTTTGTCTACACGTTCGATCGCAGGACGGGCTTTCCCTACACTTCAGTGAATGCGGCGCAGGACGTAGTGGGCGCGGCGGGAGCGAACCGGTTCCCCGACTATCTCAATTTCAGCCCGGGGCTGGAATGGAAGTTTCATTTTCGCGGCACATACTATGGACTGCGAGGCGTACTGGAGAACGCAACCGGCAGCATGAATCCGGCGGTGGTGTATAACGATGTGGACTCACCCGAGTACGGCACCTTCAGCCAGCCGCAGGGGCGAGCGCTCACGGCGCGCATCCGCCTGATCGGATCGAAGTAGGAGAAAGCATTCTTGCTTGGCTCAGGAATTGGCGGAAAAATGGAAATGGAGCTTCGCATGAATGAGCTGGGTAAGGTGCTTCTTGCGCTGGGGCTGCTGATTGCTCTGGCCGGCGCAGTGGTGCTGATTGCGGGGCGGTTCGGCTTGCCGCTTGGGCGCTTGCCGGGCGACTTCGCATATCGCGGCAAGAGAGTGGCCTTTTACTTTCCCCTGGGGACCTGCATCCTGATCAGCGTGGTGCTGACGGTTATCCTTTACATCCTTTCGATCTTTCGCCGCTGACGCAGGATTCAAATCGACCGGCGGCGGTGAGACGAATCGAGGGCCATTGGTCAGAAGTTGTAACCGGGTTTGAGCTCGCACTGGTAGACCGTGGATTTGTCCGCGTTGGTTCTCGCCGTACAGTTTGCCCAGCTCAGATAAAAATCGGGACCGAGAGGAAAGACCATGGGGATTCCGTTCAGCTCGGCTTCGATGCTCACGCCCTCCTGGGTGGGCGGAAGGGTGAAGGTGAGGGTGCGGCCAAAGGTGACCGGATAGGATTCGCGCACGCTGGAGTCGATGGAATCGCGAAAGACTTCGGCCTCAAGCAGAAAAGTTGCGGTATCAGACCAATCGAGCGCGGAGACAGTAATGATGCGGCCTCCGTTGATGAAGCCGCTCGAATTGATGCGCGTGAAAGGGCATGGGCCGGCGATGCAGGAAGCGCGGGCGTTGCGAAATACATTGCCGGGCCCCGCATCCAAAGTGACCGAGTTCGTGGACGCCTTCCAATTGCCGTTCGGCGAGCAGGGCGATTGATGATCGCAGGGCACGTCTCCTTTGTTGACCACCTGGAAAGGTTTCGCCGCGCTGCCCACATTGGTATCGGACTCGACGTTGAGCGTATAGCGGATGCGAATGTTGTTGATGACGACCGCGGGACGGGCGGGAGCCGGAGTGGGGGGCTGGGCGATGGGCTTGAGCTCGGCGACGAAAAGCTTGCGAGGCGCGGAGCGAAGGCCGAGCGGCAGGGTGAGCTCGAGCGGCTGATAACCGGAGTCCTGAAAATTGAGCGCCACGTTTCTCTTTGGCCATACTCCCGCGTTCAGCATCAGCTTGAAGTAACCGGACGCATCCGAGTACGAGGTGATGCGCGACGAGCCGTCGGATGCCGTAACTTCGGCGCCGGCGATGGGCAGCTCTTTCCAGGTATCGGAGTCCCGGCGGATGACTGCCCCCTGGATTGCGATCGCCCTCGGGCGCCAGAGAGGCAGCTTGAGCCAGAGAACAACGGCGGTTGCAATCGCGGCTGCAACGGCCAGGACCCAGGCGACGATCTTTCTCGACTTCATTCGCAATCTGCAGCTCTTCGCGAGGGTTAGATGCTGCGGCAAAGAAGATCGCTGCACGCGCAGGGTATCGCCGAGCCGGACTTGTGCATCCAAACAGGTGGAAACGACCGCGCGACTTTTTTCCGTTGGGCAGGAATTCGATGGGGCGCGGCACATCCTGGATGCGCATGGACAAAAACGATGGGCAGCCCCACAGGCCGTCGCGCCGTGAGTTGTTGCGCCAGATGGCTTATCTGCCTCTGGTGCTCCCATTGAGCGCGGGGCGCGCTTTCCCGCTCCTGGGCATCGCCGATCCGCAAGAGGACAGGCCGGGGAATCATGCCCGGCAAAAGCCTCAGCCGGCGCCGCCGCCGCCGCTCACATCGCTTTCACCCGAAGACGAGCAGTTTCTGGATGGGCTGGAGCAGTCCTGCTTTCGCTTTTTCTGGGAGCAGGCGAATGCGGAGACGGGGCTGATCAAGGACCGCTGCAACGTACGTACGAAGGACACGAGCCTGGCGGCGAGCATCGCATCCAGCGGCTTCGGGCTGACGGCGATCTGCATTGCCGAGAAGCGCGGCTTCATTCCGCGCGCCGACGCTCGACTGCGCGTTGTCAAGTCGCTGTCGTTCCTGTGGCACAAGCTGCCCACGCATCGCGGTTTCTATTTTCACTTTGCCAACGTGAACACCGGCGAGCGGGTGTGGGACTCGGAAGTCTCCTCTGTAGATACGGCGATTCTTTTGTGCGGCGTGCTCACATGCCGGCAGCACTTCGCGGACGACCACGACATTTCCGCGCTGGCGCATGCCATCTTCGATCGCGTGGACTGGACCTGGCTCTCAGAGGACACATCCATTCTTTCGCACGGCTGGACGCCGGAGCTGGGTTTCATTCCCTCCCGGTGGGATTTCTACAGCGAGCTGATGATGATGTATCTGCTGGGCATGGGTTCCTCTTCGCACCCCCTCAACAGCGACGCCTGGTTTGCCTGGAAGCGCACCATCTTTGAATACGACGGTCTTCGTTACATCGGCTCCTTCGCACCGCTGTTTGTGCACCAGTATTCGCAGGCCTGGTTCGATTTCCGCAACAAGCGCGACCGTTACGCGGACTATTTTGTGAATTCCATGATCGCCACGGATGTGCATCGCCGCTTTTGCCTGGAGTTGAACGAGGAATTTTCCGATTACAGCAACGCGCTCTGGGGAATCACGGCGTCAGATTCAGCCAGAGGCTACGTGGTCTGGGGAGGGCCGCCGGCCATGGGTCCCATCGACGGGACCGTGGTGCCGTGCGCGGCGGGCGGCTCCCTGCCGTTTTTGCCCGCAGCAACCATGCGCGTGCTGCACACGATCCACGATCACTATCCCCGGGCGTGGTGCCAGTATGGCTTTGTGGATGCCTTCAATCCGCTTACCGACTGGTACGACACCGACGTGATCGGGATCGACACCGGGATCATCATGGTGATGGCGGAGAATGCGCGGACAGGCTTTGTGTGGGACACTTTCATGAAGAACCCGGAGGCTGTGCGCGGCATGGAAGTGGCGGGCTTTCAGCCTTACGATTCGCCGAATCCGCAAGCGGTGATGATGCCGCAGCCGGAGAGCTAACAGGCCGGCGCATGCCGTCAGAGCCGGGAATCCGGTTGTCGCGGCGGCGCATTCCCTGGCTGTGAAACAGTTGAAAACAACGCTGCACACCCGGCCTGCATCGCATTACAGATAGAGCCAAAGACGCCGGACAAGGGCGACAGCAATTCCTGAGCTCATGTGGTCTCGACTTGATTTCGTGCAAGGTCGTCGCTCCCCTGATGGTTCCACCCCACGAACAAAAGCCCGTTCGTGGGGGCCCCGGTATGGTCGCGCCGACTGGATTGGATCCGATTCGCGATAAGGATGCTCAGGAATTGCGATAGCGTCCAACACACCTTGGTTAAATCTTAGACTGCGCTCGGCGCCTCACGATGAATCCTGCCCGTCCACGGAGGATTGCAAAGGGAAGGTATGTCTTCGACGATGAATCGAGAGGAATTCGCCGGCGAGACCCATGACCCTCCGCCCGCGCCGGCGCAGGAGACAGGCGGCGCGTGGGCCGATCGCGTGCGGGCGCTCAAGAACGTGCCGCCGGTTCTTCATTTTGTATGGGAGTCAGGCCCTGCGGTGGTTTTCTGGAATATCGCCATCCGCGTGGTGGTGGCGTTTCTGCCGGTCGGCATCGGCATCATCGCGGGCCGATACATCATTAACGGCATCAATGATCTTGGATTTCATCGGCCGCTGCCGGGGTACTTCTGGTACCTGGTCGCCGCCGAAGCGGTGTTGGCCGTTCTCGTCGGCATTCTCTCTCGCGCCGTCGACTACTTCGACAATTTGCTTGCCGACCGCTACACGCACCACGTGAGCGTAGAGGTGATGCGCAAGGCCGCGGCGCTCGACGTGACCGTCTACGAGGACCCGATTTACTACGACCGGCTGGAGCGCGCGCGGGTGCAGGCGACCGACCGCCTGGCCATGATCCAGCAGATGGGCCGACTCATCCAGCAGTCCGTGACGGCGATCGCCTTTTCCGCGGTGCTTCTCTGGTATTCGCCGCTCCTTCTGTTTCTGCTGATCGCCGGCATCATCCCTGCATTCCTCGGCGAGAGCCACTTCTCGTTCCTCACATACGCTAAAAACTTCCACCAGACTCCAATGCGCAGGCAGATGGACTACCTGCGCCAGGTGGGCGGCAGCAAGGAAGCGGCGAAGGAGCTCAAGCTTTTCAATCTGAGCGGATATCTCACCGAGCGGTTCACGAAGATTTCCCACAGGATTTACGAGGAAAACGTGGCCCTGAACCGGCGGCGGCTTTTCTGGGGAGGTCTGCTATCGATCCTGGCGCAGCTCGGCTATTACTCCGCCTACGTGCTCAGCATCTTTCGCACCATCGAGGGCCGCTACACCATCGGCGACTTCGCGCTGATCACCACCGCCATCATGCAGGCCATGGGCAATATCCAGCAGGCATTTTCGACGGCCTCCGGCGTAGCCGACCAGGCGCTCTTCCTCACCGACCTGCTGGCCTTCTTTGAGATGAAGCCGCACGTGCAGTCGAAGGCGAATAGCCTGCCGGCGCCCCGGCCGATCGTGCGCGGCTTCGAGTTCCGCAATGTCTCGTTCATGTATCCGGACACGACCAGGCGCGTTCTGAGCAACTTCAACTTCACCCTTGCGCCGGGCGAGCGCGTGGCTTTGATCGGCGAAAACGGCCAGGGTAAGACGACGATCGTGAAGCTGATTACGCGTCTCTACGACCCCAGCGAAGGGCAGATTCTGCTGGACGGAATCGACCTGCGGGAATATGACCTTGAAAGCCTGCATACGGAGATCGGAGTCATCTTTCAGGACTTCATGCGCTACGAGATGACGGCGCGGGAAAACATTGCCGTGGGCCGCGTTGAGACCGACCATGCGCCGGAAGAGATTGAGTACGCGGCAGAGAAAAGCATGGCCAGCGGCGTGATTGCCAAGTTGCAGGGCGGGTACAACCAGATGCTGGGCCGGCGGTTCGAGGGCGGCGTGGATCTGTCGGGAGGCGAGTGGCAAAAGCTGGCGCTGGCGCGGGCCTATCTGCGCGACGCGCAGTTGCTGATTCTCGACGAACCCACGGCGTCACTCGATGCACGGAGCGAGTTCGAGGTGTTCGAGCGTTTTGCCGAATTGACGGAAGAAAAGATGGCGCTGCTGATCTCGCATCGCTTCTCGACCGTGCGCATGGCTGACCGCATCGTAGTTCTGGAGAGCGGTCAACTGGTCGAGGAAGGTTCACATGCGCAGCTAATGGCGCAGGGCGGGCGCTACGCCTCGATGTTCGAGATGCAAGCCGCCAGTTATCGATGAGGGCCCATGAGCGAACCGATTCTAATTCGCGATCCGCAACCTAGATGCGAAGATATTCTAGAACGCATATACGACGCTGTACGCGCATCCAGTTCATGGGAAGTGGTGTTGCGGCCCGAGGGGCAGGGAACTTTTCCCGCCCGCGTGCGCGCGACGCGCCGTGCGCTGGCGCAGTTGGAAAGGAGCCTGGCGCACCGTGCGCGCCCCCAACCCGGCGGCCAGGATGCGGAGTCGAGCGCGGAGCAGGCGCTGCACAATCTCGAATTGAATCCGCGCTTGCTGCGTTCGGCGATATCGGCAGTATCAGACCGGCCAAAGATGGTGGCGCAATTGCCGCGCGTGGCCCTGAACGGCGGCCACACAGAGCCAAGGGCGGCCACTGCAGCTGCCGCCTACCTCGAGGCCGTGCATGCGGTTTTTTCCGCGGAGACGTTTCGCAGCTTCATCAAGGCGTATCAGGCCGGCGAGCCCTTCACCGTAAACGAGCTCTGGAACATCGCTGCCTTCCTGCGGCTGGTGCTGCTCGAAGGGATGATCGAGGACGCGCGCACGCTGCTGCGGTCGCCGAGCACGGAAAGGGCTTCTGTCCTATCGATCCGGCTGAAGAGTCTTCGCGCAATCACGAACGCCGATCTGGTGTTTCTCATCGAGCCCCTGATCACGTTCGACTCTCTGCTCAACCAGGATCCGGCGGGAACCTACACGCGCATGGATTTTGAGAGCCGCGAGCTCTATCGCAAACGAATCGCATACGTGGCGCGGCACTCCGATTGCACGGAGGGGCAGGTGGCGCAGGCGGCCCTGGCGCTGGCGCGCCGGGATGGCACGAGGCCCGACGCCGATCCGCGCGTGCGTGTTTGCCAGGCGCACGTGGGCTATTACCTGGTCGACAAGGGATTTCCGCAGCTGGCGGAAGAGGTGGGATTTCATCCGCCAATTCCGTTCCGGCTGCGGCAATTCGTGCGGAGATATGGAGAGGATTTCTACGTCACCGGAATCCAGCTTTTCACGCTGGTGATTATTGCCGCCATCCTGTTTCCGGTGCTCGCCCGCATCTCCGGATTCCTGGAGCTGGCGATCACCGTGCTGCTGCTGATAGCTCCCGTGATGCAGGATGCGGTGGAACTGGTCAACAGCATGGTCACGGGGTTTATTGAGCCGGAACCGCTGCCCAAGCTCGATTTTGCGAAGGCCATTGCCCGGGAATGCACGACGCTGGTCACCGTTCCTTCTCTACTGCTGAGCGAAAAACAGGTGCGGTCGCTGGTCACCGATCTCGAGGTGCGCTACCTGGCCAATCGCGACCCCAATCTTCATTTCGCGCTGCTCACCGATCTGCCGGACGCAGTGAGCGTGCCACGGGAGAAAGACGCGCATCCGCTGGTGGACCTGGCGGTGCGCCTGATTGACGAGCTGAACGATCGCTACTGCTCGGCGCAGAGCGGCTGCTTCGTCCTTCTGCATCGCCATCGCATCTTCAACACACGCCAGGGGGTGTGGATGGGATGGGAGCGCAAGCGGGGCAAACTGCTCGACCTGAACAAGCTGCTGGCAGGCGAATACGATGCGTTTCCCATCAAGGCGGGCCGCGTGGAGGCGCTGAAGCAGGTTCGCTACATCATCACGCTCGATTCGGATACAGAACTTCCTCGGGGGACGGCGGCGCGGCTGATCGGGGCCATCGCCCATCCGCTGAACCAGGCGGTTATCGATCCCCATCTGCATCTGGTTACTTCGGGCTACGGAATCCTGCAGCCGCGGGTCGGCGTCTCCGTGCAATCCACGGCGCGGTCGCGCCTGGCTGCCATTTACGCAGGCCAGAACGGATTCGACATTTATACGCGCGCCATCTCCGACGCGTACCAGGACCTTTTTGGCGAAGGCATCTTTACCGGCAAGGGCATCTATGAAGTGGCCACATTGCATGCGGTGCTGAACCGCAGATTTCCGCGCAACGCGCTGCTCAGCCACGACCTGATCGAAGGGGCGTATGCGCGGGCAGGCCTGGCGACGGACATCGAGATCGTGGACGATTATCCCTCGCACTACAGCGCCTATAGCCGGCGCAAACACCGCTGGGTGCGGGGCGACTGGCAAATTGCGCAATGGATGTTCGGCCGCGTGCCGGACGAATCCGGCCACTGGGGGCGCAATCCGATTTCGGAGATCTCGCGCTGGAAGATCTTCGACAATCTGCGCCGCTCGCTGGTCGATCCCTTTCTTTTCATCTTGTTTGTCGCCGGCTGGTTTGGATTGCCCGGCGGTCCGCTGTATTGGACGATTGCCTCGCTGCTGATTCTGCTCTTTCCCGCGCTGGTGCAGTTTGCCTTCGGCCTGGCTCACGCAGTGACCAGCGGCTACAAGGGGCAGGCGACGGAAGCGGCGGCGGCATTTGGGCATGCATCGCTGCTCTCACTCTTTCGCCTGATCTTCCTTCCCCATCAGACCCTGCTAGCCATCGATGCGATCGTTCGCTCCATGGTGCGCCGCTTCATCACCGGGGAACGGCTGCTGGAGTGGGAGACGGCGGCGCAGGCGGAGCTGCGGCGAAGCAATCACACGCCGGTGGACCGCTATCTTGCGGTGATGCCGCTGGTGGGTTTTTGCCTGGCCATGCTGGTCTGGCTTTGTGCGCCGCATCGGGGGACGATTCTTTGCGCCGCGCCGATTCTCGTGCTGTGGGCATTGGCAAATCGGGTGACGGTCTGGCTCGATCGCCCGCCGCGGAAGCGCGAGCCGCTGGCCGCTGGCGACGAAGCCCTGCTCATGAACCATGGGCTGCGCATCTGGCGCTACTTCCGGCAGTTCAGCAGCGAGCGGCATCATTACCTGATCCCCGACAACGTGGAAGAAGAGGGCTTGTTTGAGGCTGCGCGCGTCTCCCCCACCAACATCGGGCTGCTTCTCAACGCGCGGCAGGCCGCCTGCGAACTGGGTTTTCTCACCGTGCCGGAGTTCTGCACGCTCACGCGTCGCACTCTCGCCAGCATCGGCCAGCTCGAGAAATATCGCGGGCACCTGTTCAACTGGTACAACACGGAGACGCTCGAAGCGCTGAACGATTCGCCGTTCGTCTCTTCCGTGGACAGCGGCAATTTTGTTGCTTCGCTTTATACCCTGCACATGGGCGCCAGAGACCTGCTGCGAAGACCGCTGCTTCCCGCCCGCCTGTTCGAGGGGCTGCGCGCCCATTGGCGGGTGATGCAGGGTGAGGACCATCTTCCGCATGCGCTTGCCAAGCTGCGGCCGCCGGCATCGTCGGCCACGTTTTCCGACTGGCTCGAATGGCTGCCGTCGGCGGAAGCCGCGCTGTCGAAGTCTGCCTCGCAGGCATCGCCGGAGGGGCGCGGAGGATGGTGGATCACAGAATCGTTGTGCCGCATTGAGGCCATCCGGGCCCTGATTCGAGACTATCTGCCCTGGGCGCTGCCCGAATTCGCGCCGCTGCGCGCGCTGCCGCAATTCGCGCGGGAAGACAAAGCCGGCGCGCTTTCAATCCGTGAAGCGCTGGTCTTTGCCGAGGCATTGAGCGTGCGCTTTTCCGGTTCCTGGGGCGTGATTACGACGGATGCGCCGCTCTCCGATCTGGCGGAGCGCTTTCGCAGCTGTGTGGCCGCGGCGATCGAGAACCTGCGCGCGCTCACGGCCAGCCTGCGCAAGATCAGCGAGGAAGCCGAGCGCCTTGCCGAGGACACGGAATTCGGGTTCCTCGTCGATCCCGGGCGGCAGATTCTTTCGATCGGCTTCGACGTCCGGCAGGATAAGCTGCATGAGGCCTGTTACGACATGATTGCTTCCGAAGCCCGCATCGCCACGCTGCTGGCGATTGCGCGCGGCGATCTTTCGCAACAGAGCTGGTTCAAGCTGGCTCGCGATCATGCTTACGCGTATGGTCGCTTCCTTCTGCTTTCATGGACGGGAACGATGTTCGAGTACCTGATGCCGGCCCTGTGGATGCGGAGCTATCCGGGCACGCTGATTGCGCGCACGCAGGACGCCATCGTCTACGTGCAAAGGTCGTTTGCGCATTCGCTCGGCATTCCCTGGGGCATTTCGGAGTCGGGCGCGGCGCGCAAGGATCATGCGGGCCATTATCATTACCAGGCGTTCGGCGTGCCGCGCGTCGCGCTCTGGTTTGAAGCCACAGCAGGCCCTGTCATCTCGCCCTATTCCACCTTCCTGGCGCTGAATGTAGACGCGCATGAGGCACTGCGCAACCTGCGCCGCATGGAGTCTGCGCGGTGGGCCGGCGCCTACGGCTTTTACGAAGCGGCGGACTTCACGGGCTCTTTGCGCTCACCGGTTCTGGTGCGGGAGTGGATGGCGCACCACCAGGGAATGTCTCTGCTGGCGATCACCAATCTGCTCCATGACAACGTGGTGCAACACTGGTTCCACGAGAATCCATTGGTGCAAGCAACGGAGTTGCTGTTGCACGAAGTGCCGGTGAGCAAAGCCGTGCTCAAGGCGAAGCTGGCGGAGTTTGCGCCGATCCA
>JASHTS010000162.1 GCA_030040425.1 Acidobacteriaceae bacterium | reverse complement strand
TTCTGCCAGGTCTCGATCGCCGGAAAATCGAAGTCGAGTCCGGCCTTCGCGTGCTCGTCGGTATAGCGGGGTGCTTCCAGCTTCATGCTCCCATTCTACGGGAGCCGCAAAACCGCCGGTATCCAGCTGCGAACAGCGGCGCCGAAGTTCGTCGATACACTCCGGCATCCTCAAGGCCAAAATGCCCAGTACTTCTGCGAGGGTTCCTCGCATTCACATTTTCCCGCTCCTTAAACCCATGGTTTTGAGTCTTATATACTGACCTTGGTCAGGCGAATGGCGGAACAGCGAAGGCAATCGGGCAGACGTTGGCTCTGGGTAGGCGCCGCAGTTATCACCATTGCGGTCTTCTTCATCGCGCGCTCCCTCCTTCGCGTGCGTCTGCAGGTGCGCGTGGCCCAGGCGGAGCGGGAGGTGCTGCTCAGCACCGTGAGCACCAACGGAAAGGTCGAGCCCGAGCAGAACGACCTGTTCTACAGTCCCATTGCCACCACGGTGAAGAAGGTCTACGTGCAAACCGGCGACAAGGTCCCGGCGGGCAAAGTCATGATCGTGCTCGACGACGTCGCGGCGCGCGCACAGGTGGACGCGGCGGAAAGCGGCGTGAAGGCAGCGCAGGCCTCGCTCGACGCCGCGCTGCACAACGGCACGCAGCAGCAGCAGCAGGCCACCGAGGCGGAGGTTGCGCAGGAGACGATCACGCGCGATCAGGCTCAGGCCAATCTCCAGGCTCTCAACAAACTCGTCGCCTCCGGCGCGGCTTCTCCCAGTGAGGTGACCGCGGCCCGCCAGCAGCTCGACGCCGCCGACGCCAGCCTCAAGGCCTCGGAGCGGACCCTCCACAACCGCTATTCGCAGGATGAGATCGCTCGCGCCCGGGCCGCTCTCACGGAAGCGCAGGCCAATCTGGCCGCCGCCGAAAAGGTGGAAGCGCAAACGACGATTCGCTCCACCGCGCCGGGCACCGTCTACAGCATGGACGCCGCGCCCACCGAATTTGCCGAGGCCGGCAAGCTTCTACTGGAGATGGCCGACCTGAATCGCGAGCGCGTGCGCGCCTATTTTGACGAACCCGATCTCGGCCGGCTGGCCGTCGGCCAGAAAGCCGTGATCGAGTGGGTGGCCAAGCCGGACCAGGAGTGGCACGGGCATATTGAGCGGCTGCCGGTTACCGTGGAGATGTACTCCACACGCACCGTGGGCGAGGTGCTGGTGCACATCGACGATTCCAATACCGGCCTGCTTCCCGACACAAACGTGACCGTCACCGTGACCACCTCCAGCCTGCCCGATGTGTTAAGCGTCCCCCGTGAGGCGATCCATCTCGAAAACGGCAAGACCGTCGTCTACAAAGTGGAGGGAGATGAACTGGTGCGCACGCCGGTGACCACGGGCACGTACAACCTTACGCGCCAGGCCGTACTCTCCGGCCTGAAGGAAGGCGATGTGGTGGCCACCGGCACAATCAACGGGCAGCCGTTAGAGGAAGGCGTTCCCATCAAGGTTGTGCACTGATGCGCGTCTCGTTGCGCAAAATGCATTTCGCTATCGTCATCGCGGCGGGCGTGCTGGGGGGCGCTGCTCTGGTCAGCGCGTCCACCGGCAACCTGCAAAAGGTCACGCTGGAGCAGATCAACGCCGCGCTCCAGGATGGCGAGGCGGACAAGGCGCTGGCGCTGGTTAATGCCCTTCCCCAGGCGGGCGCGAACGACGCCGAGGCGCAGAATCTCGAGTGCCGGGTGCACTTCACGCTGCAACAGTGGAGTGCGGCGGCAAGCGAGTGCCAGCAGGCGGTCGATCTCGACCAGGAAAACTCGAACTATCACATGTGGCTGGGCCGGGCGCTGGGCGAGTGGGCTGACCGGGCAACATTTTTGAGCGCGTATTCTCTCGGTAAGCGCGTGCGCGCCGAGTTTGAAACCGCGGTGCGGCTCGATCCGCGCAATCCCGCTGCGCTCACGGATCTGGGCTCGTACTACAAGGACGCCCCAAGCTTGATGGGAGGAGGGCTGGACAAGGCCGAAGGCGTGGCCGATCAGCTGGACAGAGTCGACCCGGCGCGCGCTCATCAACTTCGCGGAGAAGTTGCGGAGCAGCGCAAGGATTACGCGACTGCCGAACGCGAGTTCAAGCTGGCCGTGGCCAGCAGTGCGCACCCGGCGCTTCAGTGGACCGTCCTGGCCTCGTTTTACTACCACCACCAGGAATGGCCGCAGATGGAGTCGGCCATCCATAGCTGCATCACCGCCGCCCAACGCGATCCGGCTGCCAGCGTTGCGCTATACGACGGCGCCGGCGTGCTGATCAAGTCCAGGCGCGATCCGGGCCTCGCAGCCAGGATGCTCGAAGATTATCTCGACAGCAACTCGAAGACCGACGAGGCGCCCGCATTTGTGGCCCACTGGCGTTTGGCGCGCCTGTTGCAGCAACTGGGTGACGGCGCCGGAGCCGCACGCGAGCAGGCTGCGGCCTACGCGCTGGCCCGCGAGTACAAACCTCCGCAGGAACACTGACCGCTACGCATGAAGCGAACGAAGACAAACTATCCGCACCGGAGACGGACTGCCGTAACAGCGCGCAGGCCTGCGGTCTTCTTTGCGATGCTGTTGGCCGTCGTGTTTGCGCCTGCGCTCGCCCGCGCGCAGGTCTCGCTCACCACCGTCGTCGAGCTGGCGCAGCAGAACAGCTCCGAGGTCAAGCTCGCCGACGCCGATGTGGCCAAAGCGCGCGCCCAGTTCTCCGAAAGCCGCGACGCCTTCATCCCCTCGCTCTCCTTTGGCTCCGGCCTTCCCGCCTTTTCCGAGATCGGCTACACGGGAAGCCTCCCAACGATTTGGGACAGCACCGTTCAGTCGTTGGTCTTCAGCCTTCCCCAGATGCGCTATGCACAGGCCGCGCGCGCCGGTCTGAAGGCAGCCCAGCTCAACCAGCAGGAGACGCGCGACCAGGTCGCCCTCGATGCCTCCAATGCCTACATCGAACTCGACACTGTCGATGCGGAACTCGCCGCGGCCAGACAACAGGAGGATTACGCCGCCAGGCTCGTCGATATCGAGCAGAAGCGCGCGGAGGCCGGCGTCGATCCGCTGGCGCAGCTTCTCCAGGCGCAGTTGACCGCCGCGCAGGTCAAGCTCAACCGCCTGCATCTGGAAACCCGTGCCGCCACGCTCTCGCAGCAGTTGGCCACGCTTACTGGCCTGCCCCTCAACTCCATCACACCCGACCACGCCAGCATTCCTGAGATCCCCGCAGTCTCCGGCGACGCGCCTCGGAGCACATCGCGCGCTCTCAGTTCAGCCGAAGAACAAGCCCACTCCAGGGAACTCGCAGCCAAAGGAGATAGAGAGCGCCTGTGGCTGCTGCCGGAAGTCGGATTTGGCGCTCAATACAATCGCAATACGACGCTGCTCAATAGCATCAGTAAGGACTACTTCGGCGGCAATCTCCCCGTGAACAACTTCAGCAGCGGCTTCTCCATTAAAGTTCCCATCGTCGATTTCGAGCTTCACGCCAAGGCTCGCGAATCCGGCGCCGAAGCCCTCCGCGCCCGTGCGGAAGCTGAGCAGGCCCGTCAGCAGAACGAGATCCAGATTGTGGAACTGAACGCAAGCCTGCGCGAGCTCGACGCACAGGCCGAGGTCGCCAGCCTTAAATCGCAGATTGCGTCTGAGCAGTTGAAGACCGTTCTGGCGCAGATCGAGTTTGGTAATGGCGCCGCGGGCGCATCCGGCGCGCCGCCGCAGACCACTCCGGCCGCCGAGCAGAGCGCCCGCATCGATGAGCGCCAAAAGTATATCGAGTCGCTCGACGCCTCACTCGATCTTGCCAAAGCACGCCTGAACCTGCTCCACGCGCTCGGCCTGATGCAGAACTGGCTCAACGAACTGCAAGTGAAGTAACCCGCCTGCCCGCGCGCGAACGTCTTTCCGCACCGTCTTCCGGCTCGCGTCTTCGCAAAGCAGCCAGCAGCAGCAACCCGAAACAAAGCAGCAGCCGCAAATCGCTCTCGCGCAACAGCGCAATCAACAAGACTTTGTGGTTGAGAACGTCCGCGAGCAGCCCGGCGTGCGTAAGTGCGAGCTGCATCCAATGCTGAAACGAAACAGTGGCAGAGGCAATCAGCGCGCAGAGCAGAAGGCCTTCTGAGCGGCGCTGCCGCAGCACGATCACTCCCGCCGGCAGGGCCAGAAGCAGGAGCCGGCTATCGTAGCTGCGATGGTAAACCGGCAACAGAGTCAGCACCGCCAGTGCTCCCATCGACAGGAGATCGTCCGTTGCGCCAGGCTTCATTCTCATCGCTGCCGCCACCCACACCGCCAGAAGAAGCGCGAAGGTCGTATAGGCGGCTCCGTCGTAGATCTTCTCGTCCGCAGAAAAAGCGCTTGTCACCGTCTGCAGGTTCAAAGTAGCGGGAGCGAGAAGATTGGCTGGCCTGGGATCGCCCGTTCCTCCCGGCGCAACCACGCCAGATAGGTTGGCGCGCAACTCCGCTGCCCAACGCGCACTCGTAGGTCGCACGTTCAGAATCAGGATTCCGCCGAGAAAGAGCGCCAGAGCGCCGGCGATTGCGGCGATCGCTACCCGGCGGTGTGGCCCCCTGACCGCCCAATAGACGGCGAGAAGCCCGCCGATCTGCGGCTTGACCGCAAGACTCAGCATAAGAGCCGCGGCGCTCATCCACAGCATGCGCCCACGGATCAGGCATGAGCCGCCGATGGCTGCCAGAGAGATGGCAAGCGCGGAGGGCTGCGCCAGAGAGAGCAGCTGCGAACTGCCTGCAAGAACAATCGCACCGAGAACCGTCGCCAGCCTCCTGTCCTCTCTCGGGCAGAGACCCGCAACCAGGATCACGGCGACAAGGAGCAATCCGCTGTTCAGGACGAACCAGAGCAGCCACGCGGTGCGAAAGTTGAAAAGCCCGAGCGGCGCCATCGCCATCAGGCTCGAAGGCGGGTAAAGCAAACGCGTGCCGCCATACGGGTCGCAACCGTGCAGCAGGCAGCGCTCACCGGCATAGGAAGGCAGAAGATCGTTGTACGGATACCGCGCTCTGCACGCTCCCAGCGCGACACAAACCGCAAACGCCAGCGCCAGAACCGCCTTTTCCAGGATGTTGCTCCGATCCTCGGCCATCGTCTCTCCCTGCAGCACTTATTCGAGCGGCGCAGACGCATCTGCGCCTCAAGAACCGCCCTTCGAATTCCGCCAGCAGGATAATCAGCCGGGAGCAGGCCCTTGTCATCTATTTGTCATTTTTGAAGCAACCGCCCAGGCGCCCCTGAATCTGCTCCGCGCGCTGGGTCTTATGCAGAACCGGTTCAACGAGTTACATACAAAGTGACCCGGGCGGACTAATTTCATCTAACTAGGTGTCGGAATGTTAAAATAAGAAGGATGCCCATGCCCTTGAAGACGCTCTTCCTGAACCCGCCTTCTTTTGAGAATTTTGATGGCGGCGCAAGTTCCCGCTGGCCGGCAACGCGCGAAATCGAGTCCTACTGGTACCCCGTCTGGCTTGCGTATCCGGCCGGCATGCTCGAGGGCTCGCGCCTGCTCGACGCGCCCCCGCACCACGTCAGCGCACAGGAAACCATTCGGATTTGCAAGGATTACGAATTTCTGGTGCTTTTTACGTCCACCGTCGGCTGGGAAGGCGACCAGCGTCTGGCCGAGGCCATCAAGGCAGCCAACCCCTCCATTCGCATCGCGTTTGTCGGCCCGCCCGTCACCACCGATCCCGACCGCGCCCTCGACGAGTGCCCCGTGCTCGACTTCATCTGCCGGCGCGAGTTCGATTACTCCGTCATCGAATTCGCCAACGGCAAGCCGCTCAACGAAATCCTGGGCATCAGCTACAAGAAAGACGGCAAAATCATCCACAATCCCGACCGTCCGCAGGTGGAAGACCTCGACGCCATGCCCTGGGCCACCAAGGTCTACAAGCGCGACATGGACGTGACGCGCTACAACGTGCCTTTCCTGCTGCACCCCTTCATCGCGCTTTACTCCACGCGCGGCTGCCCGGCGCAGTGCACCTTCTGCCTGTGGCCGCAGACGCTGAGCGGTCACGCCTGGCGCAAGCGCTCCTCTGATGACGTCGCCGCCGAACTCGCCTGGGCCAAGGAAAACTTCCCCTACGTGAAGGAGTTTTTCTTCGACGACGACACTTTCAACATCCAGAAGACGCGCACCATCGAGCTCTGCGAGAAACTCAAGCCCCTCGGCCTTACCTGGAGTTGCACCTCGCGCGTCACTACGGACCGCGAAACCCTCAAGGCCATGAAAGATGCGGGCTGCCGGCTGCTCATCGTCGGCTTCGAGTCCGGCGATCCGCAGATTCTCA
>JASHTS010000161.1 GCA_030040425.1 Acidobacteriaceae bacterium | reverse complement strand
CCTTTGCAGATCATTTCCCCCATCCGTGCCAGAATCGTTGAAGGCCATCCTTAACCAAACAAACCTTGGCCTCGGCACGCCTCTAACTCTTTTCCCTGGACGAATCTGCGGCCAAGTCTCATCGGCTCACGAATTTAGCCCGCAAGCAGCTCGCCAAAGCCATGAAACCAAGGAATTTGCGCCCAGAATACCGGGGGGGAGGGGGTCGAACTTCAAAGCGTAGACGCCGCGCGGCGCGATTCAAAACCGGTCTCTGCTCCCTGGTCCCCGATCCCTGTTCCCTGCCCCCTGCCTCTCTCACATCTCATCGATCGCCTTGGCCGCCGCGTGAATCGCCTCGGCAATCTTGCGGATTTGCTCCGGCGTCGCGCCCCGGCGCCACACTTTCGCCATTACCGCGCCGCGCAGGTCCAGGAACGCCTTCATCAACTCAGGCGAGCGCCCGCGCCGAAAGCCGCTGCCGGTCTCCTCCAGCCTTTCAAAAAGCTGGTTCACGCGCGCCGCGTTGGCCTCTAAATACTCCTGGCCGTGCGCCGTCACGCTGTACACCTTCTTGCCCTCGGTCTCCGCGGAAGCGGCCAGGCCCTCTTCTTCGAGCAGTGTCAGCGTGGGATACACCACGCCGGCGCTCGGCGTGTAGCCGCCGCCCAGCCTTTCTTCCATCGTCTTGATGAGCTGGTACCCATAGCTCGGCTGCTCCGAGAGCAGTTTGAGAATCACCAGTTTGATCTCCCCGGCGTCGAACATGCGCTCGCGCCCGTGCCCGAATCCGCGCCCGAACCCCCGGCCAAAGCCTCGTCCCAATCCGGGACCTTGCCCCTCGAATCCGCCCGGCGCTTCGAACCCGCCTCCGCGAATCCACGCGGAATGCCGCTCCGCCCATTCCTGCGGATCGCAGCACTCCTGCCTTCTCTCATACCGTCGGCCACGGCATCCGCCGTGCCCCTCGTGCTCAAAAACTCTTCCAAACATGGTCTTGGACCTCCTCGTCCAAAATATATCTCACACTATATCGTAAGATATATCTTTACGCAAGCTCGAAAACTTGACCTGCGCTGGCGGGCGCTCCTTTAGCCAGCCCGGCTCGCTAAAAACTGTCCCAGCAGCGTGCGCAAAATGGCAGGGAACGATCATCCATGTGAATGTTTCTCATCGAAATCTAGTGAACTTGGGGCCAAAATCCTTCAATTTTCTCTATGCTCTCGGCGTTGTCGGGGTAGAATCTCCGCAGTATGTCCGAGTCTATAAACCGCCGGTCTGAGCAGATCGTCAAGCATCTGCTCAAAACGGGCAGCGCCACCATTGAAGAATTGCTCGAAGTTGCCGGCTCCTCGGCCCCCAGCATCCGCCGCGATCTCGCCCGGCTCGAAAACCGCGGCCTCATCCGCCGCACCCACGGAGGCGCCGAACTGGCTGAACCCCTGCTCTACGAGCCCTTCCGCTACGACAGCTCGTTCCTCGCCCGCGAGCAGCGCCACGCCTCGGAGAAGCGCCGCATCGGTCTGGCCGCCGCTGAAATCATCCACGAGGGAGAAACCGTGGGCCTTTCCGCCGGCACCACCACCACGCACATCGGCCGCAGCCTGCGCCATCGCGAAAAGATTCAAGTGGTCACCAACGCCATCAACATCGGCATGGAGCTCTCGAACCGCACCTCCATCCGCACTTTTCTCACCGGCGGCGTGGTGCTTTGGGCGTGGTCATTCGCGCTCTCCGGCAACGCCGCGCTCAACTTTCTTGACACCGTATATATGGATAAAGTCTTCCTCAGCGTCACCGGCCTCGACGCCGAGCGCGGTGCCACTTCGCTCGAAACCGACGAGGCCCTGGTCTACCGCAAGATGCTCAAGCAAACCAAGGAGGTGGTCATCGTGGCTGACTCCAGCAAACTGGGAAAGGTCAGCCCGGCCATCATCTGCCCGGCCAGCGAGATTCATGTACTGATCACGGATACCGGCGCCACCTCCGAGCAACTCGCACCCTTTGAGCGCCAGGGAACCCGCGTCCTGCGCGTCTGACCCCTTCGCTTGCCGTCGGCCGCTCAGCTTGCTTTAAGGATGGCTCCCATTGGGCGCGGCGGCATTCTGCTCTTGCATCTCCCGCTGCAGCAGCCGGACCGCTTCGCGCACATCGGCCTCCAGCGTCCTCATCTCGCCCGCCGGATCCTCTGATGTTTCGTGCCCGTTCTTGCGCTTGAGCGATCCGTGCAGGCAGAACACCCCTGAGCGCCGCACCACTTCGGTCAGGGTTTCAAGCTGCAGCCCGCCGCCGGCGATGATTTGGATGCGATCGCCCGCTTGTTTCTTCAGTTCGGAGATCGACTCGGCCCCGCCCAGCACTTGCTTCGCTCCGCCCGATGTCAGCAGCGCCTCAGCGCCGGTCGCAATCACGCGCTCGAGCGCCTCGCTCAGATCGGGGGTCTCGTCGAAGGCGCGATGAAACGTGGCCGCCATCGGCCGCGCCAGCTCAACCAGCTCGCGCGAGCGCTCTACGTCCACGCGCCCGTCCTCGCGCAGAACCCCCACCGCCACGCCCCGGGCGCCCGCCTCTTTGGCCGTGGCAATCTGCCGGCGCATCAGCGCAAACTCCTCCGTGGAAAACACAAAGCTGCCTCCGCGGGGCCGGATCAGCACGAATACGGGAATCAAAAGGGCGCTCACGCTCGCCGCAATCAGCTCCTCCGGGGGCGTGAGCCCTCCGCGCTCGAGCTCCGAGCACAGCTCAATCCGGTCCGCACCGCCCAACTCTGCCGCGCAGGCGGCTTCTCTCGACTCGGCGCACAGCTCAAAAAACGCATTGCTCATGGCCAACCTGGTCAGCGCCTCTCCGCTCTTCGGCCCATATCCATCCCTTTTTTTTGATCGCGCCATCCGCTGCGCAGGTCAACCACGACAGCAAGATTGGACAGAATCTGCTGCCTGTCCGGCTAAGTCTGCGGTGATTGCGCGACAATCTGCATACGGAAGACGCGAAACCGCCCGCTGTGGCATGATTTCTCACCGACCGACCAAATTATTGATCGAAATTATCGTATTTGCTCAGTTTCTGTCAACAAACGATTTGCGGGCGCTGAGGTCAGCAGGCCTGCACCCTTTCCTAAAATCGATGATTCCAGGTTCCTTAGCTGCTCAATTTTATCCCAATAATGCTTATATTTTCTTTTGCAAATCATCTGACTGATTGTTTCTTGCTAAAATTTTCATTTTTCTGTTGCATTTCCGCAGAAGGCTGCGATAGTATTTGTCGCATCGAAGATTGCGCATTTGGCCGCCATTCGATCAGAAGTCAGAGCCGATTGGCTCAGGCCGCTACGGCCTGTCCCGAGCTTTTGCCTTCATGAACTTCCGGCGAGCCCCCTTCGCCGGCCTGTATGGGATCGCCGCAGTGTGGTTGGTACGCCCTTTTTTTGCACCGCCTGCCTCTCGGTCCGCCTAGTTCACATGAACACTTATCGCAAGGAGGTTCCAGTGAAACTCATGAACCGGATGCTACGAATGAAAGCTTCAGTCCTCTGTCTCCTGGCTCTGATGGCAACCTGCCTCAGCGGCCGGGCACAGCAGGCTGCGGGCTCGGTCACCGGGCTGGTCACGGACGCCACGGGCAGCGCCGTTCCGAACGCCACCGTGACCGTGCGCGACGTCGAGCGCAACACCACCTGGGTCTCCACCACCACGCAGGCAGGGCTCTACGAGTTTCCCACCATCCCCGTGGGCACAATCGAAGTGAAGGTGGAAGCGCCCGGCTTTGCTGCCGCGGTGCGCAGTCCATTCACGCTCGTCCTCAACCAGGTGGCCCGCGTCGATTTTCAGCTCAAAGTGGGCGCGCAAAGCCAGACCATTGAGGTGAGCGGGACGCCCCCGCTGCTGCAAACCGCATCCGCCGATGTGAGCACCCTGATTGACGCCAACGCGGCCTCCAAGCTCCCGCTCGCCACGCGCGACATAAATCAATTGACGCTGCTGGCCCCGGGCGTTCTGACTTCCAACATCTTTGCCTTCGAGTCGCCGCAGACCACCTTCGGCACCGGCCGGCCGTATGTCAACGGCGCGCGCGAGCAAGACGATAACTTCATGATCGACGGCATGGACGACAACCAGCCCGACAATAACGATGTTTCCTACACGCCTTCGCCCGACGCTGTTCAGGAATTCAACATCATCGTGAGCAACGCGCCCGCCGACTACGGGAACTATGCCGGCGCGGTGATCGTGGAGACGCTCAAGTCCGGCACGAACCAGTTCCATGGCGGCGTGTACGAGTACATCCGCAACACCGATCTCGACGCGAACAGCTGGCAGGACAAGGCCGTTGCGTTCATCACCGGATATGGTACGGCAACCACGGTCCCACGTCCGGTGCTCCAATGGAACGAATTCGGCGGCCAGGTCGGCGGACCCATCATCAGGAACAAGCTGTTCTTCTTCGCCGACGAGGAAACCTCGATATACAACCAGCCGAAGACCGGAAACCAGAACCAGCTGGTTCCCAGTTCCAGCTTCTACACCCCCGCCACCGGAAAATCCGGCGCATCGGTTTATGACCTGGGCTGGCTCTGCACCCAATCCGGCGGATCTTTCAATGGTTCGGGCCAGTGCTCGGTCGGGGGAGGCCAGTTGTATATGCCGGCCGCCGGTGTGGCGGCGGCTTCGCGCCCCATCATTCCTTATGACCAGGTCCCTGTTTCCGCGGCCGATCCCGTGGCGAAGGCCCTCGTGGCCTTGCCTTCATTCCAGAACCAGGTATCGTCGCTGAACTACTTTACCAGCGGTTACACGCATAACTACCAGGGAGATGCGAAGATCGAGTGGCAGCCCTCATCCAACGATCATGTCATCGGCCGCTATACCCAGATGTACACGCACCTCATCAACAGCAACGGCGCCGACCTGCTGACGCCCAACCTGGAGCGCCAATATCCGTTGAAGACCATTGTGGGCGACTACGTGCACATGTTCACGGCCACGCTGATCAACGACTTCCGCCTAGGCACCACCATCTTCCCGGCAAACGATCAGATTTATTCCTCGGCGGTGACCGGCAATATCAACACCACCATCGGCCTTCAAGATGTTCCCGTGAACGTTCTGCCCTCCATCAATTTCGGATGGGGAACGGTGGGCGGCAGCGATGGCCCCGAGGTTTTCCACGATACCACGAACCAGATCGAGGACTCGCTGACTTGGACGCGTGGCAGGCACTCGATTCACACCGGCTTCCAGTTCCTGCACTACGACATGAACGACACCTATGCCGGCAACAACGGCGAAGCCGGATCCTGGACCTTTAACGGGCAATATACTGACAACACAGGCGCGGCGGGGACCCAGACCGCGGCATACGCAGACTTCCTTCTTGGTATGCCGTATACAGTCGGGGTCGGCGAACCCATCCACTTCCATCTGGTCAACAGCCTGGGCGCGGGTTTTGTGCAGGATAATTATCAGGCCGCGCATAACCTGACCCTCAATCTCGGCCTCCGCTATGAAGTGGTGACTCCGCGCGGCGACCGGAATAGCAACAACAACATCAACTTCGACCTGGTGACGGGAACTCCCGAGGTGGGCACCAACTACAACACCTATTGGGGCATGGGCGACGTGGAGCCGCGCTTCGGATTTGCGTATCAGCCTGGCTGGGCGGCGAACACCGTGATCCGCGGCGCCTACGACATCTCCACCTATATGGAAGGCAACGGCATCAGCAATATGGCCGTGATCAACCCGCCGAACTCGATCCTCATCGATCAGACCAACGTGGGCACAACGGGTGTGCCGCAAAATACCCTTTCGGATGGCTACGCGCCTTACCAGAACTCCTGCACCGTAGCCGAGCTGAAGGCACTCTCCCCGGCCTGTCTCAGCGGCGAGGTCACGCATGCGACCAACCCTAACCTGCGGCCGGCCATGAACGAGCAGTGGAATCTGACCGTGCAGCATCAGTTCAGGAACGGATTCACGTCTTCGGTCGGATATGTCGCCAACCACGACGAGCACATGGCCGACATCTACTGGTACAACCAGAAGGAGCTGTCCAGCGGCTTGCAGCCGGTAGCGAACGATGTCACAGACATTTGGGGCAACAAATATGATCCTCCGAACGTAGTTGCCGGTCCTTATATGCAGCAACTCGTAACCGCCGGCGTAAGTCAGGCTCGTTATAACGCTTCGGATGCAGTTTCCTGGTACAACGCCCTGGAAGCGACGGTCTCCCAGCGGGGCTACCATGGTCTCGATCTGCAGGCCAACTTCACCCTGTCGCGCTGCAATACCGATTCACTGGGTTATTTTGGCGTCTACGGCGATGAAGAAGGCCTCGGCGAACAGCAGAACGAAGCCGGCGGCAACTTCTTCCAGAACGAGTACAATCCGCTGGGCGATTATGGCAAGTGCACCATCGACGCCTTGGCAGCCTTCAACGCCTATGGGATCTATAGCCTTCCCTTCGGCCGGGGCAAGACCTTCGGATCCGACGTTTCCAAGACTGCCGATGAATTCATCGGCGGCTGGAACATTGCCATGGATGGGACTTTCCACTCGGGCTTTGCGGTTACTCCCATGGACGGCGAGTGGATGGGCTCATTCAATGCGGCGGGAGCCTCGAACCTCACAGCGCCGGGGACCTATATGCCGCGTCCGAATTGCAACTCAGCTGTTTCCCCGAACTCGCCCATGGTCACCGAGCAAATCGGAAGCAGCATCGGCAGGGTCAACCTGAACCCGGCCTACGTTTCCCCGCAAGCCGACGGCCAGTTCGGAACCTGCCCGGTTGGCTCAATGCGCGGACCCCACCTTAAGACTGCCGACCTCAACCTCAACAAAACCTTCCCTATCACGGAAGGAACAAACCTCACCTTCATGGCGCAGTTTATGAACCTGACCAATACGCCGATCTTCAGCATTCCAGCGACATGGGACGACAACTACAGCTCCTGCGAATATTGCAGCAGCATTCGAACGACCGGTCCCAACGGAGGCGGATCCAACACGGTGGGCGTATACGGCTTGCTCGATGGGTCAAATCCAGGCCGCGAGATGGAGTTCGCGCTCAAGTTCAACTTCTAAGCGCCGACTCTCCGCTGCGCCCGCGCGATCCTGGACCGGTGCGCACCAACACGAAGCCCGAAGCTTCCGCTTCGGGCTTCTCTTTTTGCGTCTGATTTTTTCGCCTATTGCAGCAGCCCGAACTCCGCCACGCCGCTCGGCGTGCCCACGAACACTTTGCCGTTGGCAACCATCGGCGTGATGAACTTGTTGCCCCCGCCGAAGTTGTCGCGGCCGCCGGCCGCCTGGGTGCTGTCGTAGAGTTCGGCCAGCGTGCCGGCATTGAAGGCGTAAAGAACTGCGCTCGAGTTGTTCGCGACCGCCCACACGATCCCATTCGACGTTCCGTTGGCGCTGACCGAGGGTGTGGCGCCGGGATAAGTAAAGGAAGGCGTGCTCTGGTATTGCGGCGTGGTCGCCAGCATCGCGTTGGCGATGGGGAAGGCCTTGAGCGTCCCACCCACGTCTGCGTAGTAAACCGTGTTGTTGAAGTAAGCGGGCATCGCCCAAACGCCGCCCAGCACGCCGTCGAGCTCCTGATAAATCGCGCTGTCGTTGTTGGGGTTGAACTTGCCCATGCTGTCGCGGTTCACCACGTAGATGTTGCCGTCCTTGCCCGCGCCCACCGCCAGGTGATGCACGGTGCCGGAATTATCGGTGATGTCCGGCAGAACCAGAGCCCCGCCCGAGCCCAGGTCGGTATCGTTGTTCGATTCCGACACCGTGTTCGACATCTCGAAGTAATCGGCCACGGCGAGCTGGTTGTTCGTGGTGGAAACCTTGATGAATCCGTTCCCGTAGTCGCCCTTCGACGGGAACCCGTTCGTCAGCGTGGTGTCGAAGGTGCCGTTCGCATCCAGAAAGTAGATGTTGCCGTTCGCGTCCGCGGCCAGTCCGGCGCCCGCCATCCAGATGGATCCCTCGCCTCCGTTCGGCGTCAGGTTCAGCACGCTGGTTTGCTTCAAGGTCGATTCGTTGTAGCCCATCAGCCATCCGGTATAGGGCTCACCGTCACAGTGCGACGTGAAACCCAAATAGAGGTTGCCGTTCAACAGCAGCAATCCCGCCCGCTCGGCGTACTGGCCGGGATCGAAGACCACGTTGCCTCCGGAACTGTTCTCGCCCGTTCCCGGATACGTGGCCGTAATCTCCGACGGGCTCCCGGCGAGCTCGGCTCCCGTAGTCAAGTCCAGCGCGTGCAGCCGCTGGTGATACTTCCCCGACGAGTCCTTTGACATGCCCACCACAAAGATGGCGCCGTCCGTCCCGTCGCTGCGGTCGATCACCGGCGTCGAGGTGATGCCGATCTGCGGCGAGATCTGGCCGCAACCGTGATCGTCGCTGGGCGTCTCGCCGGTTCCCAATACGGAGGTCTTCCAGAGCTGGGTTCCGGTGTCCGCGTTGAAGGCATACACGCTGTCGTTCTCCGTCACCACAAAGAGCACATTCTGCGCCTGCCCGCCTACGGTCAGGTTCGAGAGCACGAGAGGCTCGGCGTCCACCACGCCATCGGCCGTAAATGTATGAATCAGCCCGAAGCTCGAGGAGTTCACATTGGTCAGCGTCAGCGTAGTCTCATTGGGATTAAGCCCCGTGCGCCCCACGTCGTCGTGATAGGTGGTCACGTCCACGCTGCCGCCGGGGACGACCGCGTTCACGCTCAGTTTGAGTGTGGCAGTGTGGCTCAACGAGCCCGATGTAGCCGTAAAGACAAGATTGGCCGTTCCCGTCGCGGCGGTCGACGATGCAGAGAAGTTCACGGTCAGCGGCGTCCCCACCGTCAGGCTCAGCGCGGAAGGCGAGGTCGTCACGCCTGCAGGCAGCGTGCTCACCGTCACTGTGATCGCTCCTGTAAACCCATCGATAGCGGTTGCCGACAGGGAAACCGGCTCGGCGCTGCCGCCCGAGGTCACGCTCAGTGTGGAACTGCTCACGGAAAACGAGAAATCCGGCGAGCCTCCGCTGGTGCTGTGGGCGATGCTGCCGCCGCAGCCGCAGCAAAATGCCGCCAGCGCCGGAATCGCCAGCCAGCCCAGCTTCGTTTTCAGGGATGCACGCAGGCCGCCACCCGGCCGGCAAAGGTCAGTGAGGGGGAGTCGTGCCATAGGTCTTCCTCGTGTGAACTTCAGTCTGGCACGCTGCACATCTGTTGTACAGCCGCCGAACCCGTTACCAAGGAAGGTAGTACAAGAGGAACCAACGACGCAGTCGGGCCGGATGCCCGAAGCGCTCAGTGAGCGGGATGGCTCACGGGAACAGCCTCCGAAGCCGTCGTGGCTGTCTGCCGCGCGCCCGCTTTGCCCAGGGAGATTACCTCCAGCCTGACCGGGGCCACGCCCAACCGGATAATGCCCAACTCCTGGGCGGCCGCATACGAGAGGTCGATCACATGGCCTTCCGGAAGCTGCCCGCGGTCGTTCACACGCACCACCACCGACTTGTGATTCCTGAGATCCACCACCCGCAGCAAGGTCCCGAAGGGCAGTGAGTTGTGCGCGGCGGTCATCGCCATCATGTCGAACCGTTCTCCGCTCGCAGTCCAATGGCCCTCGCGCATCTCGCCGTACCAGGTGGCCAGGCCGTGCAGCGTTTCGGAGGGAATGAGAGCCTTTACCGGTATGCGCCCGTCGGCCATCGAGCCCGCCGGGGGAGCCAGTGGCGGCAATGTCGCAGCCGGCCGAGCCAGCCGTGCGTCCGCCTGCACCGTGAGCGTCGAGTCCCAAAAGACGGCGGCTGCCATCACCATCGATAAGATTCCCGCCACCACCCAGAACCAGCGGGGCTTGGAGGATGCCGGATTGTCGGGTTTCTGGCGTCGAACCATTCGCATATTTTACTAAACCGAGGATTCCGCCCCTCCACCTGTTTTCCACTTTTACAGCCATATCTATATGATTCTAAATAAGAAAACTTTGGAGTTTTCTATGCTGTCCAAAACCGGCGCCGGGCCCCTCAAGAGAGTATTGCGGAGAAAGGCATTCCCTTCTCAGCCCGGACATTCCCGGCATAACAAGATGTGTTCCATGCCACTCTGCTTCGATGCCGGTTTTGAACTCGATGGCTTGCACCTGCGGTAAGCTGGATTGGAAACTTCCCATGGCCCTCAGTTCCGCACCTTTCTTTGCATTTCTGGCTGCGGTTTGCCTGGTCTTCTGGCTTTCGGTTCGCGCGCGCCGCCTGCAAATCTTCCTGCTGGTCCTGGCGAACCTCTTCTTCCTCGCTCACTTCAGCCTCATCTTCCTGGCGCTGCCACTCGCCGCGCTGGTCGACTACCTTGTCGGCCGCGGCCTGGGCCGGCAGCGCAATTCCATAGTGCGCCGGATGCTCCTGGGCGTTTCTCTCGCCGTCAATGTAGGCCTGCTCCTGAGCCTCAAACTGCTGCCGCTCTTGACCCGCGCCAGTTGGCGCTGGTTGCTCCCGCTTACTCTTTCGTTCTATTGTTTTCAGTCGCTTACCTACACGATCGATCTTTATCTGGGCGAACTCGAGCCCACCCGCAGCCCGCTCACCTATCTCGCCGGCGCCCTCTTCTTTCCTTCCATCACCGCCGGACCCATCCCGCGCATGGGCAACCTGCTCCGGCAGCTTTCCTCGCCCTTTCTGCTAACCAACGAGCAAGGCGCCGAGGCCCTGCTTCTCATTGGCACCGGCCTGGTGAAGAAGCTCCTCATCGCCGACTTCCTCGCCAACAATCTCGTCGACCGCATCTTCGATACCCCCGCTCTCTATTCGAGCGGCGAGATCCTTCTCGGGGTCTACGGCTACGCGCTCCAGCTCTTCTTCGATTTCTCCGGCTACACCGATATTGCCCGCGGCGCGGCCATCCTCCTCGGCATCGAGCTGCCGGAGAACTTCCGCCAACCCTATCTCTCCGTCAACATTGCCGAGTTCTGGCGCCGCTGGCACATCACCTTCTCGGAATGGCTGCGCGACTATCTCTTCGATTTCTTTCCCAAGCGCCGCAAGTTCCCCGTCCTCTCCTATAGTTATGCGTTTCTGCTCACCATGATGCTCGGCGGCCTGTGGCACGGTCTCTCCTGGAACTTCCTCATCTGGGGTGCGCTGCATGGCCTCGCGCTGGGCGTGGTCTTCGCCTGGAAAAAGCGCCGGACGGTGCCGTCGCCGGCCTGGTGGGGCAAGCTCCTCGGTAGCCTCTTGACCTTTCATTTTGTGTGCTTTACCTGGATCTTCTTCCGCGCTTCAACCCTGCCGGGCGCGCTCCAGATTCTGCGCGGCCTCACGCGCCACACCTGGTCGTTCGCCAACGTCACATTGCCCGTCGCCGTGGTGTTCGCCGCCGCAGCCATTCTCCACTCCCTGCCTTCGAGCTGGTTTGAGCGCGCCACACGCCTCTCGGCTCGCGTCCCCTTCTGGGCACAGGGTCTGGCGATGGCCGCTCTCATCCTGCTGATTCAAACCCTCGCCGGCCGTGGCTCCGCTCCCTTCGTCTATGGCAATTTCTAACGCCTCCCGCCGTCTGCCGCTCCGCGCCGCTCCGCCGGGATTCCGGCATCCGGGCCGCGGGTTCCCCTTCAAAACGGCGCTGGCCCTCATCGTCACCGTCCTTGCGCTCTTCGTCTGGCGCCTGCGCATCGACCGCTCCAAGGGATTCACCGGACAAATCTTCGCGACAGCCTTTCATCTGCGCTGGCCGGCGCGTCCCGCTCCGCCGGTTCCGCGCACCCCGGTCAACGTCGACCTTCCCCCGCCGTCGCCGCTCCTGCAAGACGATTCCCATGCACTCGATCCGTTTTTCGCCGCTCTCTGGAAGCTCGAGCAAACGAAATCCGGCATCGTCACTGTTCTTCACTACGGCGACTCGCCCACCACCGCCGATCTCATCACCGGCGGCATCCGCGCCCAGTTGCAGACCCGCTTCGGCGATGCCGGCCGCGGCTACACGCTCATCGCCCGCCCCTGGGCCTGGTACGGCCATCGCGGCGTGGAGATGAGCGATCAGGGCTGGAAGATTCGCACCGGCGTCGGCCTGGTGCGCGAAGGCATCTACGGCCTGGGCGGCGCGGCCTTTGAAGGCCAGCCCGGCGCCTGGAGTAAATTCACCTTCCCCGAATCCTTCCAGACCGCTGCCGAGATCGAGTACCTCGCCCACCCTGGCGGCGGCACGTTCGCGGTCCAGGCGGACGGCGTTCAGATCGCGAAGCAATCCACGGGAGCCGCAGCCCAGGCGGCCGTCTCGCTTCGCGTTCCGCTTCCCGTGGGCACAAAAACGGTGACCGTCCTGCCCATGGAGGGCGCCGTCACCCTCTTCGGCATCGATTTCCGCCGCGGCGCCACGGGAATTCTCTATGACAGCCTGGGCCTCAATGGCGCCACCACCAGCGTCCTGGCGCGCGTTCTCGAGCCCGATCTCTGGCATGAGGAGCTTGACCATGCCGGCCCCACGCTCATCGTGGTGAACTACGGATCCAACGAAAGCAGCTTCGGCGATTTCGTCCACAAGCAGTACGCCTCTGAGCTGCGTCTGGCCGTCGATCGCATCCGGGCGGCTGCTCCCAACGTGTCGATCCTCATCATGAGCCCCATGGATCGTGGTCAACGTCAAGGACTTGACGATATAGAGACCATGAGCACCATCCCCGAAATTGTCGACATCGAGCGCCAGGTGGCCATCGAAACCCATTGCGCCTTCTTTGACACCTATGACGCCATGGGTTCCCGCGGCACCATGGCGCGCTGGTACGCGGCCAATCCGCGCCTGGTTACGGCCGACCTTTTGCATCCCACGCCGCAGGGCGCTGCCATTGTGGCTACTCTTTTCGTCCAGCAATTGAGCCTGCGCTATGATCGTTGGAAGATGCAGCATGGAATCGCGCTCCCCCCGGCCGCGCCCCAAGCTCCCCAGGCGAACTCTGCTTTGAAGGTCGCCGCGCAGCCCGCGGTGCAGGCCGAGGAAAACATCCGCTCCGGCGGCAAGAAAGCCGGAACGCCATGAGCCCGCACCGTTTTCGTGGAATGGCGTTTCTGCCGGCTCTCGCTGCCCTCGCGCTTCTTCCCCTGTGCGCGCAAACCCAGGCTCCGGCTGCCAAAAAGAAAACCGATACGACCGCCGCGGCTTCGCCCGCGCGGCATACAGCCACGCGCGCCGGCCGCTCCGCAACGGCCCGCAGGCGCTCCTCCCGCGCGCGCGTCCGTTCCTACACGCCGCGTCTCGATCCAGCCCGACGGGCCGCTCTCGTGGAGGCGATCGGGGCCCGGCTCAAAGAGCCCGCTGCGCACGCCATTGCCGACGAAGACGCACTCGACGGTTTCTACGCCCAGCTCGCTTCGCGCGAGGAGGAACAGCGCTCCGGAGACCCGGCCACGAACACTTTGCGCGTTCTCCAGTGGGGCGACTCGCACACCGCCGCCGACATGTTCACAGCGGAAGCCCGCCGCGTCTTTCAGGCGCACTTCGGCGATGGCGGCATCGGCTACTCCTACGCCGGGCACCCCTTCGCCGGCTATCGCATCGTCGGCTCCACGCGCGCGCAGTCGCCCGGCTGGAAGACGCAGGGCAACAAGTTCCTCGATCTCGGCTCGGGCGACCTGGGGATGGGCGGCATCAGCATCTCCACCGAGCGCGCCGGCGAATGGGTGACGCTCGACGCCTCCTGCACCGATCTCGAGCTCCAGTACCTGGAGCAGCCCGGTGGCGGCGGCCTGCGCTTTACCGATAACGACGGCGACCCCATCGAGATCCAGACCGCCGCCGATCAGGCGGGTCCCGGCACCTTCCGCTATTCCTGCACCGCCGGCGATCACCACTTCAAAATCACCACCGAGGATGCCGCGCCCGTCACCCTGCTCGGTTGGGTGGCCACGCAACCCGGCGTCACCTGGGAGTCGATCGGCATCAACGGAGCCGAAGCCCCGCTCATCCTCAAGTGGAACCAGTCGCTTTTCTCCGCTTATCTCAAGGACAACTCGCCCTCCCTCATCGTGCTTGCCTACGGCACCAACGAAGCCGCCAGCGCCGACTGGGACGAGCAGAGCTACGAGCAGGCCTTCGCCTCGCTCGTCGACGCTATTCACCAGTACGTACCGGAGTCCGCCATTCTCGTCATCGGTCCCGGCGACCGCGCCGTCCTGCGCCATCACGCCTGGCGCGACTACGAGGGCACCGACCGCATCGTCGACGCCCAGCGCACCGTCTGCCGCACGCACGACTGCGCCTACTGGGACTGGCAAGAGCGCATGGGCGGACCCGGCGCCATGCAGCAATGGGTCTATGCCGGCTGGGCACAGCCCGATCACACTCACTTCACCGGTGACGGCTACCGCGCCCTTGCTGACGCTTTCATGGCCGACCTCATGGCCGGCTTCGAATCCTATAAAGATCGCCACTCCCCGCAAACCGAAACCTCTATCGAAGGAGCCAGGAATGGGCCAGGAAGCACGAATCCTTAAAGTACTGCAACGCGTCTCCGGAAAAAATCTCGCGCCCGCCGCCGACGAATCGCTCTTCGCCTCCGGCCTGCTCGACTCTTTCGCGCTCACCGATTTCATCGCCGGCCTCGAAGAGGAGTTCGGCGTCTCCATTCCTGACTCCGATCTCTCCGCGCGCAAGTTCGATACCCTCCGCAAAGTCGACTCCTACATCTCCGCGAAATCGGCGTAATGGCTTATCTTCGGACGTTCGGTTCTTATCTGCCTGCGCGCCGCGTGGGCAATGAGGAGCTCGCGCCGCTGGTCGACGCCACGCCGGAGTGGATTCTCTCCGTCTCCGGCATCGAAGAGCGTCGGTACGCAGCGGAAAATGAGACCGTCGCCTCGCTCGGCCTTGCCGCCGCGCGGGAGTGCCTCTCGAATGCCGGCACCACGCCCGATCAGCTTGGGCTTCTCCTCGTCTCCTCGGGCTCGAGCGAGCGCTTCTCTCCCGGGCCCGCTTCGCAGATCGCAGCCGCTCTTGGCCTCCACTCCACGCCGGCCCTCGACATTGCCGTCCCTTCCGCGGGTTCGCTCATCGGGCTCGCCCTGGCCGCCGATCTCGCTCCGCGCTTCGGCAAGGTCCTCGTCATCGCAGCGGAGATCATGTCCCGCCGCATCGAGCGCACGCCTGCAGGCAGAGGCACCGCCATCCTGTTCGGGGACGGCGCCGGAGCAGCCTTGATCGATTCCCAGACCGGCTTCGCGCGCATCGCCGACTCGTTGCTTGCAACCGACGGCAGCGCCGCCAACATCCTCAAAATCGAGCACGATCGAATTTTTATGGACGGCAAGAGCGTCATCCTGCAGGCCTACCGCAAACTGCCGCGCGCCATCGGCGATCTGCTCGCGCGCAACGCGCTCGGCCCTGCGGACGTCGGCGCTTTCCTGCTCCACCAGGCCAATCTCAATCTCATTGAAAAAGTCGCCGCCGGCCTGAAGGCGGCGCGCGAACGCTTTTTCGTGAACATCGCCCGCTACGGCAATACGTCGTCGGCTTCTCTGCTGATCGCCGCCGCGGAGTGGCATCGCACGCTGGCCGCTCCACTCGCCGCTCCGGTTGTCTTTTCGGCCTTCGGCGCCGGCCTCAACTGGGGCGCGCTGCTGGCCCTGCCCGCGTGATCGCCGCGTATCTTGGTCTATTCTTGTTTCTGCGCGTACACTTCCCACCGTAATGGAGTGAATCTCAAATGACCGGATTGCGTCTTCGCGCCGTCAGAAGATGGCTTCGTTTCGTTCTTTGCCTTCTCGTTCTCACGGCCTGCTGCTCCGTCTATGCCGCCGAAGCTCCCCGGCTCGAGCAGAAAGACGGACGCTACACTTTGCTCGTCGATGGCCGCCCGTTTCTGATCCTTGGCGGGCAGATTCACAACTCCAGCGCCTGGCCCAGCGAGCTGCCGCAAGTCTGGGACTCGATGGCGGCCCTCCATGCCAACACGATGGAAGCGCCCGTCTACTGGGAACAATTCGAGCCAAGCGAGGGGCAATTCGACTACACGAACGTGGATCAGCTGGTGGAGGGTGCGCGCGCCCACAACCTGCATGTGATTCTTCTTTGGTTCGGCACCTGGAAGAACGGCAACATGCATTATGTGCCTGCCTGGGTCAAAAGCGATCCCGCGCGTTTTCCCAACGTCATCCGGCCCGACGGCGAGCCCATCGATGTGCTCTCGCCCTTGTCGCACAATACGCTTGAGGCCGATAAGACCGCTTTCGTGGCCTTGATGCGCCATCTCAAGCAAATTGACAGCGACGCCCACACCGTCCTTCTGATTCAGGTTGAAAACGAATCCGGCAACATTGGCAGCATCCGCGACAATTCTCCTGAGGCCAATCGCGCATTTGCCGGCCCGGTCCCGGCTGACATGCTCGCCGCCGCCCACAAACAGCCTGGAACCTGGAAGGAGGTCTTCGGCGCGGAAGCTGACGAAACGTTTCAGGTCTATTACCAGGCGAAATACATCAACGCAATTGCGGCCGCAGGCAAGCAGGAGTTCGACGTTCCCTGCTACATCAACGTATGGATCGACTACCCCGCCGCGGAGCTTCCCCAGCGGCAATTGGACACTCCGGGTATCGGTTACCCGAGCGGCGGCGCGGTCGAGAAGATGGTCGGCCTCTGGCGTGCGCTCGCACCCTCCATCGACATGATCGGCCCTGACATCTATACCGATGACTCACCCTTTTATCGCCAGGTCATGGCCGCCTACCATCGGCCCGACAACCCGCTCTGGATTCCGGAGACCGGCCGTGGCGACAGCTTTGCCAAGTTCTTTTTCTATGCGCTCGGCGAAGGCGCCATCGGCTTTTCGCCCTTCGGGGTCGATCAGTCGGGCTGGAACATCCTGGGGAACGAACCCTGGAAACGGCACAGCGAGAACTTTGCGCTCATCGGTCCCATGGACCGTGAGATTGCGCAGCTCGAGTTCGACGGCAAGGTGAAGACCGCCGTGGAAGAACCGGGGCAGACCACCGAAGAGGTTGACTTCGGCAAATGGCAGGCGACGGTCTCCTTTGGCTTTCCGCAACCCGACGGTCGCCGCGCGCCGGGCACCCCCGATGCGCACGGTGCTGCTCTCATCGCGCAGCTGGGAGAGAACGAATTCCTGGTGACGGGCGAGGATGCCAGCGTAATTTTCCATCTGCCCGGTAAACTGCCGTGGATGCGCAGCCAGATCATCACCGCCGAGCAGGGAATTTATGAAAACGGCGCATGGAAGCCACTGCGTCTCTGGAACGGAGACGAGACCGATCGGGGACTTTGTTTCCATGAGAAGCCCGAGGTTGTGCATGTGACCATGGGCACCTTCTGATCCACCATGCAAAATCTGCAGCTCTGCGAAGGCAGGGGCCTATGATCCTGCGAAAATGGTCGAGGCACGCTGAAAGGAGTTCCGGATTGCCAGGTTGGTCTTCCTTTATCGGCGTTCCGCGGGCCGCACTGCACAGGATTGCCGCCCGGTTCGTCCGGCGCATCGAGTTCACTTTCTGGTGCATCGCGCCTGCACTGTTTCTGCTGGCGCCGGCCCTGACTGGGCAGAAGAACGCATCCAATCAGCCCGGAGTTGCGACTCTGCACGGCGTTGTGCACGACCATGCCGGAAAGCAGGTCGCTAACGCGCATGTGACCCTCGACCCGAAAGATGGCGGAGCGTCAAGAGAAACCTCCACCGACGCCGCGGGCAGCTTCACGTTTCCCGGCGTCTCAGTGGGCTCTTACACCTTGACGGCAACCGTGGGAGCATTGCGCAGTCCGGCAGTTCCCGTCGTTGTCTCTGCGCCCGGCGAGCAGCCGAGCGTCGATCTGACATTAGTCGCATCCAGCCCCGAGCGATCTGCGTCCGCCCCGCAGGGTGCCAGCCAGGCGATGCAGTTTGCCGATAAGCCCGACTTTGCCATCGCCGCCGTGACCGACTGGACCGCGGCCGGCGGTCACGGTTCCGATGCGAGTCTGCGCACCAGCGAGGCGCTTACGCGAGAAGCCGTAAAGCTGCCGTCGGCCAGCTCACAACCTGCCGCGGCAGGCTCTCCCGGCGAACCGAACGAACCAAAGGAATCAGAAAGCGCATTGCGCGCGGCCGTGGAGCAAAATCCCGGGAGCTTCGCGGCCAATCACAGCCTGGGCACGTTCTGTCTCCAGGCTGGCCGGTATGAGGACGCCATTCGAAGTTTCGAGGCCGCATACCAGGCCGACCCCGAAAACTACGACAACGAATATGACCTTGCGCAGGCTCTCAAGCTGGCCGGCGACGCATCCCAGGCGCGCGATCATGTTCGGCGCTTGCTGGCGCGCCGCCCCAGCGCGGATCTGCACCGCATGGAAGGCGAGCTCGACGAGACCCTGGGCGACTCGCTCTCCGCTGTCGGCGCATTTCAGCAAGCGGCAAGCGAAGACCCCAGCGAAGAAAACTACTTCGCCTGGGGCTCAGAACTCCTCTATCACCGCGCTGTGTGGCAGGCAAAAGAGGTGTTTGACGAAGGAGCCAGGCTTTATCCGCAGTCTGCGCGCATGCTCACCGCGCGTGGAGCGGCGCTCTTTGCCGGCGCACGGTATGACGAAGCTGCGCTGGATCTCTGCCGGGCGTCGGACCTGAACCCGGAGAGCGTGGAGCCTTACCTGTTCATGGGCAAGATCGAGATTGCCGCGCCTGATCCGTTGCCTTGCGTACTCGCCAAGCTGAAACGCTTTGCGAGCCTGCAGCCTTCGAATGCAATGGCCAACTACTACTACGCCCTGGCCCTGTGGAAACAGGAGGGCAACGCCGCCGGCGCGCCGGCCATGCAAACCGTGAAAACCATGCTTGTGAAGGCAGTCACTCTCGATCCCCAATGCGCCGATGGATACTTGCAGCTTGGAAATCTGAGCGCGGGCCGGCGCCAGTGGGAACAGGCGATCGCCTATTATTTGCAGGCCATCCAGGCCAACCCCGATTTGAGCGAGGCTCACTATCGCCTGGGAGTCGCCTACGAGCGCACGGGCGAGAACGCCAAAGCAAAAGAGCAGTTTCAACTGCACGACGCGATCGCGAAAAAACAGGCTGCGGAGATCCAGCGCCAGCGCAAGGCGGTGAAGCAGTTCGTGGTGGTTTTGCCCAACCAGACAAGCAAGCCGCAAGCGCGCTAAAGCATCTTCTCAATGTGCAAGGCAGAAACCTTAATCCTGTTGCCGCGGGAAGACCGCAGCGCACAATCAGTAACTCAATCAACCACGGGCGCGGCCCGCATTGGAAATGATGCCGCTGCCCTCGCGAATGGTGACAATTTGATTTGCCTTCACTCCAGTGAAGCGCTCGATGGCCTGCGTGGTCGGCCATTTCACTTCAATCAGATCGACCGTCTCCGCGCGCCCCACTCCGAAATGCAGGCGCAGGTCGCTTTGCGACATCACGCTGCCGCCGCTGTGGACCTCATCGATCTGGGAGTGTTTTCCGGTGACTACGCGCACGCGCGCGCCGATCGCAGTCCGATTGCACTTTGTGCCCAGCAGCTTGATCTTGATCCAGTTCTGCTTGTTCCCGCCCACGTTATGCAGGAGGGAAGGCAAATCGTTCATGTTGAGAATCAGTGCGTCGATCCCGCCGTCGTTGTCGTAATCGCCAAATGCCGCTCCACGGCTTGAGTAGCGGGCAGTGATCCCCGGCCCCATTTCTTTCGACACGTCCTTGAAATGGCCATTGCCCAGGTTCTTATACACAAGCCGCGGATTCTTGAACTGTTCGCCGATGTCGTAGTGATCCACTTCGGGATACACATGCCCATTCACCTGGATGATGTCGGACCATCCGTCGTTGTCGTAGTCCACAAATCCGCAGCCCCACGCCACGTAGCTGGTATTGACGCCCACCCCCGAGCTCGAAGAGACGTCGGTGAAGGTTCCATCTGCGTTGTTGTGGTAAAGGTCGGAGGTGTCGTCGGCAAAATTGGTTTTGAAGATGTCGAGCCAGCCGTCGCAATCGTAATCGGCCACGCCGATCCCCATGCCCGCCTGTTCGTGCCCATCGTCGTTATAAGCGCATCCGGCCATCACCGCAACGTCGGTGAAGGTGCCGTCGCGGTTGTTCTTGAAGAGGATGCTCGGCTCTGAATCCACGGCAACGTAGATATCCGGCCAGCCGTCATTGTCAAAATCGTAAGCCACCGAAGTAATCGAATAGCGCGGTCCGGTTTGAAGAATGCCGGCCTTTTGCGAAACGTCGGTAAAGGTTCCGTCGCCGTTGTTGTGGTACAGAATGTCGGTGTCGCCGGGGAGTCCGCGCGGGCCGCACATGGTCGGAATGCCCTTCCACTGGCAGAAAGTTTTGTCGTCGGGAGACGGAGGATTATCCGGATCGAGCTTCACAAAGTTGCAGACGAAAAGATCCAGATGACCATCCCGGTCGTAATCGAGAAACGTGCATCCCGTTCCCCAACGGCCTTTCTCCTGGTAAAGTCCGGCTTTCTGCGTTGCATCGGAGAACGTCCCGTCGCCGTTGTTATGGAAAAGGATGTTTCGGCCCCAGAAGGTGCAAAACAGGTCGTCCCATCCGTCGTTGTCGTAGTCGCCCACGCAAACACCGGTCTGCCAGCCGGATCGTCCGATTCCCGACTTCTCCGTCACATCGGTGAAAGTGCCGTCCCGATTGTTCTTGTAGAGATGCGTCGTCGGAGCCTGTCCCGGCGCCCAATGGGCGTCCAGCCTGCTCCCGTTGGTCAGATAGATATCGAGCCACCCGTCGTTGTCGTAGTCGAAAAATGCGACTCCGCTTCCTTTGGTCTCAATAATCGAGCGCTTGTGGTCCACGCCGCCCCAAACGTTCGGCGTATGCAAGCCCGCCTCCTGGGCCACATCGATAAATTGAACCGGAGAAGTTTCGGAATCCTCCGTTGCCGCTTGCACCACCAGGGACCGCCGCCATCTCCAGAGGGGAGTCGCCAGTGCGTCGAGAAGAACGCTCCCGAGGACGAAGGCTGAAGAGCCGAGAAAATGCCTGCGTGGCAGAGTCATGAGTCAATCCCTTATGAAATTTCAAATTGAACGTGAAGAAACAGTGCTGCGCCTCGATGTCTGTGAATGACGGATCTCTCTTCAACGCGGTATAACCTTGGGGAACGAATGCGGAACAATCCCAACGCCCTCCTTTACGGCGATAATCCGATCGATCGGTACATCGGTCAGCTTGTCTACGTGGCCGCTTGGCCAAGTAATGACCAGCGAGTCGATCTTCGGGTGGTTCCCCAGGCCAAAGTGTATTCGAGGATCGCTCGCCGACATGTAACTCGTTCCACCTTCGGCCTGTGCAACGCGAACAAACCCCGGCGCGCTGAGCTTCAGCACCGATCCGATGCCATCGCGGTTCGACTTTGTGCCGATCAGGAGCACCTCCAGCCAGTGGTTGCCATTTCCTCCTTCATTGCGCATCAGCTCTGGGAAATCGCCGCGGCAGTTGACCGCGAACCCGACGTTTCCGTCGTTGAAGAAGTCCGCCGTCGCCAGCCCCCGGCCGGCCACCGGGCGCATGAAGTCCGGGCCGAGCGATGCCGACACCTTCGCAAAATGCCCGTGCCCAAGATTGTGAAACATCAGCAACGGCTCCTTGTACTGCACCTCGCTGTGGTAGAGAGCAACGTTGTCCACCATGGCCCCATTCACTTGCAAAATGTCCGGCCAGCCATCGTTGTCGTAGTCGATGAATTTGGCCGCCACTCCGCTGAGCAACATCGCTGAGTTCCCGATGCCCGAGCTGTAGGTCACGTCGGTAAAGGTTCCATCCCCGTTGTTGTGGTAAAGGCGGTTCAGCTCAAAATCCAGATGCGTGATGTACACGTCCAGAAAGCCGTCGCCATCCACATCGGCGGCATCGATCCCCATTCCCGCTTCGTAACGCCCGTCCTCGCTTGCCGCCATGCCGGAGATCAGAGACTCGTCGGAAAACGTGCCGTTGTGATTATTCTTGAAAAAGAAGTTGGGCCAGGTATCGTTGGCCACGGCGATGTCGGGCCAGCCGTCGCCGGTGAAATCCGCGGTCACAACTCCCATCCCTTTGGCCTCGGGTTTTCCCACGCCCGACTGCTCGCTCACATCGGTAAACGTGCCGTCGTGATTGTTGTGGTAAAGCCTGATCCTCTCGCCCCTGTAGTCGTTGGGGCTGCAATAGGACCTGTAGCCCGGTGCGCGTTCTCCGCAATAAATGTTGTTCTCCGGCTTCCAGTCGAGATAATTCAGCACCACAAGGTCTAGCCACCCATCCTTGTCGAAATCGACCCACGCGGCGCTCGTCGACCATTGTCCCTCGTCGGCCACACCTGCCTTGGCGGTCACGTCCGTAAACGTCCCATTCCCGTTGTTGTGATACAGAATCGCGCGGCCGTATCCGGTCACGTACATATCGGGATATCCGTCGTTGTCATAATCCCCCACCGCAACTCCTTGCCCGTAGTGTCCTTCCCCGCCCACCCCGGCTTTTTCGGTTACGTCGGTAAAGGTTCCATCCCCATTGTTGTGATAAAGCGCCGAGCGCAGCGGATGCATCGGCTTGTAAGCATCGGTGGCAGCCGACTGCACAAAGTAAAGATCCATCAGGCCGTCCTGATCGTAATCCAGCCACGCCACGCCCGTGCCCATGGTCTCGAGATAATACTTCTGGTCGGACTCGGTGGAGTCCTGAACAAAATCGATTCCGGCAGCCTTGCGAATATCGACGAATTGAGCCGGAACCGGCTCGGCCTTCGTCGCCGCCTGCGCGCGGAGCATCTTTGTGATCAGTCCCGCCAAGCCCGCGAACAGGGCCAGTCCGAAAGCGCAGCAAGCAATTACGAAGAAGCCTCTTCCTCGCCCGCCCGCCTTCATAGCGTCTTGTCTGCGAGCGCCAGCGCGAGCTGAAGAAACTGCGCCTTGTTGGCGATGGCCACGGGGTTTTCATTGGCAGCCGATGACGTGGACGCCTGGTCCAGCACCTGCTCAATCCGGCTGACGCCCAGATCGCCGCTCACACTGCTCTCCTTGAATCGGGCCAGTACCCCTCTGGCTTTTGTCAGTTGTCCCGTCTCAAAGTAAAAGACGCCGAGCGTGGAGTAACCGCCCGACCACTCGGGAAGCAGATCCACGGTGCGCTCGAACTGCTTGGCCGCTTCCGGCATGTTGCCTTCCAGAACTGCCACCAGGCCGAGCCCCCAGATGATCTTCCCCGAGTCGGGAATGCGGGCCTGACCCTTGAGCAGGATTTGCCGGGCGCTGGCCACGTCGTTTTCCCGCATCTCCAGCAGCGCCAGCGAAAGATAGTCCTGATCGTTGTCGGGATCGCGCTCCATGGCATCGCGGTAAATCTGGGAGGCTCGGGCATCGTTGCCCAGGTGGGCGTAGATGTCGCCGAGCAAGGCAAGGTAGGAGTCATCCTTCCGGCCTTCTGCGGAGACGGTTTCGGCCGTTGCCAGCGCGTCAGAGTAGCTGCCCTTCTTAAAATATGCGTCTGCCAGATCGTACTTCACGTCGTCGGAGTCCGGCTCGGCTTCGAGCGCTTCCTTGAAATGCTCGATGGCGTCGTCGTAGAGACGATAGCGGGCCAGCAGCACGCCTGCGCCCGCAAGCGTGCGCCCGTCGGTGGAGCTCAGCTGATCGAGTTGGGCGATTGTCGCCCGGGCGTCCTCAATCCTGCCTGCCTTGAGGTACTCTTCGGCGAGCATGAATAAGTCCTCGGGCTGCCCTGGGTGCTTTTTGATCTCTTCAGTCAAATCGGCAAGGTCCAGTTGCGCGCGCGCCGGCGCGGCAAGCTGCGCGCGGTTATCGAGATAGTCGAAGAGATGCTGGAAAGGATAAGGCCCGCTGGAGGCGTTTTTCGAGAGCGTCTGGAAAGTATTCAGATCCCGTTCGGCCGCTTGCGTTTCATGCAGGCTTCTCTCGGCCAGTGCCAGCCTGTAATACCCGGTTGCAGGATCGGAGCCCACGCGCACAAAGCGCCGCAGGTACACCTCCGCATCGGCGTAGCGTTTCGCAGCCATGCGCAGATTGGCCATCTCCAGAAGCGCGTCGCCGAAGTTCGGATTGGCGCCGAGAGCCTTCTCAAAGTAAGCCTCGGCGTCCGCCGTGTCGCCCTGGCGTTCTGCGATGTATCCCAGGTTGTAGAGACAAAGAGCGTTTTTTGGATCCAGTTGGAGCCCAAGTTGGAACTTCTGCTTCGCCTCGTCGAAACGCCCCAGGTTGCGATACGACAGGCCGAGAAAGGCATAAGAGCGGGCGGAATGATCGATCTCCACCAGTTGATTGAATTCTTCGATGGCTTTCTCCGTCTTGCCCGACATGAAATAGCTTTCGCCCAGCGCGGCAATCAGCGCGGGCCGCTTGGGATCGATCGCGAGGCCGGATTCGAGGAGCGGAATGGCATCCTCAAAGAAGTTCTGAGACATGCTCACCTGGGCCATCATGAAGATGACATCGACATTCTGTGGCGCCAGCTTATGCGCGCGCATGAGATGATCCAGGGCATCGAGAGGGCGCGCCTGATTCGATTCCGACTGTGCAAGCAGATAAAGGGTCTCGACGGAATCGGGCTGCAGGTCGAGCGCCTGGCTCAAAGACAATTCCGCCTCGGGAGATTTCCCTTCGAGCAGCAGCACCTGACCAAGGTTGAACAGAATCTCAAAGGTACCCGGCCGCAGTTCCGATGCGCGTTCCAGCTCCAGCTGCGCCATCTTGTATTGCTTTTCCGAGGCCATCAACACGCCGAGGGAATAATGCGTCTCCACGCTGTCTTTCTCCTCGGTGGCAACCTCGTTCGCCAGCTTGAGTCCCTCCGCAATGCGCCTGCTCTCGAGCAGCGCGTGGATCAGGTTGAATTTTGTAGGGAGATCGGCAGGCCGAACCCGCTCGAGATAGGGAATCGCGGCGGCGGGCGATCCTTCCGCGATCAGAACCACGCCAAGGTTATAGTTCCCGTTGCGGTCCTGCGGCGCCAGCCGCACCACGGTGCGGAACTCTTTCTCTGCCAGGTCAAATTTCTTCGCGCTCGCGTAAAGGTCGCCCAGGTTGTTGTGGGTCTTGACGGCGTTCGGGTCGATCGCCAGCGCTTTTTGGAATGCCGCGGTGGCGTTGGTGTAGTCCTGTTGGCGCGCCAGGATCATCCCCAGCAGGTTGTAACCCGTGACGCTTGAACCGTCCTGCTCGAGTCCTCTTATCGTGAGTGCTCGGGCTTCGTCGAGGCGATTCTGCTCGAGCATCGCTTCGGCCTGTTTGAAATCGACAGAGGATTCGGAGGAATTTTGCGGGGCAGAACGGGCCCAGCTCGGAACCAGCAGAACGAAAAGGATGAATGCGAAGACGGGGAAAATATGGATCGCTTTCCGGCACTCCAGGACGGCTTTTACTCTTGACCCTGTTTGAACACGGAGTTCCATTGACGCGATGCTTTCGCCGGCTTCAACGAGCGGGGTCATTGTAGCATCTCCAATGCTTGCCGGGCGGCGGCATCGGACGGCTGCACGCGCAAAAGCTCGAGAAGCACTTCTTTGGCTTTGTCCTGCTCCTTCTCGAGGATATAGAGCCGCGCCAGGTTGAGATAAGGTTGATCGAAACTCGGCGCAACGCGGATGCCTGCCTTGAACTGCTCTTCGGCCTGGGAATACTCCTGCCCGTGCACAAACAGCACGCCCAGGTTATTCAGCGCCTCGGCATAATCCGGGCGCAGCTCGATGGCTCGCTCGAGATAGAGTTGCGCTTGCTCGAAATCGTTCTGCTGCGCGTAGAGCATTCCGGCGCTGTAGTTGGCCTCGGGATCGTCAGGCTGAATCTCTACCGCCTGCTCGATGCATTTTTGTGCGTTGGCGAAATCCTGCTGGCGGCGATAGAGATTGCCCAGATTCAACAGCGCGGTCGCGTAGTCAGGTCTTTGCGCGATCGATTTCTGAAAATCCCGTATCGCTTCGTCGGTCAGGTTCTGCTGCGCCGCCGCCATGCCCAGATTGTTCCAGGCTTCGGGATAGTTCGCATTGAGCCGCACCGACTCCTCAAGATAGCGGCTCGCCTCTTTGAGGTCGTTCTGATGAAGCTTCAACGTGCCGAGATTGTAATAGGCAACCGCGTCTTCGGGCTTGGCGGCGATCGCCTGCAAAAATGCGGCCTCCGCCTGATCCAGATAGCCATGCTGGAACATCGCCACTCCATAGGTGAAGTCGTTGCGCTGGAATGTGTCCTGCACAAGCTGGCCGGGAAATGGCAGCGCGGCTCTGAAGCGTTCGCCCGCATTCGACGGAATCGATTTCAGATCGCTCAACATGCGATCGACTGCTATCGCGCCCTGATAGGCCCGCACGATCATACCCTCACCATCTAGCAGCAACGAGAGCGGTATGGGCAGGTCTCTCCTTCGATCGAACAGATAGCGATAAGTGATGTTGTAAATGCCGGCGACTTCTTCCGTGGCAAAGAGCACCGGAAAAGGAAGCCGCTCCTTCGTGGCCCAAACCCGCGCCGCCGCAGCCTCCTCCCCGTTGTCCAGGTTGACCGCAAGCGGCACGATTGCCGAGCCATGCGACTCGCCCCCGAGCGGCCGCAAACTCCTCAATTGGTCGAGAGAGCCGGGTACACTTACCGACCAGAAATTCAGGAGCGCGCTGCTTCCCTGGAACGATGCCAGCGTTCGCATGGTTCCATCCGCATCCGGCAAAGAAAATTCCGGCGCCTTGAGCGGCTCAATCAGCCAGGTCGCCACGGAATCCGGCAGGCGCTCGGCTACCGGCGCCGGCCCTGCCCTCGCGTAGAGAGCAAGCGGTGCTGCAAACGGCTTTGCATCGATCGTTGCAGAATCCTCTTCGAGCACGATGCGATGATTCACCGGCAGCTCGTCGAACGATTGTGTTTGCCCATTGGGCCATCGCACCGTGGCGCGAATGCCCGCCCGCCGGCTACCCAGTCCGAAGTGCAGCTCCTTGCTGTGCTGCGCCAGAAATCCCGATCCGGCCTGCATATATTTCGTCTGGCGCAGGCCTTGCGCCTCCACCGTCACCGCCGCGCCAATCCCGTCGCGATTACTCTTCCTGCCCAGCAAGCGAATGGAAATCGAGTTGCCAACCTGCTGCATCGCGTTGTGCAGGATGCGCACCTGAGGGGCATTGCGATTCTTGAGAATCACTTCGAGACGCCCGTCGTGATCGATGTCGGCGAGAGCGAAGCAGCGGCTGTCCTCGATGAAATCCAATCCCAGCGGGCCCGATGCCTCGGTGAACGTCCCATCGCGGTTGTTCACGAACAGCACATTCCTGGCAAATCCGTGCCATGTGTGATCGGAGCGCACCAGCTCGTTGATGGCATTCCATCCTCGCTCGTACGCCGGGTCCGGGGTCGAAGATTCCGGAGACTTCGCCACCACCTGCCTCCAGAAAAAACTTGCCAGGTCGTAGCGGTCCGGCCCGGAAAGATATCCGTTTGCCACATAGAGATCTGCATAGCCGTCATCATCGATATCCCAGAAATCGGAGCACCACGACCAGCGGCCCATCTCCACTCCGGCTTCACTGCCCCGGTTCTCGAACGTGCCGTCGCCGCGGTTGCGATAGAGCGCATTCCCGCGGGCGTGGCGCTGATACTTCCCGCGAATGCCGGCCGGCGCTTTCTGGTGAAATTGCGCCTGTTCTGCGACCCTTTGGCCTGCAGCCTCCCACATGCTGGCTACGTAAACATCCTGGCGCCCGTCGTTATCGTAGTCCGCCCAGCAGCAACTCATGCCCGCGCCCACGCTCTCCACGTGCGCGTCTTTCGAGACGTCCGTGAACGTCCCGTCGCCGTTGTTGCGGTAGAGTTGCGAGCTGCCGAAATCGTTGGCCACGAAGAGATCGGGAAGACCGTTCCCGTTGGAGTCGCCCCATGCGCATGCAAAGCTGTAGCGATCGTTGTTGACCTTCAGCCCCGCATGTTCCGTGGTCTCCACAAAGGTGCCGTCGCCCTGGTTGCGCAGAAGGCAGTTCGGCGGACCATTGCGTGCATCGTAGTAGGGAATCGGGTAGTGATACTGTTCAAGCCCCAGATAATACATGTAGGTGCAGAAGTAGATGTCCAGGCGGCCGTCGCCATCGTAGTCGGCGAGGGCGGCATGCGTGAACGTTCCCTGGGGCGGGTGCGCGAACTTGAACGCATTGCGCTCAAGTGAAAATGTGCCATCGCCTCTATTCACGAAGAGCAGCGGGCCGGTTCCGCAGACGACCAAAAGATCCTGGAGCCCGCAATTCCGAAAATCGGCAAAGAGGGCGCATGCCGAGCTGTCGAGCACGCCCACGCCCGCCGTTTCGGTCACGTCTTCAAACGTGCCGTCTCCGCGGTTGCGATACAGGCGGTTGGGCAACCCGGCCGATTGACACACATAAATGTCTTCGAATCCATCCTTGTCGAAGTCGCCGCAGGCCACGCCATTGTTGCAGTAGACGTCCGTTCCGATGGCTCCATCCAGGATGGTTCTCCAGTAATCGGCGCCGTGCAGCATCTGGGGGCGGTAGGATTCCGTTCCGCCCAGAGCCTGCGAGGTCACGTCGACAAACGCCGGCGTGTTCACCGTCGCAATCGATTCTTCCCCCGCCTCCCATTTGCGCGCCTTCCACGTTTCGCCGCCATGGTTCACCCATTCCGTGCGCCACGATCCAACCCGTTCCTCTTTTCGCTCACCGTTCAAGCTGCAGACGAGGTCATGGCGAATCTCCGCCCGCACCGCAAGCGGGCTGGAGCCAATTTCCTCGATGCCATAAATTTCAAAAGATGCTGTCTCGATCCGCGCCGGCGTTCCCAGCCACGCGCGTATATTTTCCGCAAACTGCTCCCGGCCGGAGACCAGCTCTGCGGCGAATTGCCGTCGGACGGTTCGGATCCCATAAGCGGCGCGCGCTTCGGATTCCCGTGCGGCCTTCCACGTGGACGCCTCGATCGATGGATCCAATGCCTCCACCAGGACCGAGTGATTGTCCGGCGATGCCTTCAGCGCCTCGCTCCACCTTTTCAGAATCGACTCGATTTCTTCGGAATATCTCTCCGTGATGTAGCCGTCTGAGCCTGGAACAACCAGCGACAGAATGTCAGTCAACGGCGACTTAACGGGATAGCGGGGCGTCAGGCGAAAGTCCCAGAAAGGAAAGTGCCGGGGTCTGTCGGCGAGCAGATTTGGAAAGCCGGGCCCGTGCGGCCATCCCAGAAAATGGGCGGGATAGAAAACTCCCGGCGCCAATGCCATACGTTTTAGAATTTCGCGGCGGGTGGGCAGACCTTTTTCGTCCTGGTGACGCGAATTCATCGCAACTGAAGACCGCCCGGAGTGGCGTGAGATGTCGTCCAGATCATAGCATCGGGAACGAATCGGCAGGCCATCGCGAAATCGCGCCCCGGGGTCTCAATTCGATGTGGAAAATGCCCCCAAAAATGGCAGACAGGAGGTGCTGACGCAGATGCCTCGCCCGTCTTTTCCAGTCTGATAACCGGTTTAAACATAAGGCTCGCGATCCGGCGGGATGCGCGGGCTGAACAGAAAATGTATCTTAAAGAATTTAAGATGTTTACATGCATTGAAATCGGATTGGCGGCAGGTGCTCCATAAGCACGCATTGAGCGGCCGGTGCCTGGCCCGTGGCACACGTCTCCCACCTTGGACCGTCGGCCGCCTCAAACTTTTGGTTGACAATCTTCCCGATGCTGGTCTATTTTTGTCGCCGTCAAGCATCCCGATCATTCCAGTAATCGTTTACAAAATCTTCTTGTCTTTATCTTCTTTGTTATTCAAAGCGTGGCCGTTCGCAGGTTGAGCGTTGCGGCGGCCGGGGTCAAAAGTGACGCGAGTACGCAGGGAGAAAAGGAGAATGTGGGATGGACCGCACTCGGACACGTTTTTTTGGGTTGAGGCTGGCTGACTATCTAACGCTTCTGTGCTTGACATTCCTCCTCGTCCAGGGCCGCGCTTTCGGGCAGGTGGAAGAAGGATCGATCACGGGCGTTGTTCAGGACCCGACGGGGGCCGTGGTGCCACGAGCACAGGTCTCCTTGCTCAACACCGATCAGGGAATCACCCTCCAGACCAGGACGGATGCTTCCGGCTCGTATACGTTTTCTCCGGTCAGGGCGGGGCATTACTCCATCACGGTCACCGCGCAGGGATTTGCGAAAACCACGCAGACGGCTTTGACCGTGAACGTAGCCCAGAGCCTGCAGGTCAATATCATCCTCAAGGTCGGCCAGGCCACGGAGTCGGTGCAGGTGAATACCGCGCCCCCGCTCCTTCAGACTGAAGAGGCCTCTGTGGGCCAGGTGGTCGGCTCGCAGGAAGTCAACGACCTGCCTCTCAACAGCCGGAACTTTACCTTCCTGGCGCAACTGGGCGCCGGCATGCAAACGCCCCAGGCCGATACGCGCGGCAACGCCGCCAACGGCGCATTCTCGGCCAACGGGCTTCGTCCGGCGCAGAACAACTATCTGCTCGACGGCATTGACAACAACTCGGGCGCCGTGGACTTTCTCAACGGCACCAACTACATCATTCTGCCTCCCGTCGACGCCATTCAGGAGTTCAAGGTCGAGTCCGCGGACTTCAGCGCGGAGCTGGGGCGCGCGGCCGGTGCGGTGCTGAATGCCACGGTCAAGTCGGGCACCAACAGCATCCATGGTGCCGCATGGGAATTCTTCCGCAACGACAAGCTCGACGCGGCGGATTACTTTGAGAACAACACCGGCGTGAAGAAGGGCGAACTGCGCAAGAATCAGTTTGGCGCCGATATCGGCGGCCCCATCATCCGCAACAAAGCCTTCTTCTTCGGAGACTACGAGGGCAACCGCCGCGTGCAGGGAACCATCGGCACCGGGGACGTTCCTACAGCTCTGGAGCGCAGCAGCGGCTTCCAGAACCTGACCGATATCTTCGGCTTCAACAATGGTCTAACCAGGGCGGACATTCTGGGCCGGCAGGTGCAAACGGGCACGATTTTGGATCCTGCTACGACCCGGTACGTGGCCGCGGGCGCGGCGGATCCGGTCACAGGGTTGACCAACAGCACCGCCAACGCCGGTTATGTGCGCGACCCGTTTACCTCCGATTGCGTCGGCAAAACGACCTTTACGCTGGCGGCATGCCCCGATTTGAACCAGCTTCCGGCAGGCCGCATCGACCAGAATGCGGTCAAGCTGCTGGATTTGTATCCGGCGCCGAATAGCGGCACGCAGGATTTTGGCTCCAGCCCGAATCTCTTCGAGCACAGCAACGAATTCGACGTCCGCGGCGACGTGAATCCTTCGACGAACGATCAGATCTTCGTCCGCTTCAGCTATTCGAACGATCCGCAGTATATCCCCGGCATCTTCGGCGGTATTGCCGACGGCGGCGCGTTCCAGCAAGGCATTCAGAATGCCAAAGCGCAACAGGCGGTTGCCGGATACACGCACGTGTTTTCGCCGCAGGCCATCAATGAGTTCCGCCCCGGCTATGCTCACCTGGTTACGTCGCGCTACGGACCGGAAGCCACCAACTATGGCCTTCCCGCGAATTACGGCATTCAAGGTATTGTGCAGGCTGACAACAACGGCGGAATTCCGGCTTTTGGCGTGGGTGGACTGCTGACACTGGGAAGCAATTCCTTCCTTCCGTCCGATGAGAAAACCACCATCTGGCAGGTGAATGACGACTTTACCCGGATTTACGGCCGGCACAATTTCAAGACCGGAATCCAATACCAAAGACTGAAATTCTCCACGCTGCAGCCGGCCTGGTCGCACGGCCAGTTCGATTACGACGGCACATTCGTGGACATTCCCAACGTCTCCAATACCACCGGCGGAATCGCGCAGATGCTGCTGACGCCGGAAGCCGCGCCGGCCACAATCAACGGGAACGCGAACCCGAATGGCTTCAGCTACTCAGGCGGGCCGGACAACGTCTACGCGTCGAACATCAACACAACCTACGATGAGAGGCACTACTTCGCGGCATTCTTCCAGGATGACTGGAAGGTGACCTCCAAGCTCACCCTCAACCTCGGCGTGCGGTGGGATTACTTCACGCCCATCAGCGAAACCAACGGCGGACAGGCGAATATCGTTCCCTTCGCGCTTCCCGAATACAACATCGGCGCGCCCACCCTGCTCATCCCTGCCTCCGGCAAGGATAACCGCACCCTGTCCACCGGGCATCCGCTCAATCCGGCGGATCCGGCAGCGGGAGAATCTCCCGGCGCGTCCTGCTTCGGTGTCGGCTGCTGGGGTCTTGTGGACCTCCTGGCCCAGGACGGAATTACGCTGGATGTGACCAACAAGTACGGGGATGCGCTGGTGCAGGACGAAAAGGACAATATGGCGCCCCGCGCCGGCTTTGCCTACCAGGTCATTCCCAAGCTGGTGGTGCGCGGCGGCTTCGGCCTGTTCTACAACGCCTTTGAGAACCAGGGATATGGGCCGAACATCGGCGAGAACTACCCCTTCGTATTCAACCCCGATTTCACGCCCCACGTGAGCCCCTCGGAGCCTGGTGTTGCCTCTCAGGTAGCGCCAATCAGCTATAACACGCCCTACGTGGGCTGTGCCAATGCCGGTCCGGGGAGTACCGCGTCGTTTGAAGCTGGCTTCTCCTGCTTCTCCTTCAATCCCGGCTTATACAACGCGCTGGGGTTGGAGTTGGAGGGGATGCAGTTCAATTTTGAGACTCCCCGCACCTACAGCGCCAACCTGACATTCCAGTACTCCCTCACTCCCACGCTCGCGGTGCAGGCGGCGTATGTGTTCACGCACGCCTCGCACATGCAAGTGAACCAGGGAATCCAGAACGTGACGCAACTTCTGCCTGCAGGCATCAGCACCTCTGCCTGCTCAGATTCGGTGAAGGACTATGCAGTTTTTCCGGCCGCTGCTGGAGAAACGGTAGGGAGTTGCATTCCCTTCCCGGACTTCGGCAATAGCGAGGCTATGAGTATTGGTCAAAGCTACTACCACGGCTTGCAGACCAAGATCGAGGAGCAGTATTCCAATGGTCTGACCTACCTGTTTACTTACACCTGGTCAAGGACCATGTCGGATGCCGGCGATCTTCTTAACGGCGGCAGCACCGGGGGTTACCGGGCCTATAACATTCCCGGGCTGGGACCGATGTTCGATTGGAGCTTGGCCGATTACGATGTCCGGCAGGTGCTCCACTTCAGCGGCGGGTACGAGTTGCCGGTTGGAAAAGGCAAACGGTTCATGAACCAGGGTGGGCCCGCGAATGCCATTCTCGGCGGCTGGGCGACCAACTGGATTCTTACCTTGCAAGGTGGACAGCCGGTCAACTTCGGTTGCCCCACAGGCACGGCGTCAGGATCCGGCTGCAATGTCCTGCTTACAGGGAATCCGAAACTGGGAATTACGACGCACATTCCGCCGGGCGATACTGCGGCCAGGCCGTTCTGGATCGGAAATGCGGCGGCCTTCAACCAGCCGTGCGAGCTGGGCGACTCCACCGGAAGCCTCGCTCCCATCGCGGGCTCGCCGGCGGGGTGCCTGCCGGGCAACGGAGTCGATGCTCTCGGCAGCAAGCCCGGTCAGATTCCCGGGCCAGGCTTCCACCGGCTCGATTTCTCGGTCTTCAAGGACTTTCAGTTCAACGAGCGCTTCAGGATGCAGTTCCGGTCAGAGTTCTATAACATCGCCAACCATCCCAACTTCAATGCCCCGAACTTCGGCGGCAACGGCGTGGTGGCCATCGGCGGATCGGGAAACATCACCGATCCTCACTTCGGCGAACTTGGAGGCACGCGCGATGCTCCCTACGATCCGCGGCAAATCCAGTTTGCGTTGAAGTTATATTACTGAGCGGGATTGCGCGCTCCGGGAGGGCGTCCAGCGCGGCGCCCTTTCGGAGCCGTTTCTTTCGTGATACATTGCTCACGCGGCACCTGCGGAGGCGGAAGTGAGCAAGGCTCAAACACTGGGGGTCTTCATTCTGAGCCTTTGTGCGCCCGCATTCTTTCTTTATCCTGAGGACGTCCCCAACCAGGATCTTGATCGCCAATATCAGTCGGCCGTCGCCAACTACGATGCCGGCAGGTATCAGCTCGCCGCCGCCCAGTTGGAGAAGCTCCTGCCCTACGCCACCAAGAGCTCCACCGTGCACGAATTGCTGGGCATGGTCTATGTGTCGCTTGCGCAGCAAGACAAAGCCATCGATCAATTGAAGCTCGCCGTCCAGTTGAAGCCCGACTGGGCTGAGGCGCGCACCAACCTCGGTGCGGCACTGCTGCAGTCAGGCAAGTCCTCGCTGGCGGGCGAGCAGTTCCGCGCGGCACTCCAGCTCGAGCCCCAGAACTACGACGCCAACCATGATCTCGGCGAACTGTATGCCCGTTCGGGGCGTGTCGCGGACGCCCAACCCCTCCTGCAAACGGCCTACCAGCTACATCCCGAAGCCTACGACAATTCTTACGACCTGGCCATGGCCGACTTCCTGCTCGGGCGGCTCGACGATTCGCGGCATCTGGTCGACGACCTGGTAAAGACGCAGAACGCGGCCGAGCTGCACAATCTGCTCGCGCAGATCGACGAGAAGGAAGACAAGTATGTCGATGCGGCGAACGAATACGAGATCGCCGCGCACCTCGATCCGTCGGAAGACAATCTCTTCGATTGGGGAAGCGAGATGCTTCTTCACGGAACCTACGAAGCGGCTATTCCGATCTTCGAATCTGCCGTACAACGCTTTCCTGGCTCGCCTCGCATGCAGATCGGTTTAGGCCTGGCGCTTTACTCGCGCGGAAAATACGATGGCGCCGTCACCGCACTCCTCAAAGCCGCGGCTCTTACCCCCGGCGACTCCCGATGCTACTACTTCCTTTCCAAAGCCTTCGACAGTTCTCCCAGTCAATCCGATGCGGTAATCGAGGCGTTTCGCCGTTATGCCGCGCTCGAGCCTCAAAACGGGCTGGCGCAGTACTACTATGCCCTGAGCCTTTGGCAGGGCCACCGTTCGCAGGCCTCGCCCGCGGAACTCGAACAGGTGGAGTCCCTGCTCGAGAAAGCAATCTCCCTTAATGATCAGCTTCCTGAAGCGTACGTCCAGTTGGGAGACATCTACGCTGATCAGCGCATGTATGAAAAGTCCATTCCCGAGTACGAGCATGCTCTGGCCCTCAATCCGGACTTATCCGACGCCCATTACCGCCTGGGAACGGATTATGTGCACGTGGGTGAAAAGGACAAAGCACAGCAGGAATTCGCGGTCTATCAGAAACTTCGGGCCGAACAACTGGCGGAGGTCGAAAAACAGCGGGCAGAAGTGAAGCAGTTCGTGCTGTCGGCAAAGGCGCCCGCATCCGCCGGGCAGTAACATCGACGCCAGGCGGACCGAACTCCGCGCGCAGAACGGCACATCACCCGCGTTCGAGAGCTGTTTGAGTTGGGTTATATGCGATGAATCGATGGACGCACAGCGCGAGCGCCTCCACGGGCAATCTCAACGGCCACGCCCTGAGTCCTCGCGAAATCTCGCGGCGGCTGAGCCTGAGCCGGCGCGAGTTCCTGCGCGGAGCCACGGGCGCTGCCCTGGGCTCGGCACTCGTGGGCGCAAGCCCCTTCATCCACGGCCAAACCGCGCAGAGAAAGCGAAAAATCATTGTCGTCACCTTTGGCGGGGGCGCGCGCGACCAGGAAACCTTTGCGCCGGAAGGCCAGGAGAATGTTCCTCACCTTCTCAACGAGCTGGCGCCCCAATCGAGCTTCTTTACCCACGTCGCCAATCGAGGGATCCTCGGCCATTATGTGGCCACGGCGAGCCTCGCCACCGGCGTCTACGAAACTCTCAATAATTTTGCCGGGGTACCGCCTGACCACCCCACCGTCTTCGAGTACTTTCGCAAGGACTTGAAGCGTCCCTCCTCCGATGCATGGGTGGTGGCGCCGAGCAACGGCTTCAACCACATCGGTGAAAGCGATGCCCGCTCCTATGGCCGGGGACTGGGCGCCACGGTGATTCTCCCCAAGCACCTTCTCAGCGCCGCGGCCTCCGGCTCCGAACTCGATCTGAATCACCTTCTTCGCGACAATTACGAGAACCCGCTCTACACCCCCACGCTCCAGGGCGGCGAGTTTGAGCTGCAGCAGCTCGACCAGATTCTGCGCCTTTCCGTCGACGACTTCATGGCGCATGCGCGCACCTTATCGAGCCCCGATGAGCTCTCCGTCTACATCGCCAAGCGCCTCATGCAGGAGGAGGCGCCCAGCCTGCTCTGGATTACCATGCACGACATCGATGTGGCTCATTCCGGCGCCTACTCGCTCTACGTCGAAGGCATCCGCCGCACCGACCGGCTGGTCGCCGAGCTTTGGCAGGCCGTCCAGGACGCTCCGGAATACAAGGACAACACCACTCTCTTCGTTCTTCCCGATTTTGGCCGCGATGCGGACTACGATACCGGCGGAAACGGATTTCAACACCATCGCACCGGTGACACCGCCAGCCGCACAACCTGGATGATGGTTCTCGGCAAGGGTGTTCGCCAGGGCGTCATCTACGACGAGCCCATGGAGTCCATCGATCTGGTTCCCAGCTTGGGCGCCATCCTGGGCTTTTCGCCTTCCCTTGCGCAGGGCAAGCCCATCAAAGAGTTGCTCTAAGCCGTATGCAGCCTTCGAACCTCCAACCCGAACAGTTTGCCCACTACCCTCCCGAGGCGCGCAAACTGGTTCTCGCGCACCTTGACACCCTTCGTCAGTTGCCCTTGAGTTTTCTTCCCAACCTGCTGCGCGAAGTCATCGACTACGACTACAAATTTCCGGCGGAGCGATCCGCGATCGACAATGAGCTCGCGACCATTAGTTCTCTCTCGCCTGGGGACCTGCAGAAATGCTTTCGCGGCTTCGCGCAGATTTCTATCTCCGGAGACCTCGAACTGTTCGACTGGATCAATGAGCCGGCGCGCTTCGTCGAACTCGAATCCGCGTATCTCTGGACCACGCTTCAGCAGGATACCTTTCGCCGGGTTGCGATGGACTACGGCGAGCGTTTGGCAACCGCCGCGCCGCAGGAAATGCCCGCTGCCGCCCGGCTGGGCATCGCCATCATCGGTAAAGGCGTCGATGCTTACGATGGGCCCCTGTTTCGCAATCTCCGCCCGCATGGAACCTACTTTCGCCAGGTGAATCCGCAGAATGGACTCGCGCTTCTGCTTGCCGCAGTGGCCGCACGCGCCGGCGCGCACCCCGTACCCTACGGCCATTGGTACATCGACGGCGGATCCCAAACTGGACAGAGTCCTCACCTCACCTGCGTCTCGTACCGAGCCCTGGACAGCGTGCGCGCCGCCTTGCTCAAAAACATGCAGGCAGAGCTCTCGCAGCCTGGCATGGGTCCGGAAGAGTTGCGGGCCCACCTGGGACGATTGCAGCCCTCCGACGTGGGCATGGATGAGTCGGTCGATCCCATCCTGAGCCGCTTCCAGTTGAAGCTGCTCACGGAGGGCTCGGGAACCCAGATCTTCAGCACCACGTTTGCCCAGTGGGCGGCGCGCGAGGCCCTGCGCCGCGCCCAACCTCTCACCCTGCTCGTTCGCTTCACGCCTCGCCAGCGGCAGCGGCCCTTGAATGAGCTGCTCTCGAACACCCACGCCGCGCCGGAGCTCGATTTCATCGGATCGCTGGTCGACGCCGACATGGGCGCCTACTACCACTGGATCAACCAGCAGCGCCTCTCGGGCGCGCCGCAGTCGGTATTCCTTTGCTGGTTTGAAGAACATCAGCAGGCGCTGGTGGTCTCTCCCACCATGCCCCGCGGCGTGGAATCAACATCGGCAATCGACCTGGGAAAGATCCTCGAACTCGCCTTGGGTTAGGCGCCCCGTCGAATTCAGGCCGCCTTACCGTTCCACCCGATGCAGAACCACGGGGATGGCCGATGGCAGGTGAAACGAACCGCCGAACGATGGATCCGATCCATCCGGCGGAGGCCCAATGGCGGGGCGTTCGCCGGTTTCCTTCGCAGGCGCGGGCATGTGGAATCGGAAGCTCACCTTGCGATCGAGCTCAATCCGGTCGCCGTTCAGCGTGCCGGAGTAGGTGCTGTCCCCGGCCTTGAATGAAACCTGGTTGCCATTCACCTGGCCGTCTTCAATCGGCGCCGGCCGGTCGTTGCCGCCAAAGAATCCGCGCCCTTCGCCTTCCACGCTGCCGGTCAGGCTGCTTCCATTCTGGCGCAATGAAAACACCATGGTGCCGCTTCCCACCAGGAACGCAAGTATTGGATTGGCGGCATTGCCCGCGGGAGGCTCAGGCCGCCACAACCCGGTAATGCCCGCCCCCTGCGGCACCTCCCGCTCCCACACGGCAACCTGCGGGCGCAGTGTGACCGCTTCGGCCTCGATCGACACCCGGGCCGGCGTGAGTCCCGGCGAAGTAGCCTCTACCGTGATCTTTCCCCCTTGCTTAGTTGACTGAACAAGCGCCATGCATAACCCGCAGAAAGCCTTGCGCGAAGACCCTTTGTCCGGATCGTGATCGGTCGGATCCCCATTGCCCACGCCCGCAAGTTTTCCCGCGCCGGTCACGGTAAATGCCACTTCGTTGTCCGTGATCGGCACCACCCGTCCCTGCGCATCCTGCACCTCGACGGCGAAGATTGCCACATCCTCCCCGTCGGCTGATACAGCGTCGCGATCTGCACGCATCACCAGCTTGGCAGCCGGGCCGGTGGTCTCGCGCCGGGCTGTCATCACCACCTTGTCCGCCTTGTACCCGCGCGCTTCCAGCGTCCCCGGGACGTATTTCACCGTCCACGCCGGATGCAGATTCTTTTTCACCTCCTGCATTCCCAGGCTCTCGCCGTTCAGCAGCAGCTCCACCTTATCCAGGTTCGAGTAAACCCACACGGCGATCTCCTTGCCCTCGAAATCCGGCCAGTTCCAGTGCGGAAAGACGTGCAGCACCGGCTTCTCCGTCCACCAGGACTGGTAGTAGTAAAACGAGTCCTTGGGAAATCCGCAGGTATCGATGATTCCATATTGCGAGCTGATGTTCGGCCATTGGTAGGGCGACGGCTCGCCCCGGTAGTCGAAGCCGGTCCACACAAAGCCGCCCGCCAGCCACGGCTGTGCATCGCAAAAGCTCCACCAGCCCACGGCAGAGGCGCGCCCTGTCGTCGTATAAGGATCGTAGGAACCCACGTAGCCCTTCGCAGCATCGGTCACGTAAATCCCGCGCGTGCCCACCGAGCTCACCGTCTCCGTGCCGATCACCGGCTTCTCGGGATGCGCCTTGTGGTACGCGGCGGCCTGCGGGTCCATGTAGTTGTAGCCGATCACGTCGCAAACGGCCAGCCCGCCGGTTCCGATGGCGCCCGTGGGAGCGATGGACACCGGGCGCGAGCCATCTACTTCCGTCGCCACCTCCTTCATCGCCGTCAGGATCAGCACGCCTTTCTCCGTGTTCGCCTGGCCCTCCTCGTTGCCCATCGACCACATGAACACGCTCGGACGGTTGCGGTCACGGCGCACCAGGTCCCGGAACTGGCCCAGTCCCTCCGGATTCGACGACATCATGCGCGTCTCATCGAACACCAGCATTCCCAGCCTGTCGCACGCGTCCAGCAGCTCCGGCGTGGGCGGATTGTGCGAGGTGCGAATGGCGTTGCAGCCCATCTCCTTCAGCTTGCGGATGCGGTAATACTGCACCGCATCGGGCAGCGCCGCGCCCAACCCGGCGTGATCCTGATGATTGCAGGTTCCCTGCACCTTCACCGGCCGGTCGTTGAGAAAGAGTCCCTGCGCGGCGTCGAATCGCAACGAGCGAATTCCGAAGGGCGTCTCATAGCGGTCGACCACCGCGCCTCCGGTCCTGACTTCCGTCACCAGCCGGTAGAGATTTCTCTCTTCGAGCGACCAGAGTAGTGGGCGGGGAACCCTTATCTTTTGCTCGTAGGTATGCTGCCCTTGTGTGTCGATCGCGGCAGACGCGGTCATGTCCTTGGCAACCGCCTTGCCGGCCGGGTCAAGTACCGTGGAGACAACCCGCGCGTTGGCCGCCGCGACGCTCTCGTTGTTCACTTCGGTGCGAACCGAGAGAGCGGCATCGCCGCTGCCCACTTCCGCGGTCACGAACGTTCCCCATTTCTTCACGTGGACCGGATTCGTTTTCACCAGCCACACGTGCCGGTAGATCCCTGCGCCCTCATAGAACCAGCCGTCGCTCAGAGTGGCATCGACGCGGACAACCAGCACATTCCTTCCGCCGGGGTTGGCGAAGTCCGTCACATCGAAGCTGAAGGGGTCATAGCCTCCGCTGTGCCGGCCCACGTAAAAGCCATTGAAGACCACCATGGTCTCGCGGTAGGCGCCGTCGAACTCGATCGTGATGCGCTTGTTTGCGTCCTCAGGCGCCAGTTCCAGAATGCGCCGATACCACCCTACGCTGGTCTCCGGGTACTTCCTTCCCAGCGGGTAGAATCCTTTGCTGGCCAGAGCCGGATCGTTCTGGAAAGGCAGCTCCACCGCCCAGTCGTGGGGCAGATCCACCGGCTTCCAGTCGCCGTCGTCGAAGGCAATCGCGCTTACCTCGATGAAGTTGCCGGTCTTCTGGAAGTTGCCGCTCTGTCCCGATCCGAAGCCGAAGTCCTTCGCAGCATCATCCGCATTGCCGAACTGGAAACGCCAGCCGAAATCCAAGAGCAGCCGCTCCCTGCCGGCATTGCTCGATGCCGCGGAGGGAGCGGTCGCGGGATTCGTCGATTCCTGGACAGCCTCGGGCGAAAGCGGCCCGGAGCCTTCCTCCACCGCCTTCACAGCCGTGCCCATGGGCGCCATGCCGTGCGCTGCCGCCGCAGCCGGAATCAGCAAACCCGTCTTCAAGAGGTTCCTGCGTGATAACGTTTCCATTCGTCCCCCTTCAACTGCTTCTTTGACATCTCATTTCGGGTCGCCGCGAGTATACACCCTCATCGTGGAGTGTGACCCGAACCGACCGTGGAAGCCCTCCAGGGTCTATGCGAAACTAGGACAGCAACGGAAGAAGCAGCGAACGCCGGCCCAATGCCAATCGAAAAGAACAAACCGGCGGATCGGTCGAAATCCCATTCGATGATCGTACTGCGGACCAACCGGGGCCTGTAGCTCAACGGTTAGAGCAGGGGACTCATAATCCCTTGGTTGGGGGTTCAAATCCCTCCGGGCCCACCAGAATGCATGTGCCGATCCGGACTGGCGTCCGCGCACATCCATCCCGGATTGAAACGCATCCATTCCTCGAATGGGTTCAGTTACTGGCGTTCGGATCGGAAATAAGATGCCCCCATTGGAGTTCCCGAACTCCGGGGTCCAGAACGAAGCAGACGGGCGAATGCGAATCGAGCTATACTGCTGTTCCGCGGCGAACGGGGCCCGCCGGCGCCGGATCACCCAACCAACTCGAATGCCGGCTGAGCATTCCTCTTTCTGCAGCGTCTCAAAGCCGGCGCACTCTTGAGTGGCAATTTCCCTCAGGCCGGGGCCCCCAGCGACAGGTCTTCGTCGCTAGGGTGGAAGAAATTGCCGCCTCGCACGACGAAAAGGCCAGGGACGAAGAGAAAGGCGCAACGAGGAGGCTGCGATGAAAATCACCGACACCATCGGCCTGGTGCTCACGCACAAGGGTCCTAACACCATCCCGCCCCTGTCGCCCGATCAGACCGTCTTCGAGGCCCTCGAAATGATGGCCCACTACGATGTCGGCGCCCTGCTCGTCATGCAAAACCAGCGTCTCATCGGCATCCTCTCCGAGCGCGACTACGCGCGCAAAGGCGTGCTGCGCGGCCATCACTCCAAGGAAACCCTCGTTCGCGAGATCATGACCAGCCCCGTGGTCTGCGTCTCCCCCGAAAAGACCGTCGACGACTGCATGACCATGATGACCGAGCGCCATTTCCGCCATATCCCCGTTCTCCGCGGCGAAACCCTCCTCGGCGTCATCTCCATCGGCGACCTCGTCAAGTGGGTGATGTCCGGACAGGAGCACACCATCCAGGCCCTCGAGGGTTACATCACCGGCGCCTATCCGGGATAACCCCCGCGCGGCAAGGCGTCGCGGAGGGACGGCTCGGAGAATAGCCCGGGATGGCGCTCGCCGCAGGGAACGCAATCCTGGGAAGCGCACACCAAAAGTAAACTCTCGGCCCGCGAGCGGCCACGGTGCCCAGCCGTCGCGTTCCCTGCACACCCTATAATGGCCGCACAGGGTTCGAGCCTTTTTGTCGGCCCCGCAATTTTCTTCTTGAAAAGCGAGAAGCCCCTTGGCACGTGAGTTGTATACCGCGCGTCTCGCGCGAAAAATCTGCCTCTCTGAAGTGGCCCAGTGCTACCACTTCGATTTCTTCGTTGACGGCAAAGAGAGCTTTCCCTACGCCTCCGGCCAGTTCATCTCCGCCTTGGCTCCGGACAAGAATGGCAAGCAGCAGACGCGCGCTTACTCCATCGCTTCGGCCGCCGTCGCCAATCGCTTTGACCTGTGCGTCAACCGCGTCGAAAACGGCTTTTTCTCCAACCACCTTGCCGATCTGCCCGAAGGCGCAACCGTGCAGATTCACGGGCCCCACGGCCACTTCGTTCTCCAGCAGCCCATCACCGATTCCATCTTCGTGGCCACCGGCACAGGCGTGGCCCCCATGCGCGCCTTCGCCCAGTGGCTCTTTCCTGAGAACGGCCCCGACCGCAGCGACGGCAAGCAGATCTGGCTCGTCTACGGCACCCGCTACGAGACCGACATCTACTACCAGGAGGAATTCGAGGCCCTGGCCCGCCGCGTGCCCAACTTCCATTACCTGCCCACCATCAGCCGCGCGCGGGATAACTGGACCGGCCTGCGCGGCCACGTGCAGCCGCACATCTCCAAAATCGTCAAGGAGCGCGCCGCTCTCCTTGGCCTTCCCCTGCCCCGGCCTCCGGTCGATCCTGCCATTCCCGCCGCCGAGCTCCGCTTCGACATCTACGTCTACATCTGCGGCCTCAACTTCATGGTCTCCGAAGTGCGCGATCTGATGGTGCGCTACGGCTGGCACAAAAACCAGATCGTCTTCGAGCGCTACGACTGAGCGGCACTGCCGCCATCCCCGCGCCTTGATGGCTCGCGCTCCTGTGCGTTCCTTGAAAACGGCGGTTTGTTCCCGTGTCTGGAGCGGCGCGCGGCGCGCCGGGTATCATGAGGCTGTTCGCGCGAATTCTCTCAGCGAACGCTGAGTCAGAAAAGCGAAGTTCCGTCAGGCGAGGGAGCTCATGCAACACTCTTTACCGTCGCAAGCGCAATCGTCGTCCGCACGCATCCTGTCGTCTGCGGTCGTTCTTTTCGTCCTCGGAATCAGCGCAGCCGGCGTCGCTTCGGCGCAAGCCGTCCCACCTCGTCCCTGCGACCTCTTCGCCTCGTCCACGCCCTGCGTCGCCGCCATCAGCACCACGCGCGCCTTGTATCGCGCCTATACCGGCCCGCTCTACCAGGTGACGCGCCGGTCTGACCATGCCCGCACCGACATCGGCCTTCTCCCCGATGGCTACGCCAACGCCGCCGCGCAAGACGCCTTCTGCGCCCACACCACCTGCACCATCACCAAGCTTTACGACCAGTCTCCCAACCACAATGACCTCACGCCCGCGCCTCCCGGCGGCGCCGCGCGCGGTCCCGGCCCCAACGGCTATGACATTCCCGCCGCAGCCGACGCTCTCCCTGCCACCCTCGCCGGGCACAAAGTCTACGGCATCGACATCTTTCCCGGCATGGGCTACCGCAACGACACTCCCAGACAGACCGCGGTCCACGGCGAGCCCGAGGGCGTCTACATGGTCAGCTCCACTCTCAGTCTCAATGCGCGATGCTGCTTCGATTTCGGCAACGCCGAGGCCAACAACCTCGACAACCGAGCCGGCCATATGGACGCCATCAACATCATGTGTCAGGGCGCCCCATGCAGCCCCCGCGCCGGCCTCGACATGGAAGACGGCATCTACGGCAATCTCAAGGTGCCCGCCGGCGCCATCTTTGTCACCGCCATGGGCGCGAGCGACGGTCAGCACTCCTATGCCATCTACCAGGGCAACGCTCAGTCCGGAACCCTGACCACCACCGGCATCATCCCGCTTCCTCCCGGCTACCAGCCCATGCGCCAGGAAGGAGCCATCCTGCTCGGCATCGGGGGCGACAACAGCAACTGGGCCCGCGGCTGCTTCTTTGAAGGCGTCATGACGCGCGGCATGCCCAGCGCCCAGGCCATGCAAGCCGTGCAGAGCAATATCGTGGCTGCGCGTTACGCCGGCCCGCTCAAACCATAACGCGCTCAAGCTGGGACCATCTCCGCACTGCGGGCGGCGATGATCATGCTTCACCCGACGAATGCGGATCTCCCCCTCGCGCGCTTTTGTCTTTGCCGCCGGCGTAGGACAGCATGCACTCCCGTTTTCACCCAGCCGCCGATTGGACGCGTCCCGGAAAGCGTGTATCATTTGAGTAATCCAAGAACGGATGGCCTATCGGGTCAGAAGGGATTGCGGGCGCGGAGAATGCTGCCGTTCGCCCCACCCGGCAGTACGGGACGGCTTCGCCCCGAATGTTTCTGATCGATGAGGTTTCGCCGGGAAGAACAAGCTCCTCTGCTCGCCGAGCTGGAACGCGAAGAGGTTGCTGAGCGGTCGACTGCGGGCGTGAGCGCGCCTCGCGGGAGCTCAGAAACAGCCCGGAAAACTTAGGTACGCACTCGCCTTCCCGGCCATAGGCGCGAGAGGCGTGTGTCTTTGCGAACCGTGTGTCCGCTTGCGCAACTTGTCTTGGAACCGTGAGCCCGAGCTCGCCTTGCGAAGCGGAGCTCTGCTTCGGAAGAGATTGTTTTTGAGTACCCGGCCGCCGCAGGTCTTCGCTTCTCCGGCAGCCGCGCTTCTCTAACGCTTGCTTGCCTTGGCCCAGAAAGAACCAATTCACACCAAGGAACCACGCGTGACCCTAAGGAAAAGCACCCTCCCCGTTCTCTCTCTCCTCGCCATCTTCGTCATGGTTGAAACCGGATGCGGCGGAGCTGCGTCGAAGCCGATGTCCGCCGCCGCACCCAGCCCCGCGCCTTCGTCTCCGGCATCCTCATCTTCGCCATCCTCGGGCATCACTGTCAGCGCGCCCGCAGACGGCGCCGCCGTCGGCTCGCCGTTCTCGCTTTCGGCCAATGCTTCCACCTGCTCATCCGATCCAGTCACCGCCATCGGCTACTCGCTCGATGGCAGTTCCAACACCGTCGGCGTGGGCGGTTCCACGGTGAGCACCACCGTCGCCGCGCCGGCGGGCACGCATATCCTGCATGTCAAAGCCTGGGGATCGTCGGGCGTAAGCTGCGATCAGGACGTGACCATCACCGTGAATGGCAGCATGCCCGCGGACGCTCAAGTCTCCAGCAACCTGCAAACTGCCGGCAACTGGCAGGCTGCGCACGATTCGGCCACCGGCGCCATGTCCAGCGGAACGACCAACATTACCGGGTCGCCCTCGGTGAGCGGCAATGCGCGCCAGTTCGATACCAGCTTCATCAACTACGGCGGCGAGATCTACAGCCTGGCCTTCGCCAACGATCCCGGCGCCACCAACTTCTTTTACGACGCGTGGGTCTATCTGGCCAGCTCCGCAGCCAACGCGGAGAGCCTGGAGATGGATATGAACCAGGTGATGGAGAACGGGCAGACTGTCATCTACGGATTCCAGTGCGACGGCTACTCCGGCACGTGGGACTATACCGCGAACACCGGCACCCTCACCCATCCGGTCGACGCATGGGTGCATTCCGGCGCGCCGTGCAATGTGCGCAACTGGACTCGCAACCAGTGGCACCACGTGCAGATCGGCTATGTGCGCGATGACTCCGGACGCGTCACCTATCAATCGGTGTGGCTTGATGGCAAGCAGGCGCAGATCAATGCCACCGTCTCCTCGGTCTTCGCGCTCCATTGGACGCCCGCGCTGCTCACCAACTTCCAGGTGGATGGCGCCGGCACCGGCTCGAACACCGTATATCTCGACGGGCTGACCGTCACGCACTGGTAAATCCTTGGACCGGGCCCAGCGAAACAGGCGCCCTGGGTGGCTTACCCATCAACCAATCGGAAGAGGCGCTCGAACTGATAGCATCGCCTTACCGACAACTTGCCGAGGATGTTGCCACATAAGAGCAACAAGGCGTTTTGCCTCGGATTCGCGTGAACGGCTGAGCCGTTTGCACGGTGAGTCTCTTCCATCGCGATGATGACCAAGTACGCAGATAAGCCGGTAGGGCCGATTGAGCTGGTCCCCGCCGAGCGCAGCCAGGAGTCAGTCCTCGCCAACTTGCTTGAGTTGTACATTCACGATTTCAGCCAATGCCGCGAAAGTGAGATAGGCGCGGATGGAAAATTCGGGTATGCGGAACTCCCGCTCTATTGGAGCGATCCGGATCGGACTCCGTTTCTGGTTCGGACAAACGGGAAACTTGCGGGACTGGTATTCGTCAGGCGAACGCAGAATGCTTCTGACGGCGAAATCGTCTGGGATATGGCCGAGTTCTTCATCCTTCGCGGATATCGGGGGCGCGGACTTGGAACACATGTGGCGCATGAAGTTTGGAAGCATATCCCGGGGCGGTGGCAGGTTCGAGTCATGGAGTCAAATCTCCCCGCGCTGACGTTTTGGGCGCATGCCGTCTCGACATTTCTCGGTGAGGCTGTAGATCCTGTTCGCGTCGAGAGAGGTGGTGACTGCTGGCAGGTCTTTTCATTCCAATCCAAACCTCCCGCGTGATCATCGTTCAGGCCGGCATCGCCGCTCCGATCGGAAAACAATCTTCGCCAACTCGATCAGAAAACGCAGGACATATCGGGCCTTCTGCGGGTCGCCATGACTTCCGTAATGGTGACGGCTGATGGGAGTGAGGTCATGCTGTATAGAACGACATTGACCTTACAACCGTAGCTTCCTTGAAATAACTGAATTTATATTTCTTCACTCTTCCTTGGCTATCCACTCGTCGATCCGCTGTCGTGGTGCTGCGGTTCGGAGGAGCGATGCAGCCAGGCTATCCATTAAGACTCGATCTTGCCGGGTGGGCCGTGGTGGCCTTTGTGCTCGCCATGATGTTCTTCTCGGGTGTTCTTGCCGGTTACCTCATGGGCCTTGTGCGCCTCGTCCGCCAGGGCGACGGGAAACAGGATCCCAAACCGGACTAGGAATTCCTGTACCAAGGGCCGATTCATTCAAGCGCCGTTCCCTCAATTCGGATCTCCAGCAGCCAAAGCCGCCGCGGCAGAAGAAAACACCCCGCGTCGGACCCTCCCACGCCCACTCAACCAACCCATAGAGCGAAAGAGAATCTAAGCAGAGGGGCTGAGAAATCGGTGCCCCGCGCAGCGGACGAGGCTTTCGGGTTTGTCGATAAGTGGCGGCCATGGCATCCATCGGGATATTTCCGGATTTGTCTGCTCCATGCACCACCCCCGCGGTGGGTGGGTTGGTCGCCCCAGAGGGCGCGCAGGCGCCAATCGAATCCTCACTCCATAAATTTTTCTCCCTGCATGCAGGAACTCAGCGCGCCCTTGGCCCCTTCGTGCTGGCCCTGGCCGGCGGCGCGATCGGCCGGCCGCGCGCCGGATAAATCCCATGAAGCGGCAAATAACCATTTCGACCTATTTCCTTGCTGTGCTGCTCTCAGCCGCGCTCATCGGGTGCGGCTCGGGTGGGCCTTCGCTCGGCACCGGCAAGATCAACCTGATCTTCGTCGTCAGCGAAGACCTGGCTTACCAGGCTCCCGGAGACGTCAACTCCACAACCGCCAACCTTACCAGCCAGGGATTGCAGCGGTCGCTCATGATGGCCACTTACCTGCACAAGCAGGTTCTCGGGTCGAATAATGTCACTGCCATCTATGCCCTCGAGCCGATGACCCATCTGCAGACGGCAAACAATTATCCCGACATCGTGCCCCTCTGGACCATTCAGCAGTTCGCACTGCTCAATCACGCCACGCTCTCCTCCGTCGATGGATCCTATACAAGTCCGTACACCGCCAACAGCTATCCGCTCAATGCCTCGTATCTCGCTGGATCGGTGCCCGGGAACGTCGTCACACCATCAGCCTTCTGCGCGTCCTGCCAGGGCATTGACTTCAACGACGAGGGAGGCGATAACGAATCCTTGGTGACCGCCATCATCAAGGCAGGTGCACCGGGTTATTATGTCTTCTCGCTTCCTTGGGAAACCGCCGGCAGCCTGATGGCGGCGATCAACAAGAGCAACAACTATAACCTGAGCGTCCCTTCGAGCTACCAGGGACCCAACTCTATCTACGCGATTGCCATTGCGCCCTCGGGCAATACCGCCACTTTGACCACCTATGACAGCGGTGTGCAGCCCGCTTCCACCTATCCCGCATTGCCCTCAACCGTGCCGGTCACCAGTTCGTGCACGCAGCAAACACCTTTCAGCATCAAGGTGAGAGGCGGCAGCGGCGGTGCCGCGGTCCCGGCCGGAATCAATACCAACGAAACTGTCTACATGATTCGGCACGCCGAGTCGGGCGGCCAGGGTTCGTGGGACGACGGAAACTACATCGGCGCCGGGCAATGGCGCGCGCTGGACCTTCCAGCGGCGCTGCAGGGCAAAATCGCTCCCACCCAGGTGTATTCCATTGATCCGGCTCAGTTCATCGGCGGCACTGAGGACGCAGCGGGAAATGCGAACTGGTCCTACGTCAGAGCCGCGCTTACCGCCGAACCCTATGCCATCGCCAATAACCTGCCCTTCAACCTGGCGGCGGACTTCGAGATCTTTTCCTCCGGCGGACCCGCATCCGCGAGCAGCTTCTTTTTCGAGGACGGCAGGTTTTCCAATCAAAAGGTGCTCGTAGCCTGGGAACACAACAATATTTCCAAAACCGTCAATGCGCTCATTGCGAGCTATTACCGCTCCGGCGGAGCCCCTGTTGCTCCCCAGTGGCCGAGCGGCGATTACGACACCATCTGGACAGTTAGCCTCGACAGCCAGGGAAATCTCTCCGTTAGCAACGCAAGTTGCGAAGATATCAAAACCTCCGCGCTGCCCGCGGCCCCTCCACAATTTTGACCCGCTCTCGCTTTGAGTGACCCGGTAAAGCCGGCCCGCGGCGCGGACCGCTGGCTACTCCTCGCGCAGCAGGATCATCGGATCGACGGCAAGCGCGCGGCGCGCCGGAATCGATGCCGCCGCGAGACCCAGCAGCAGCATGGTAACCACGACGCTGCTCAGCACCAGAGGATCTTTGGGCGTGGCCTGGTACACGATATACGAAAGCACCTTCGTCGCCAGCATTCCCAGCACAATCCCCGCAATTGACCCGAAGACCAGGAGGCGGAAGGTCCTTCCCAGCGCGGCTCGCAGCACTTCCTGGCGTCTTGCACCGAGCGCCACGCGAATTCCCAACTCGCGCATGCGCTTGCTCACCACGTAGGACGCCATGCCGAAGATGCCCGTCACCGCCAGCATCGCCCCCAGCAGACCAAGAACCCCCAGCGCCACCGTGGCCACGTGCGCCGGAAACAGCGCCCAGCTCAGCTCCTGGTTCCAGTTCTCGATCCGCATCGGCAATCCCGGCTCCAGGTTCCGCAGCGTCCGCCGCATCGCGGCCGCGGTCTCCTCCGCATCGCGCTGCGATCGCACCACCAGCCACACATTGCCCGATGGCCGCTGAAGGAACGAATAGAACATCGCCGGCTCCTGGTCTTCCGTCAGCGATTCGTACTTTCCGTCTTCCACAACGCCCACCACCTGTACGCGTCCGCCGCCGTAGGTCTTGTAGCTGCTGCCGACGGCCTTCTCCACCGAGCCGAAGATCTTACGCGCGAACTCGCGGTTGACCACGGCCACCGTCGGAGCGCCCTTGGCGTCGTCCATCGTGAACGTGCGCCCCGCCAGCATCGGCGTTTCCGCCGCCTTGAAATAATCCGGAGAAACATCGAACTGCTGAGCATCGGCGCGGCAGGTTGAGGCCCGGTAATCCGTGTCGCTCGCGTAGAACACGCACGAGTCGTTCCCGGTTGCCGTCAGCGGCAACCGGTCTGTATAACCCACCGCCGTCACTCCGGGAATATCGGCCACCGCGGTCAGCATCTGCTTTTCCACAATCTGCTGCTGATCGCCGGTAATGCCCGCCATGCTTAACGCCGCTATCCCAAGCATCGCGCCCCGCGGCTCGAATCCGAAGTTACTGTTGAGCGAGCGAACCAGCCCACGCACCGCCACCAGCGAGGAGGTCACCAGCACCGCGCATATCGCTATCTGCCCCACCAGCAGAACGTCGCGCAGCGAGAACCGCCGCATCCCCGTGCCCAGCGAGCCGCTGCGGATAATCTGCCACGGGTCGGCGCGCAAAACCTGCCGCACCGGAACCAATCCGAAGAGGAAGCCGCTCACCAGCGCCAGCCCCAGCGCCACGGCGTAGGTATAGCCATCCGGATTCACTGGCACGTTGATCGGAATCATGGGTATCGGATTCCATGCGCTCAGCCAGCGCAGAATCGCCACTCCTCCGAGCAGACCGAACGCCCCGCCGGCCAGCGCCACCAGCACCGATTCCGTCAACAGTTGCCGCACCACCAGCCCCCGCCGCGACCCCAGCGCCATGCGCACCGCGATCTCCCGCGCGCGATCTGCCGCCCGCGCCGCAAACAAACTGCCCAGGTTCGCGCACGCTGCCAGCAGAATCAGCCCCGCGAGCAGCATCAGACCCAGCATGAATGCCCGCGCCGGCCTCCCGAAATAATCCCCCACCAGCCCCGGCCGTGCCAGATCGAGCTTCAGATCGGAATCATCCTTCGGGTACGTCGTGCGGAGAGCCGCCGCAATCGTATTCAGGTCTGCCGCGGCCTGCGCCGGCGTCACGCCCGGCTTCAAATGCCCCACGATCCAGGTAAAGTGCGTGCCTCGATCGTGAAGAGGATTCCACCCTGTGTTGATCTGCGGCATGTCCACGATGGGCACAAAGAACGCGGGCGCAAAAAACAGCTCCGTTCCGCGAAACTCCGGTGGCGCCACGCCCAGGATCGTGAAGTTATGTTCGTTCACCTGCACCGTGCGTCCCACCACCTCGCGATCGCCGTCGAAATGGCTCTTCCAGTACGCATAGCTGAGCACGATATACGGCACGCTCGCGTCGCCGTGCTCATCGGCGGTGCCGAAAAACCGCCCCAGATAGGGCTGGATGTGCAGCGTGTCGAAATAATTCCCGCTCACCGCATACGGCCAGGCCGCCGACGGCGTCCCGCCCCCCGTATTCACGCCCACCGCACCGATGATGTCGTAGGTCGCCAGCGACACGAACGAGTGGTTGCGGTCGCGCAGGTCCAGGTAATCCGGATACGACTGCGACGGCGATGGCTCCCTTTCCTGCCACAGCCGTTGCACCATGTAGAGGCTCTGGGCCTGCGGCACGTTGAGCGGATGCAGAATCAACGCATTCAGAACGCTGAACACAATGGCATTCGCGCCGATCCCCAGCGCCAGCGTCACCACCGCCGCCACTACGAACCCCGGTGATTTGCGCAGCCGCCGCACCGCATATCGAATGTCGTGGAACACTCTTTTGCTCCCTTTGGGGATTCCCTGCAACCCTGTTCTTGCAAGCAGCCCGCCAACCGGCGATCTCTGGAACGAAAAGAGTTGTCCGACGCAGGATAAGGCTCCAATGTCCAAAAACGGCGGGACTGTCCGCTAGCGAACACAATCTTTCGCCGAAACCGGTCTCCGTTTTGCAGAAAATTTCCCCCTGCGGTGCACACTGGACTCGGGCCATCCTCCAGCCCGCCTCGGCAAGAACGTCTCAAGCTGCCAACGTCAACGAACCCCGCAAAGTCGAAATCCGCCGGGTTTCAACTGCCGGGCAGTCGCCCGGTGTATCCCGGTCCATACCCCCACCCGCGGCCTCCGGCAAACGCATCAGCCGCAGTGCAAAGATTCGTGCAATGAACACAAACTAAAAGGATTACTTGCGAGCCAACTGCGCCACCGGCCCTGCAAAACGCTGCAAATCGCCGCATTGTCTGCGGAAACCGCAGTTCCTCCAACCCCCGCCCCCCTTGATCCCGCTCCTCCGCCGCTACAATGTCCGCACGCCGACTCAGCAAGCTGGAGTGAACCTGTGAAACCACGCAACGGTCCCGGTCCCGCCGCTTCCCGCGTCTTCGCCGCCAACGAGCGCATGAACCAGTTGCTTCTGGACCATATCGAGCGCCTGGCCCCGCCCGCATGGACGGCCCGGCCGCCAGGCAAAGTGCGCACCATCGCCGCCATCTTCACCCATATGCACAACGTGCGCACCAAATGGATCCGGCTCTCCGCTCCGCACCTCCAAGTCCCGCGCCAGCTTGCCCGCGCGCACTGCACGCCCCCGCAGGCCCGCGCCGCGCTCGCCGAGAGCGCCGCACGCTGCACGGAGATGCTCGCCGAAGCCCACGGCGATTCGCGCCGCATGACGCACTTCGTCCGCGACGCCTGGGCCAAACCCTGGCCCGTGGGTCCCGCCGCATCTGCAGGTCCCGGCGGAGCCGGGAATGTCGCCATGCTCGCCTACATGGTTGCGCATGAAGCGCACCATCGCGGGCAGGTGTGCATGCTCGCGCACCAGCTCGGCTTCCCGCTGCCGGGCAGGGTCACCGCCGCCCTATGGAACTGGGAGAGCCTCTGGCGAGCGCGTGATTGACGGTGTTGCGTAAACTGGAAGACTCAAACAGGGAGGAACCGATGCCCTTTGTCGATACGAATGGACTGAAGGTTGTGGAACGGCTGCCCGGATGGAAAGGCCGCTATGTTCACTCGAGCAGCATGACCTTCGCGCATTACGATTTCGCCGCCGGTGCATCCATTCACGAGCACTTCCACCCCGAGGAAGAGGTCTACGAAGTGATCGAGGGTGAACTGGAAATGACCATCGAGGGAGAGACTCGAAGGTTGAAACCCGGTCTCGTCGCCATCGTACCGGCAAACTGCCGCCATTCGGTTCGCGCACGCACAAACGGGCGCCTCCTTGTTGTGGACCATCCCGGCAGGCCGGAGTTCGGGTGAGCGTCTCGAATGGAGGGCTCCTTCCGAAAATATCTCACCGGCGCCGTCGCTTTTTAGCGTGCTCCCGGTTTTTCGCTGACCCGCGATTCATTTTCCCGCTTTCGTGCGCCTCCACGCGGACCTCTCCCACGAGGGCCGGTCGCGAGCGCTTCGCAGCCGGGAGTAGAATGCTTGAAAATCCATGATCTTCATGCTGCTGCCCCTCGCTCTGATCGCCTTCGCGGTTCTTATCTTGGCCTGGATCGTCACTTTGCGCGACGTACCAGCTGCGCCTCCATTCGGCTGGCGGCAGACCCTGGCGTCGGTCGGCCTCATCGCCTCCACGCTGCTCGTTCCCCTGCCTTTCATCATGGCTCTCTTTTTCATTGATCCGCACAACCAGTCGGGCCTCGCTTGGTCCATGGGAATTGCGGCACTGCTCTTCGTCCTCAGCCTGGCGGGCGCGTTCACGCACAGGGTTCTGCTCTGCATTGGACTGATTCTTTCCTCGCTCTTCTTTCTGGGCTTCTGCGGCGCCGTTTATGCCATCGGCGGATGGCAATTCTGAACTCGCCGGCCGCTACGGCTGCGGCGCGTAGCTCATGTACTTGTCGGCCCACTGGATGAACCACTTCATATTCGGTGCATCCGTGTGCCCGCCATCGTCCTGCCGCCAGGCAAGCTGCCCATCCAGCAATCCGTCGTTCACCGGCGGCATCTTTGCCGTGCGGTAATCGCCGAAGCCTTCAAGTCCTCTGGCGCCCAGCAGCGCAAACACGCGGCTCGCATCCACCGTGGCCATGAAGCTGCCCTCGTGGTCGAGCCACTTGGCGTCGCCTTTCTCCGGAATGCCGTAACTGATGAAGGTGAGCCGCGGCGCACAAAGCGCGATCAGCTCGTTTGAGTCCACGGGAATGTCCCCAGGGTTCATGCTGCCGAACGTCGCCTCCGAGGCGCCGTACTTCATGAAGTTTCCGTCGAACCAGTAGTACTCGCCGCCCGTCAGGCTCTCCACCGCCTCGCCGAAGTTGCGCCTCAGCAGCGTGGCTCCGCCTTTGCCCGACGAGCCGACCAGCACCATGTAGAACCGCTGATCGAAGGCCATGGTCACCAGCGCCGCCTTGCCGTAGCGCGAGACGCCTTCGATGCCCACGTGCTTCGCGTCTACCGCCGGGTCGGTCTCGAGATAGTCGAGCGCGCGGCCTGCGCCCCACGCCCACGCGCGCAGCGCGCCCCACTGCTCCGGCGTGCGCGGCTGGCCCTTGTTCACCAGTCCGATGATGCCGCGCGTCAACCCCGCGCCGTTGTCCGCCTGCACACTCGCCGGATCGAGGAGCGCAAATCCCCATCCTGCCGCGGCCAGCTCCCACTCGTTCGGAGGATCGCCGTCGGCGTTCAATTGCGGCATCTGAAACAGCGGGCTCGCCTTGAACGGCTCCCACGCCGGATGTGCGGCCAGCACGTCCTCGAGCGAAGGGTCCTGCTTCAACAGCAGCGCCTTCATCGCGTCGTTCAGGCGATCGAGCTCCTCGCCGCGCGGCTCATTGGGATTGGGAAACCCGGCAGGGCCGAACATGATGAGCACCGGCACCGGCCCCTTCGCGTTCGCCGGCGTCACCAGCGTCATATGCATCTTCACGCTGATCGCCGGATACGAGGCGTTGTCGGCAGTCCCAATCAGGTCTTTCGCAAGCACCGGCGTGAACCCGATGAACTCATGGTCGACCGCTCTCACCGTCCATGTCACCTCGGGCACGTTCTCGGGCACAAAGCCATAGACGTACTTCGAATACATCTCCACGATCTCCGGCCGGCGCCTCTTCCACCAGATCTGCGCCGTGGTCGCCTTCGCGCCGTCGTTCATGGTCAGCGGGTCGGGAATATCGGGATACGGGTTCGCCTTCGACTCGTCGTAGTTGGCGTGGTTGGGCGCATTCTCATTGCCGCTCGGCCCGGGCCGCAGCGCCTTGATGCCCAGCTGCTCCATCATGTTCTGCTGATCCTGCTGCGCGGTGAAGGTCACCGGCGGCGGCGTGGAGCTCTCTTGCCGTGCACACAACGGCAAGGCGGCGGCAAGCATCAAGGCTACGGGAAACGAACCAATCGCAATGCGCATCTGCCCTCCGGGTGTATGCTGGCTGCACTTCAAAAACCGATTTAGTTCGGGTCAAATAGTAAACGATGACACGCTTCTCCCGCACTCTTTTCCTTCTGACGCTTGCGCTCTTCATCGTTCCGGCGAACAGAGCCGCCCAATCCGCGCCTCCATCCTCGCCGGCCCCGTCCTCGCCGGCCCCATCCCAACCGGCGTCGGCCACATGGGTTGTCAGCTGGGCCGCCTCGCAACAGATTCCCGAACCGCAGAACGCTCTTCCCACCGGCGACCTCACCGACGCCACCCTCCGCCAGATCGTCCATCTCTCGCTCGGCGGCTCAGCTCTGCGCGTTCATCTGTCAAATGCGTTTGGTAAAGAGGCGCTGCACTTTACGTCGGTGCACATCGCGCGCCCGCTCTCGCCGGCTTCGCCGGCCCCCTCGCCCGTTATCGATCCCGCAACCGATCAGGCCATCACCTTCGCCGGCAAAAGCGACGTCATCATTCCCCCCGGCGCCGAGTTCGTCTCCGATCCCGTCGCAATCGTCCTCGCCCCGCTCTCCGATCTCGCCGTCACCTTCTATCTCGACTCCCCGCCCGCTGTCGAGACCGGCCATCCGGGCTCGCGCGCCACAAGCTACTACCTCCATGGCGACTTTGTCTCCGCGCCCGATCTGCCCACGGCTAAACGCATCGATCACTGGTACCAGCTCTCCGCCATCGACGTGCTCGCGCCCGCCGGCGCAGCCTCCATCGTCGCCCTCGGCGACTCCATCACCGACGGCCACGGTTCCACCACCAACGGCAACAACCGCTGGACCGACGTGCTCGCCGCGCGTCTCGCTGCCTCGCCCGCCACGCGCAATCTCGGCGTCTCCAACCAGGGCATCGGCGGCAATCATCTCCTCACTGACGGTCTCGGCCCCAACGCTCTCGCGCGCTTCGATCGCGATGTGCTCGCCCAGGCCGGCGTGCGCTGGCTCATCGTCTTTGAAGGTGTGAACGATCTGGGCAAGCTGGCGCGGGGCGAAGGCGTAGCCAACGGCGTGGCCACCCCCGCCGATCACGCTGACCTCGTCGCGCGCGTCGTCGCCGCCTACCAGCAGATCATTCTCCGCGCCCACGCCCAGGGCCTGCGCGTCTACGGCGCCACCATCACACCCTACGCCGGTTCGGATTATTACCATCCCGGAGCGCAGGAAGAAGCGGACCGCGAAGCGGTGAATGCCTGGATTCGCGCGCCCGGCCACTTTGACGCCGTCATCGACTTCGACGCCGTGGTTCGCGACCCCGCGCACCCCGATCATCTGCTTCCGGCCTTCGACTGCGGCGATCACCTGCACCCTTCGCCCGCCGG